>DKWG01000064.1 GCA_002491605.1 Ruminococcus sp. UBA7158
TTATTATACCATATCTCGTTTGGCATTTCTCTTTTTTGTTGGGTCTTATCATTTTAGCACATACATTTTTGATAATTTTTTTATTTCGGAAGCAAAAATTTTGTTGAATGGAAGTCGGGACAAAATCAAAGCACTACTGAGCGTCGGTATCAGAAGATTTATCTTTTGAATGCTCATCGCTGTCATCCGACTCATCACTTAGGCTTTGCAAGCCGTCGCCGTAAAAGTGTTCGATAATCCTGCCTAAAACAGCATCTGAGATTCCCTTGATATAACCGATTTGCTTAATGTCAGTAAAGCCGCCTATCGAATCCCTCAGAGTAATGATATCATTTGCTCTTTTCTCTCCGATGCCGTAGACCTGCATGAAGTCCTCAGCAGACGCACTGTTGACAACGCTCAAATCGTATTCCGATTCTGCCGGTATTTCTATTCGCTCTATTCCGTCGGACGTGTGCTCTCTTACATACGTCACACCAAAGCCGCAAACAAGCACAGCCGCAGCCGAGATAATCAAGAATACCCTTTCCGATATGCTCGGCTTTCTGCCGCTTTCGTTTAAAGACTCGCCACTGCTTCTTTTATTGCTTCTGTCTTGTCTGTTCTTTCCCAAGGAAGCTCCAAGTCCTCTCTGCCCATGTGACCGTATGCGGCGGTCTGACGGTAAATGGGCTTTCTCAAATCTAGCGAGCTGATAATAGCTGACGGGCGAAGGTCAAATACCTTCTTAACAGCTTCTGCAAGCTTATCGTCAGAAACAGCTCCGGTTCCGTGCGTGCTTACCCAAAGCGAAACAGGGTGAGCTACTCCGATCGCATAGGCAAGCTGAATCTCGCAGACATCGGCAAGTCCTGCCGCCACTATATTCTTAGCGACGTATCTTGCGGCATACGCAGCCGAGCGATCGACCTTAGTCGGATCCTTTCCGCTGAACGCTCCACCGCCGTGGTATGAATATCCACCGTAGGTGTCAACAATTATTTTTCTGCCGGTCAAGCCGCAGTCCCCCTGAGGTCCGCCGATAACAAAGCGTCCTGTCGGGTTGACGTAATATATTGTCTTTTCATCCAACAGCTCAGCAGGTATGACCGCTTTTATGCACTTTTCAATGATATCATCATGTATCGTTTCCCAAGAAACATCAGGGTCGTGCTGAGTGGATATTACCACTGTGTCAATTCTAACAGGCTTGCCGTTTTCATATTCAACTGTTACCTGGCTCTTTCCGTCGGGGCGAAGATACTTAAGCTCTCCGCTTTTTCTCAAAGATGTAAGCTTTTTTGCAAGCTCGTGTGCATAGTATATAGGCATGGGCATAAGTGCAGGGGTTTCGTTGCAGGCATAGCCGAACATCATTCCCTGGTCGCCGGCGCCGGTGTCGAACTCGTTATCACTTCTGCCCTCCAAGGCGTTGTCAACACCCATGGCAATATCGGGTGACTGCTTGTGAATCGATGTCAAAACCGAGCAGGTATCGCAGTCGAAGCCGTACTTTGCTCTGTCATAGCCGATATCTCTTACGACATTGCGGACTATCTCCTGAATATCAAGTGATGCCTTTGTCGTTATTTCGCCAAGGCACAAAACCAGTCCGGTTGTGCAGGTAGTCTCGCAGGCTACTCTTGAATACGGGTCTTGGCGAAGGCATTCGTCCAAAACAGCGTCCGAAATCTGGTCGCATATTTTATCTGGATGTCCTTCTGTTACTGATTCCGATGTAAACAGTGTTCTCATATTTTTATACAATCCTTTCAAGCTCAGCTCGGCTTCTTCAGATTAAGACAGCACACAAGCTAAGCGTCAATTAATTTACTTGAAAAACAAAAACTGCGTCCGAAGTCCGAACGCAGAAAGATACTTTTACTGTATTCCCTCATCTTTCGGATAAACCGCTGGATTTAGCACCTTGAAAACAGGTTGCCGGGCTTCATAGGACCAGATTCCTCCACCTCTCTCGATAAGGCCGTGACCGTTTAACGCAGTCACATTAATATTTAATTCGTTTGATATTATACAGCAGCAAATCGCAATTGTCAACATAAAATGATAAGAAATATCATGACGATCACACAACGCCGTGAAATTCATCAAGTCCGAGCATTATGTTCATGCACTGAACCGCCGCGCCTGCTCCGCCCTTGCCCAAATTGTCATATCTCGCCGCAAGAAGGCATATATCATTGTCGCCGAATACGAATACCTGCATTTTATTTGAACCTGCCAAAGCATTTGAATCCAAAAATCCGCCTAAATTCTCGACGCTGTTTTCGTACGGCATAACGTCAATAATAGGTTCATTTTCATATGCCCTTGCAAAGTATTCCCACACCTGCTTTGCGTGAAGACGCTTCGAAAGTGTCCGCAGGTGCAAGGGACATGTCACTGTCATGCCGTTGGGGTAATCGTCTATCATGGGATTAAGTGCCGGTCGATAGGAAATACCGCAGGCGTGCATAATCTCCTTTTGCTGCATCATTGACTGATCCAAAGCGTACTGACGCGCGCCGGAAAGACCGCTCGGTCGATTGTCACTCTCATATAGGGCTATCATATTGGCGCCGCCGCTGGTGTAGCCCATAACAGAGTTAAGAATCAGCGGATGATACGGCGGAACAATCCTCGACTTAACGAGCGGATTTAAGAGTATAGACGCTCCGGTCGCCATCTGACCGGGCAGTGCAGTATATTTGGACAGGGCTATCTTTCTTCTGTTCTCAAAGGACAGCTCAGGCAGTCCGTATGCCCATCCGGGAGCCAGCCTGAAAGCGTTCGACGTATCCAGCACCTTAGTAGACTTGTTTTCAATTAACGGCAGAGTTTCCGTGACAGTCTGCGCAGACTGACACATTATCACTATGTCAGCCGTGTTGAGAAGATTTAATCTTTGTTCCTTTGTAAACCTCGACTTGTCCTCTAAGCAGATGACCTCAAGGTCGTTTCTTTTAGACAGTAAGTATCCTATATTTAAGCTTACGGCTCCGTAGTGGCCGTCAACCAGTACTTTTTTCAATTCAACACTTCCTTTTGAAGGATGACCGGCTAAATTCAGCATGGCAGTATCACACCGGCGATACCTTTCAAATTATATATAATCTAAACATCCGAACAAAATCCTCGGACGAAATTAATCAATTCTACTCATCAGACAATTCAACTAAACTAATAGCTTTTGACAATATAAAAACTACAGCAGCGACAGAAAATAAAAATCCTCGCCGAGCAAAAAGCATTAATCTTGAGCTTATTATAATCGCATAATTAATTATCTACATAATAATACATAATTATAATCACATATTTCATGCTGTTTGTCAATGGCTGAAAGCTAAATTATTATTAATCTGCGCATTTTGTTTCTGAAAAACAGTTTACTTTTATAAAAAAAGCTGATAAAATGTTTCCTATATGCAATATTTCTGCTTTTTCGATTGTATTGTTATTGAAAACATGAATCGAACATTCAGATGACAGAAAGGAGCTCTTTGCTGTTCATCGGCAAGACAAGTGAAGATTATGCAAACTAATGACGTCAATGTTTACATATCTAACGTTGTTGATAAATATTCGGATATGGTTTATCGTACCGCTTACCATGCGCTGAGCGACGTTCACTATGCCGAGGATATCACACAGGAGGTATTTTTAAAGCTATGCCGGACTATGCCGGATTTCGAATCCGAAGAGCATGAAAAGGCGTGGATTTTAAGAGTTACTATTAATATGTGCAAAAACTACAACAAAAAAGTCTATACTCATCCGAATATAGAACTTTCCGAAAACATTCCGGTTACCGACGAGTACAAAACAGACGGAACTGTTTTAAGTGCCGTCAAGGCCCTGCCCGAGAAATACCGAAATGTCGTTTACCTTTACTATTTTGAGGGCTACCCCATAAAAGAGATAGCCCAAATAATGAATTCAAATCAGAATACCGTGTCCTCACTTCTGATGAGAGCGAGAAAAAAATTAAGCGTTATGCTGGAAGGAGAGTTTGGCGATGAATGTATCTGATTATAGAAAAGAAGTCGGTCAGATTTTGCTGAGCTCCGACTTTAAGGAACAGCTTAAGAAAAAATGTATCGAAGCTGCGGCTAATCCTTCCGAGGCTAAGATAACCGTATCTGACGGCGGTTCAATGGATAACAGCTCAAAGATCAAGCTGTATAAGTATGTAGCTATTGCCGCCTGCCTTATAGCGTCTGTATCAATAGTAGGAACAGCCTCGCTTGTCGGAAATAATTACTTTTCGGTTAAGAACGCCGACAATGCAAATCTTGCTTCGGATGAAACAATTGAGGACGAGGCAGGCGAGCCTGATATGAACGGGCAGAATTTCATTTCCGAGCAGGAAACAGAGCTTAAGTCAACCTATACGGATTCATTTGACAGCAATATCGACTCCTACGATACCTCAGGTGAAATGCCCGAGCCTAATGAATATGTTGAGCCGGATGATACCGACGTCAATTTCCCTCTTACACCGGACACAGATACCGATTATGACAACTCCCTGCCGCCGTCCAATGCCATACCGACTAATCTTAACGCAGAGAGCTACACCGGCGAATACTACACAGAGGACTATGTTTTGTTCAGCACTCGTCAAAGAGCCGGCGGTGACGCCAATGTATACGATGATTACAAGGCTCTTGAGAAAAATGCCGACAGCGACTATTCGAGCTATTCGTTAAAAAACTATTCCGCACTCGGCGATGATTCTGAATTTAACAACTTCGGCGACGTTCTTGTAGAGGAAGCTGTCGAAGCGATTGAAGCCGATAATAATGTGTTCGGCGACGGCGTTGACCTCAGCTATTCAAAGGCTTATAACTTCTATGACATTTTGAATAACCAGCTCAAGGACGCATCAGACACACTCGGTGCAAGCCTTGTCAGGATGACAATTCAGTATCCCGTGACAAATGCGAGCGTTCCTGTACCGAAATCCGGAGGATACACCCTTTACAGCGCTGAAATAGATTATGACTATCTCAATCAGAAATCCTCGGATCAAACGGTATACGTTTGGCTGAGAGGAACTCAGGACGACCAGATTTTAGGTATGCCTGCCTACAGCGAGGGCGATGAAATCATAGCAAGCCTGTTCTTAAGAAAAGACGGATATGTCACTGCTATCGATGAGCTTATATACGATGTTTATTCCCTTAACGACTTAGACCTTGCATACCACCGTGTTTATGAAAACGTCAACCCCGGCAACACCGATATGGGCATACTCGACGCAGAGCGTGAATATCTTACCACTACAGACAACAACCCTGCGCTTTACGTCCACAAGGCGTCAGTAAAAGAGCTGACCAGATATATCAGACGAAAGGTGTTAGGCGAGAACTACAAGCTTTGCGACCTTGAAGAGCTTTCAATGGTAAGTATGGGAATAAAGCAATACAGCGATACCGTTTCCGCCAATACTCAGCCTGAAGAACCGACAGCACCGATTGAAGCGCCTGTAAAGAGCATAAAGGTCAACGCTTCGGACAGCTGGATGATAATCACAGCAGGAAACGACACTATATACCTGAAAGATGAAGTGTCAACTAAAAAGCTTGACTCTGTTTACAAAAATTCTGCGAGCGGTTCTACCTCAGACGGAATTAGCTCAACTGCGCTGTTTATAGGCGGAAGGCTTTCATTCGACTCTCCTTCAGTGTTCACCGGCGGTCTTACCGAGATTGAAATAAGCAACTCCGGTTGTCCTTTAGACATAAGCTTCAAGGGCGTTCGCATAGGAGATTCGTTGGAAGACGCACTTGCAGCGTTCAATATCGATATCAGCTTAGAGGAAACCAGCAAAATAACCATATCCGCTGAAACAATGACTGCTGTTTTGAACTTTGAAAACAGCGTGCTTACTAAGATATCAATAGTAAGCAAGTAAACCATTACCCATGTATAAAGCAAAGCTGATTCATGCCTAATGCGAAGCACACAGGAAGGAGCTTTTATATGAAGAATAAAAAAATTCTTGTATGGATTCTTGCTATTGCATTAATCGTTTTGCTCATACCTGTTCCGATGCGTCTCAAGGACGGCGGAACGGTTGTGTACAAGTCAGTTTTATACAGCATTGAAGACGTCCACAGGCTAAATCCCGACATGGAATCCGTGGCACAGTATTCAGAAGGCACTGTTATCAAAATCTTAGGAATGGAGATTTTCAATAACGTAGATTAGCTGCCGAATAACAGCCTTACATTTCTTTTTAAATAATACACCGATACTCCGTGCGAATCATCTTAAGCAATGATTTCGCACGGACTTTTTTGTTCATTAGTCACGAAAATCGGCAACACAATCATTATATCTATTTAAAATAGATTTGTCAACACAAATTGATGAAATATTTATTCATAAACCGCTAATGTATATAGTAAAATCATATACAATAAGTGTTGTGAACAATTGAATCAATAAATAAGGCTTAAAGATTTCTTTGCTTTTGCTGACATTCAAACGGTTCAATACCTTGCGGAGAAAGGAGCTGTCATAATTTATGGATAAAGAAGCTTTTTCAAAACGGCTTGCTCAGCTGAGAATGGCAAAGGGCGTTTCTGCAAGAGATATGAGTTTATCCTTGGGTCAAAGTCCGGCATACATCAACAATGTTGAAAACGGCGTAAGCCTGCCGTCGATGGCGGTGTTCTTCTACATTTGCGATTACTTAGAAATAAGTCCGTCTGAGTTTTTCGACATCGAATGCGCAGACCCGGCGAAGCTCCATGAGCTTATGAGCGCAGCCAAGCGTTTAGACAGCGAAAAGCTCAATCATCTTGTTGCATTGATTAGGTATATGAAGTGATATAATCGCCGAACGGATAAGGCTTGGAGCAATCGGAATCAAATAATTTTCGCATTCAGCATATAGTTAAAAACTGCATGAATCACTATATCAGTGTTTCATGCAGTTTTTTCATACATTATATATCAAATCAGCTTACCGCATCACAATGTAAACTGGTCGGGATCAGACAAATCCTTTGCAAACGGGCCTGCCGCCGGAAGCGTTTTAGTTCGGTATTTTGAAAGCTCTGAGGACTTTTCCTCCGAAATTATATGCGCAGACTCAACGTCGGATTTAGCCTTTAAGGTCATGACCTGAACACCTATAGTGTCTCTGGACGCCTTGGGAAGAACCATGCCTGAGTTAAACAGTATTGCCCTGCCGTTGGTTGAGCGCAGCATGACGTCCGCCCCTTCGCCGACGTTCAGTATCTCTACAAGCTCGCACTTATCAGAATAAGCCTTTTGAAGCATCTTGCGGTTTGTCTTTGTTTCATAAGATTTAAGAGCTACCTTTGCAGCCTTGCCGTTTTTGTAGACAAACATCAAGCATCCGCTGTAGTCGAGCGTTACAACCATTGAAACAATGCTTTCGCTCTCCTCAAATTTCAAGGCAACAGGTATGAAGTCGCCTAAAAGGCTCGCCTTTGAATCGGCAAACTGAGAAGCCTTCGCTTTATACACATTCGCTTTATCTGTAAAGAACAACAGCTCCGCTCGGTTAGTTGAGTCAAATTCCTGCGATATGACATCGTTTTCCTTTAGCTTCTGCTCACCTGACATTCGCAAAGACTGCATGGTTATTTTCTTGAAATAGCCTTCCTTAGTCAGTATCAGTCTGCACGGATAGTCCGGGATTTCTTTCTGCGGCTTTTCAAGCGGCTCGTCATCGATGTAAATTATCTCGGTTTTCCTGTCCTGACCGTATTCCTTTGATACCTTTTTAAGCTCGTCTATTATGATAAGCTTGATTTTTCTGTCGCTGCCCAGAATATCCGTCAGCTCGTCTATTTCAGCCTTGAGCTGCTCGATATCGGATATTCTGTTTAAGATAAACTCTCGGTTCAGATGTCTGAGCTTGATTTCCGCAACGTATTCAGCCTGAATCTCGTCAATTGAGAAGCCTATCATAAGGTTTGGAACAACCTCAGATTCCTCTTCGGTTTCTCTTACGATTTTTATAGCCTTATCGATATCTAAAAGAATCCTTTCAAGGCCCTCTAAAAGGTGCAGTTTCTCCTTTTTCTTGCCCAAATCAAAGCTCACTCTGCGCTTAACGCATCCGACTCTGAAGCTTATCCACTCCCTGATTATGGCATTGACGCCTAAAACCTTCGGGTAGCCGTTTACTAAGATGTTGAAGTTAGCCGAAAAGCTGTCCTGCAAAGGAGTCTCACGGTACAGCCTGCGCATCAAAGCGTCGGGGTCCGTTCCCCTTTTTAGGTCAATAGCAATTTTCAAACCGCTTAAGTCGGTTTCATCACGGATATAAGCGACCTCCTTCATTCCGCCCTTGGCAAGCTCTATAACCTTTTCGATTATTGCTTCAACGGTTGTAGTCGGCGGAATCTGGGTTATTTCGATGCAGTTTGCGTCCTTGTCATAGGTATACCTTGAACGGATTTTGACCGCTCCCCTGCCGGTGTCGAAAATCTGTCTTAGCTTTTCCGCATCGTGAATCATATATCCTCCGCCAGGGAAGTCGGGACCCTTCATCGACTCTAATGCGTCATAATCGGGGTCTCTTATAATAGCAATTGTCGCCTCGCACAGCTCACGCAGGTTAAACGGACATATTGCGCTCGCCATGGAAACGCCGATTCCGACATTTGAGTTGACAAGGATAGACGGAAACGTAACCGGAAGCAGTTCAGGCTCGGTCATCGTGTTGTCATAGTTGGGGACAAAGTTTACCGTGTCCTTGTCGATATCAGCGAAAAGCTCCTTGCATATGGGGTCAAGCTTTGCCTCAGTATACCTTGAAGCGGCATATGCCATGTCGCTTGAATACGCCTTGCCGAAGTTTCCCTTTGAATCTATATATGGGTGCAGCAACGCCTCGTTTCCCCTTGCAAGGCGCACCATTGTTTCATAAATTGCCTGGTCGCCGTGAGGGTTCAGCTTCATTGTCTGTCCGACGATATTAGCCGACTTTGTTCTTGCGCCTGTTAAAAGACCCATCTTGTACATGGTGTACAAAAGCTTTCGGTGAGAAGGCTTAAAGCCGTCAATCTCTGGGAAGGCTCTTGAGACTATAACGCTCATGGCATACGGCATATAGTTTTTCTCAAGCGTGACGGTTATAGGTTCACCGACAACCGTTCCTGCACCGTTAATATAAGCATCAGCGTGTCTTTGGGAAAGCTTAACCGACTTTTCCTCTGTTTTTTTCTTCTTTGCCAAAATACCTCTCCCCCTTTTCCTTAGCTTATATCTGCCATTTCAAGATAGTCGTGACCGTTGTTGTTGATAAACTCTTTTCGAGCCGAAAGATTGTCGCCCAAAAGCATATCAAACATAAACTTTGTGTGCTCGGCTTCGTCGGGTGTCACTCTTATCAATCGCCTTGTATCCGGGTTCATGGTGGTCAATGACATCATCTCAGGCTCGTTTTCACCGAGTCCCTTTGAACGCTGTATTGTATATTTTGCAGACCCGATAAGATTCATTATCTCGTTTCGCTCGCTCTCGTCGTATGCAAAATAGGTTCTGTCCTTAGTGTTGATTTCATAAAGGGGTGATTCTGCGATGTAGACGTACCCTTTTTCGATAAGTGTCGGCGCAAGAGTATAGAGCATTGTTAAAATAAGCGTTCTGATCTGGAAGCCGTCGTAGTCGGCATCGGTACATATAACTACCTTGTTCCAGCGCAGAGCATTTAAATTAAAGGAAGATAAATCCTTATTCTTAGAGCTTTTAACCTCTACGCCGCAGCCTAAGACCTTCATAAGATCCGTTATAATCTCATTGTCGAAAATCTTATTGTAGCTTGCCTTTAAGCAGTTTAAAATCTTTCCTCTGACGGGTATAACAGCCTGAAACTCGGCGTTTCTTGCGAGCTTGACAGAGCCTAAAGCCGAGTCGCCCTCCACTATATAAAGCTCACGCTGGGAAATGTCCTTGGTTCGGCAGTCGACAAACTTTTTTACCATGTTTGCCATGTCGAGCTTTTCGGCGTACATCTTCTTGGTGTTGATTCTTGTCTTTTCTGCGCTCTCTCTTGAGCGCTTGTTGACAAGCACCCGGTCGCAGATTTTCTGAGCGTCCTCGGGGTTTTCAATAAAGTAAACCTCAAGCTGATGCTTTAAAAACTCAACGGCGGCGTCATAGATAAACTTGTTGTTTATAGCCTTTTTAGTCTGGTTTTCATATGAGGTCTGAGTTGAAAACGAGCTTGAAACCATAACCAGACAGTCCTCGATATCGACAAACTGTACTTTAGCTTCGCTCTTGAGGTACTTGTTATTTTGCTTCATATATGAATCAAGGTAAGAAGTAAACGCCTGCCTTACAGCTTTTTCGGTTGAACCGCCATACTCCAAGAAGCTTGAGTTGTGAAAGTACTCGGCTACCTTGACAGTCTTTGAAAAAGCGAATGCAAAGTTATACTTAACCTTGTATTCATTCATATCGTCTCTGTCCTTACCCTTGCGTTCGGCTGTCCACAGCCTCGGCGTGGTCAGTGCGCTGTCGCCCAGAAGCTCTGTTACATAGTCTAAAATGCCGTTTTCATATAGGTATTCAAAGCTTTCAAAGCCGCCGTCTTCATTTTGATACTGCAAAACAAAGCGAATGCCGGGGTTGACTATCGACTGCTTCTTTAAGACATCGCAGAAGTACTCTTTTTCTATAGAAATATCCGTAAATACCTCTAAATCGGGCTTCCAGCGAGTTTTTGTGCCTGTCTGACGGCGCTTAGTCGGTTCTTTTGAAAGACCGCCTATATTTTCGCCTTTTTCAAAGTGTAGCTTATATAAATAACCGTCCCTTACAACCTCTACGTCCATGTACTCAGATGAATACTGTGTTGCGCACGCTCCCAAGCCGTTTAAGCCCAGTGAATACTCATAGTTCTCGCCCGAAACGTTGTCGTACTTTCCTCCGGCATAAAGCTCGCAGTAAACAAGCTCCCAGTTGAAGCGGTTTTCAGACTTGTTGAAGTCAACAGGACAGCCTCTGCCCATGTCCTCAACCTCTATAGAATTGTCATTATAGCGTGTGACCGTTATCTTGTTTCCGTAGCCCTCTCTTGCTTCATCTATGGAATTTGAAACAATCTCAAAGCAGGAGTGCTTACAGCCTTCAAGACCGTCAGAGCCGAATATAACCGCAGGACGCTTTCTTACTCTGTCCGCTCCCTTAAGCGATCTTATGGCTTCATTGCCGTATTCCTTTTTTGCTGCCATGTATTAATAATCATTCCTTTCAAAAGCAAAGTAAGGCTGCTCACAGCAGATTGCTTTCTGCTGCGCAATGCAATATATCATTATCATATAATCTCAATCAAATAGTATAACTCAAATTTCAGCACATACGCAAGACAAACAGCCTGCATATGTGCGAAAACTAATATAAACCTATTTAATACTGTGCAGCGCATAATCTGTTTGCCGCTACAGCGTTTAGAAAATGAAACGCTTAAATTATTAATTATAACTACACAGTCAGATTTGAAGTCTCTGACTCCAAATCATTATAGCATAACAATTCATAAAGTGCAAGCGACAAAAGTGAGCCGAAAATCCATAAAAAATTCCGAAATAAGTATACTTGTCTCATCCGCTTAATAAAATAGGACAAATACTGTTTTGCACGGACAACATAAATGCGTTTCATCCCGACCGCATGAGAAATTTTTTGTGCAAGGCAGAAAGTACAACGCTTTGAAGGGACTTGATTATAACGAAAAAACAGAGTGTGCTGTTTGGGTCTTTCTTGCTGATGATTTCGGTGTTCGTATCAAAAATTGCAGGACTGATACTGAAAATACCGCTTGCAAACCTTTTGGGCGGAACGGGTATGGGTTACTATTCAAGCGCCTACGCTGTGTTTATGCCGCTTTATGCGCTGTGCGCCGCAAGTCTTCCGCCTGCAATTGCTCAGATGGTATCCGAGGATTTAGCGTTTGAAAGATGGGACAGAATAAACCGAACCAAAAGGACTGCTCTCGTGTTTTTCGGAGCTATAAGCCTTTTACTGACACTCATTCCTCTTTTATTCTCACGCTTCATAGCCGAACGCATAATCGGCAATCCCGAGGCGGCTATGTCTGTGTCGGCGATAGCGCCGTGCGTGTTCTTCGGAACTGTTACCGCTGTATATCGCGGTTATTATGAGGGCTTAAGAAACATGACGCCCACTGCCGTATCTCAGATGGTCGACTCCACAGTTAAGCTGATAACAGGCTTGGGCTTAGCTTATCTGACAAAGGAATACGCCATGGCGATGTATTCAAGCGGTCAGCAGGTTTTCGGGCGCTTTTGCGTCAACGAATACGAGGCAATCGGCTGTGCCCTGCCCTATATCTCCGCCGCGGCGGTTTTGGGCACAGCACTATCGGATCTTGCAGGCATGGCATATTTGGTACTGCGAAAGCGTGACCCGAAGGACTGCGCAGTCAGGCGCAGTGACACTGATCTCGGCGAGCAAAAAAAGATCTTGACAAGGCTTATTAAGCTTATATCCCCCATAGCTCTGGCGTCACTTGTTTCAAGCTTAATAAACACTATTGACCTGTCGACAATCATTTTGATTTTAAAGAACTCGCTCAGAAAGCATCCTGAGCTGTACGTTCAAAAGTATTCCGCAATAATCTCCGGAGGAGTTGAGCTAAAGGAGCTTCCGAACTTTTTATACGGCTCGTTCACCGGTCTTTCAATGGCAATATTCACCCTTGCGCCGTCGCTCTGCTCCGTTTTCGGGAAAAGTGCTTTTCCGAAAATCGCCGAGCTGAAAGCCAAGGGCGACAGCAGCGGAGTATCGCACGAAATTAAACGTGCGGTTTTAATGTCTGCATACATATCGATTCCGGCAGGATTCGGCTTAGCTATATTTTCCGAGCCGATACTAAAGCTGTTATTCTCATCACGCTACGCAGAGATTTCGGTTTCACATCTGCCCCTTTCTGTGCTGAGCTTGGGAACTGCATTCCTTGCCGTATCAGCCTGCGCCTACTCAATGCTTCAAGCTATAGGATACGCCAAGCTTCCGGTTAAGATAACGCTGGTCGGAGCTATACTGAAGCTTATTCTAAACTCAGTTTTTATCCCCATGAAGCAGTCCGGTTTAACGGGGGCGGCGCTTGCAACTGTTATCAGCTACGCTGTAATGTGCATATGGTCAATAGCGTCACTGTACCGCCTCACGGGAACTGCAGCGAAGCCTGTTTGGTCGACTGTAGTGCCGTGCCTGACGTCTGCTGTAAGCTGCATAGGCGCTTATTCGGTATATAATTACCTTCAGACAAGGCTGAACAGCCTTCTTTCCATAGGGATTTCTGTATTATTTGCTGTGATTGTTTACATACTGACGGTTATTTTGTTGGACATATGCAACAAAAATAAAATAACATCGCAGATTTTCGAATAAGGCTATTGTATTTTTGATGAAATAAGTATAAAATAATAGGGTATCAATCGCATCTTAGCCACGTTAATGGGATGATGCTGAAAACGCAAGAAAATTGGAGGATATTAAAATGACAAAAATTGAACTCATCAGCAAAATAGCTGACAAGGCAGGACTTACAAAGAAGGATTCCGAGAAGGTTCTCAACGCCGTTATCGAGACAATAACAGAAGCACTCAATCAGGGCGACAAGGTAAGCCTTATAGGCTTTGGAACATTTGAAGTCAGAGAGCGTGCAGCTAAGGAAGGCGTCAACCCCAGAAACGGTGAAAAGATTGCCATTGCAGCAAGAAAGGTTCCCGCTTTTAAGGCAGGAAAGGCATTAAAGGATTCTGTTGCAAAGTAAAAATGCTGTTTTGCCCGACTTGGCTTATGGTGCTGAGTCGGGTTTTAATTTTTGGTCATTAAAAATATTAAAGGAATGATAAATATGAGACTTGATAAATACTTAAAGGTTACAAGACTGATAAAAAGGCGCACTGTCGCCAATGAAGCCTGCGACTTAGGCAGAGTTTCGGTAAACGGCAAGCCTGCCCGTGCTTCCTATGACGTCAAGGTCGGAGATATCATTGAGATCAATATGGGCAAAGCACCGCTCAAGGCAAGGGTTCTCTCTGTCTCTGAATACGCCACAAAGGAAACTGCCGGCACTCACTATGAGATAATTTCGTGACAATTAGGCTTATTTTCACGAATGTCCGCTGATTCTATGTTTATGGTAAATACAAACCTTAAAAACTTTGATACAATAACTTCACTATCCGTCAACAAGGAGGACAAAAAGTTATGGACATGATTAGGGTGGGCAGGTTTTTAGCACAGCTGCGAACAGAGCACGGACTAACGCAATCTCAGCTCGGAGATGAAATCGGCGTTACAAACAAGACAATTTCTCGCTGGGAAACCGGAAACTATCTTCCGCCGGTTGAAATGCTTTCGATTCTCAGCGAAAAATATGATGTATCCATAAACGAGATTCTGGTCGGTGAAAGGCTCGGCGACACCGAATTCCGTCAAACTGCCGACGAAAACATAAAGGAGTGCTTGAAGCAAAGCGTATTCACTCTCAAAGAAAGAATGGCGTACTATAAGCGAAAGTGGAGAAAAGACCACCTGCTGCAATTCGTGTTGGCAGCAATCATTTTTGCAGCCGTGTTCGCCTTAGGCGCTGTTTATAATGGGGTTTTGTGCATTGCGGCAAGCGTTGCAGCAGCTTTATACAGCGTCATAAGGTATAACAAAATGATGGCATATGTAGAGCAAAGGTCATTTGCACCGACACAGAAAAATGAATAATCGGCAAAGCCGCATCGAACAGCTTAGCTCGATGCGGCTTAATAATATACTCATTTCAGATTCACCTGCAGATTAAATCCACAAGACAGCAAAAACAGTATAATTTATCATCCAAAGGTATATCCAAGCTCCGTCATGGCGTCTATAAAATCGCCCAATATTTCAGCATTTGTTGCTGATACTGAGTGCAACAGATATATCGCCCCGGGATGTGCTCTGTCGATAAGCTTTTGCAAAGATGCAGACGGTTCGGGCTGTTTGTCCGGATCCCAGTCGGCATAGGCAAAGCTCCAAAGCACCGTTTCATACCCTAAATCCGAGGTTACGGCAAGGCTCAGGTCTGAGTACTCGCCCTTAGGAGGTCTGAATTTATTCATACATATACCGAAGTTTTCGATCATATAGTCATGTAAATCCATTATCTCCTTTTTAGCCTCTTCAACCGAAAGCTCAGGCATAGAATAGTGGTGCCACGAATGACTTCCTACGGTATGACCCTCGTCTATCATTCTTTGTACCAGCTCCGGCTGACGCTTTGCATAGTCGTACACGACAAAGAAAGTAGCCTTAACGCCCTTTTCCTTAAGCGTGTCGAGAATTACGCTTGTATAGCCGTTTTCATAGCCTTGGTCAAAGGTGAGATATATTACCTTTTGCTCGGTTTCATTTAAAGCCTTGGCATGATATTTTGAATATTCCTCATTAAATCTTAAAGCACCTCTCGGACGGTTCAGGTCATCAAAATGAGTTCCCTGACCGTAACCGTTTCTCTCGGTGTCCAATGAGCTGTAATCCCATTCCGAAGCCGTTACAAGCGGCTCTATGGCATCGCTTATATTAACGGTCGTCGACTCTGCGCCCGAGGTGTCCCCACCCGGAACGCTGTCTGATGGCGCATTTGTAACAGGATTATCAGTACCCGAGTCCGGTATAAAATCGTTAAGAGTTCCGTTGGGTACAAAATCCTGAGACTCTCTTGATGTAGTCACCGTGCTTTCGGGCAGTGCTGTATTCGGCGACGACTGCATTTGTCCGTCGTAGTAAACGCCGTTTTCCAATTCTGTGCAGCCTGCAAAGCATCCCGTCACCAGAACGGAAGCGAGCAGATACGCACAAATCCTTGCTTTCATCATAGCTAAAATATTCTCCTTTTTCGCATATGCAAACTCGAGAATTACACGTCCTGCAAAAGCACGTTTATGTTTCAAACAAGCTTTTGCTCTCTTAGTTTATGCACAGACACACAAAATACAAGCGGTATTATTTTCATCGTCTTTGTGCATTTTCCGTCAGAAAATTTTTGATGAAGCGTTAAAAAAACGCCGCAATAATTCTCAATTTTCAAAAAACGCATCACAAAACGACTGACTCATTGACCATGCTTATATTTTACGACATTTTCAGACATTTTTCAACTACACTTCGGTTACAAATTAATTAATATTAAATTAACGGCTTTTCCCTTATTAATGCAAAAAAATAAAACCGACTGAAGGCTTTTAACGTCCTCAGTCGGTTTATCGTTTTTCACATCATTTTAAATAGCTCTTGACCATTTCCTGAAGCAGCTCATCCCTATCAATATGACGGATCAAGCTTCTTGCATTGTTGTATGTGGTTATATATGTGGGATCCTCGGAGAGAATATATCCGACAATCTGATTGATAGGATTATATCCCTTTTCAAGAAGCGCCTCATATACAATGTTTAAGGTATTCTTAATCTCGTCTTTTCGATCCTGCTTAACGGAAAAGGTCATAGTTTGATCATGCATATAGGTCAGCTCCTTTAATTATTCGTAAAACCGTTTTAACAATTCTTATTATAACCCCTTGACTCAAAAATAGCAAGAGGATATTAGCATTTTTTGAGTTTTTCTATAACTAAAGTCAGATGTCCTTGACATTATGTCAGCCAACGCTTCAAAATATATCACCTGAAAAAAATTCACAGAGTTATGCAATTAAGGCTGCTTCAAGCTATCTTATCTGAGCGTCGACAGTCCTAAGAGCCTTGACGACGCGCTTCATTGCGGCGTCTGCCTGGTCATCGGTCAAGGTTCCGTCATGCGAACGCATTGAAATTGAAAATGCGCAGGACTTCTTTCCGTCCTCTATCTGCTTGCCCTTATAGACGTCAAACAGCGTTACCTTTTCAAGAATCGAGCCTACTGCGCCCTTAATCAGCTTTTCAAGCGCAGCAACAGGTATTTCGTCGTCGCAGATAAGCGCTACGTCTCTTGTAGTCGCAGGATACTTGGGAAGCGGCTTGTAAAGCTTTTCCGGAATATCTATATCCAAAAGCTCCGCAATCAATACCTTTGCACAGTATGCCTTAACGCCTATACCGTAGTTCTCCAAAACGTCGGGATGAAGCTCGCCGAATATTGCTATAGGCATTTCGCCGATTTTGGCAACGGCAACTCTTCCGGGATGGAACGCCGAAACCTCGTCAAAGCCGCAGTCGGGCTTTGCAGCCTCAATCTCATAGTCGACTAAGCCCAAGGAGTCTAAAAGACCCTCAACCGTTCCCTTGATATCGTAGAAATCTACGCCGTCTCCATACATTCCGACGGCTAAGCGCATAGGCTCATTCGGAAGCTTGCCGGCTTCTGTAGGCAGGTATTCATTTCCGATTTCAAAGAGCGACACGGCAGGATTTCTAAGGCTGTAGTTTCTCGCCAATACCTCCATCATTGAAGGAATCACGGTCGTTCTCATAACGGAAGTGTCTTCGCCCAAGGGATTTGTTATAACAACGCCGCTTCTGAGCTTAGAGTCCTTCGGAAGACAGATTTTATCATAATACTTCGGCGATATGAAGGAGAATGTATTAATCTGTGACAGACCCATTGCAACGCAGGTGCGCTCAACCTTTTCCTCAAGGTGCTGCTTATCAGTCAGCTTGGCGTTAGCGACGCCGGTTATTATCGTGCCCTCTATTTTATCGTAGCCGTAGAATCTTGCTATTTCCTCGGCAATATCGGCTTTGGACTCTATATCGATTCTGAAGCTCGGTGAATAAACCGTGCCGTCCTTAACCTCGAAGCCGATTCTTTCAAGGTAATTAATCATATCCTCAGCAGGAATATCTGTGCCGAGGAAAGCATTTGTCCACTCAGGGTCAAACGGAACGGTTACCTGCGGCTTGGTATTGCAGTTTTTATCTATAAGTGTATCAAACGGTTCGCCGCAGCCTAAAAGCTCGCAAAGCTCAAACGCTCTTAAAATTGCAGGAAGAGTGCCGTTTGCATCAAGTCCCTTTTCGAAGCGAGCGGAAGCATCGGTGCGCATACCGAGCTTTTTAGCTGTCCTTCTGACCGACGCTCCGTGGAAGCAGGCAGACTCAAACACAACCGTTGTTGTATCGTCCATAATTCCCGAGTATTCGCCGCCCATAACGCCTGCGACCGCAACCGGCTTTTCAGCGTCAGCTATAACCGGCATTTCGGGAGACAGCTCTCTTGTAACACCGTCAAGAGTTGTTATAGTCTCGCCTTCCTTGGCGTTTCTGATTCTTATCTTTCCGTCTTTGATGTATCTGATGTCGAATGCGTGCATAGGCTGACCGTATTCGAGCATAACATAGTTTGTTATATCGACAAGATTATTTATCGGTCTTACTCCGCTCGCACGAAGACGTTCTCTCATCCAAAGAGGAGACGGACCGATTTTTACGTTTCTGACAATACCGCCGATATAGCGATAGCACAGCTCGCTGTTTTCAATTTCAATATCCAGATACTTATTTATATCCTCGCAGACGCCCTTATATTCCGGATACTTATAATTAAACGGCTTATCAAAGGTTGCTGCTGCTTCTCTTGCAAGTCCCAGCACGCTTAAGCAGTCTGCACGATTGGAGGTTATTTCAAACTCAACAGACGTGTCGTTCAGTCCGATAGCTTCCTTTATGTCCATACCGGGGTAAAGCTTCTTGCCGCAGTCGTCCTCATTTAAGATAAATATGCCGTCTGCAATGGCGTACGGGAAGTCATGAACGGTAAGACCGAGCTCTCCGAGTGAGCAAAGCATTCCGTTTGACTCCACTCCCCTGAGCTTGCCGTTCTTAATCTTTATTCCGCCGGGAAGTGTCGAGCCGTTAAGTGCAGCCGGAACTAAATCTCCGACGTTTTCCTCTCTGATATTGGGCGCTCCTGTCACAATCTGAACAGGGTTTTCCTCGCCGACGTCTACCTGACATACTACTAAATGGTCGGAATTTTCATGCGGCTTAACGCTTAAAAGCTTGGCAACGACAACCTTTGAAATCTCACTGCCCTCAGTTTCGTAGCCCTCAACCTTTGAGCCTGTCATTGTCATTTTGGAGCAGAAGGTCTTGACGGGTGCATCGACATCAACATAGTCTGCAAGCCATTTCATAGATAAATCCATAATCTTTTCCCCTTTCCCTTAGAATTGCTCAAGGAAACGCATATCGTTTTCATAAAGAAGACGCATATCGTTTATTCCGTATTTTCTCATAACTATTCTCTCAAGTCCCAAGCCAAAGGCAAAGCCGGAATATACCTCTGGGTCGATTCCGCAATTCTTTAACACCTTGGGATGAACCATTCCTGCGCCCAAAAGCTCGACGTAGCCCTCGCCCTTGCACATAGAGCAGCCCTTACCTCCGCAGTTGAAGCACAAAACGTCAACCTCGGCAGACGGTTCTGTGAACGGGAAGTGATGAGGACGAAGCCTTATCTTGCAGTCGTCGCCGTAAAGACGCTTCATGAGCATATCAAGCGTTCCGACCAAATCAGCCATTGTTATGCCCTTATCAACGACTAAAGCCTCTATCTGGTGGAATATCGGTGAATGCGTAGCGTCAACAGCGTCCGAACGGTAAACTCTGCCGGGAGCAATTATTCTTATCGGGGGCTTTTTGTTCTCCATAACGTGCACCTGAACGCCCGATGTCTGAGTTCTCAAAAGAACGTTATCCGTTACATAGAAGGTATCCTGAGTGTCACGAGCAGGGTGATCCGGCGGAAGGTTCAACGCTTCAAAGTTATAGTAGTCATACTCAACCTCCGGTCCCTCGGCTATATCAAAGCCCATACCCAAGAATATTTCCTTTACCTCGTTTAAAACGGCATTTATAGGGTGAAGCTTTCCGACCGACGGCTTCTTTCCGGGAAGAGTAACGTCGATTTTCTCTGCCTGAAGCTTCTTTTGTGCCAAAGCTGCCTTAAGCTGAGCGGCTTTATCGGCAATATCAGCCTCAATATCCTGTCTTACCTTGTTGGCAAGCTGACCGATTACAGGTCTTTCCTCGGCAGTAAGTGCCGACATCTGCTTTAGAATTGCAGTAAGCTCGCCTTTTTTGCCCAAGATTTTTATTCTCAGGTTTTCAAGCTCGGCAAGGTCAGAAATCTTTTCAAGCTCAGCCTTTGCCATCAGCTCAATATTTTGAAGTTGCTGCTTCATTTTTAATCAATTCCTTTCGTCTGTTGTGTTTATTTTAATTGCATTGATACCAAGCTTCATAACAGTCCGTCTCAGCAGCGGATTGTACATAAACGGACATTTCAGCATCTTAAGCCAAAGCTTCAGCTTAAGACCCTGCGTCTTTCTTTTATACATTTGTTCGGGGTCTTTTCCGCTGTTAAACGCGCACGCTGCATATTCGCCGCACCTCAGTGCCCAGCTTATTCCTTCAAGCGAGCTTGGGCTGATAAATCCTCCGGCTTCGCCTAAAAGCAGAACTCCGTCCTTGCCGCAAATAATCTCTTTTGTCCTTTTCGGGCGATAAACCAAGCAGGCTTCGCTTTTTATCTCATCATCAAATGTAAAGCCGTTTTCCTTGGCAGATATTAATTGCGCTTCAAAGCTGTCCTTACTGTTTTTCTTAGCAAACGCACCGCCGTATATCAAAAAGCCGTCCTTTGATATAGACCACGAGCAGCAGTCCGAGGTTTTCTCGTCGAAAATACAAGAATAAAACGGCTTGATATTGTCGGCAGAATACCATCGCTGCAAGGCTAAATAGCTTCTTATTTTAACATTCGGGAAAAATGTGCGCCGTACCAAAGAGCCTGCGCCGTCTGCACCTACTATATATTTTGCAGTCGCCGACTGTTCACCGTCAGGGGTCTTATAAGTGACTGTAAAGCCACCAAGCTTGCCGGATATTTTAACACACCGACCGTTGATTTTATCAACCGTATCAGGCACAAGTGAACGAAGCCAGTCGTCGAAAAGCTGCCTGTCCATATTTAAATAGGAACGCTGATAATGCCTTATCAGCCCGGCATTGAAGTCGACAGTTTTAACGGCAAAGATCTGCGGCGTTACAAGTATTTCCTTAGGCAGTGTCAATCCGTATCTTGCAAGACAGTTTTGAGCGTCCGGCGAGAGCAATCCGCCGCACGGCTTAGGTCTTTCATTCGCAAGGTGCGATTTATCTATAACAGCGACCTTATAGCTCCGGCTTACCATTCGTGCAAAATTGGAGCCTGCCGGTCCCGAGCCTATAACAATTATATCGTAATGCTTAATAACTGTCACCTTCTTTGCTGTACACAGCCCATAATAAAAAGCAAATAAAAAAGCGCCCATGCCCCAAACGAGACAAGACCGCATCTTGCAAACCACCCATTTTCGGGAGCCAACACTCCTTAACACTGTAACGTAGCATATACGTTTTCACCTACAACCGACTCGACTCAACAGCCAAGGCTTCAGCAAAACCGCTCAGAAGTGAACTTGGGCTAAAAGCAGAATAAAAAGCTCGCAGCAAACGCTTTTCTCTCTGACGCCCGAATGATGCGCAGAAAAACTCAGCACCCTATCAGGCTAAAACCGCTTATTAAGCTTACTCTCTTCGTCATTGCGTTTAAATAAGTTTTATCAATAATACACTATAGCACAGATAATCCGAGTTTTCAAGTGTTTTTGAGAATAATTTTTAAAATATCCTCAGGCTTGTCCGCAATAAAGTCAGCTTTTGCTTCTAATAACGACTGCCTTGAGCGGAATCCCCATGTACAGCCTATACACTTTACGCCTGCGTTATGTGCAGTAAAGACATCGACGTCGGAATCACCTATGTGAATGACTCTTCCCTTTACAGCGCCGATCTGAGAAATAATATAATTTTCCGCCGTAGGGTCAGGCTTTTTAGGCATATCCTCACGGCTGCCCATAATAATATCAAATGTATCAGACGGGAAGAACTTATTCAATACACCCTCGGCAAAAGCGTTAGGCTTGTTTGTAAGGACACATAGCTTTACACCGTTCTTTTTCAGCTCGTTCAAAACAAAGCCCATATTTTCATACGCATAAGAAGTATCCGCATAATGTGAAGCATAATGCTCGCTGAATGCAGTATGCACCTTTTTACATATGTCATCATTATCGTGAACAGCTTCCGGCAGGCAGCGTTTTATCAGCATATATGTGCCGTTTCCGACAAAGCGTGTATATTCCTCGGTAGTTCTTTCGGGGAAACCGTACTTTTTCAATGCGTAAGAGGCACTGTTGCCCAAGTCCGCAATGGTATTGACCAAAGTGCCGTCCAGATCAAAAATCGCAAGTGATATATCAGAAGAAAACGTGTTCAACAAAAATTTTCACTCCTATCGCAACTAAAATGAGTCCGCCGACTATCTGTGCCTTATTATTGAGAAAATCACCCGACTTCTTTCCGACGAACACGCCGATAAAGCTCAATATAAAGGTTGTAACAGCAATCACTGCAACAGCAATGAGCATCTCGTTATAGCTTTTCATAACTGCCGCAAACGACACTCCGACAGCCAATGCGTCGATACTTGTAGCTATTCCCTGCAAAACCAATGCGCCGACAGTTAATACACAGCCTGTTCCGGAGGTCTCGTCCTTATTTTTGACACCGTCAATAAGCATCTTACCGCCGATAAAGCCCAAAAGCACCAGCGCAATAATATGGTCAAAGGCTTCGACATATGAAGTAAAGGTCGAGCCGAGGATGAAGCCTATTGCCGGCATCAAGCCCTGCATGAAGCCAAAGCAGGCGGCGATTGCAAACGTCCAACCAAGCTTAATATTTTTAGCAGTCATTCCGTTTGTGACAGACACCGCAAAAGCGTCCATAGAAAGCCCGACACCGATTAAAAGTATCTCAACTAATGACATATTAACCACCGTTCCTTAAAAATAAATCCAAAGGCTGCGCTTCGCTGTCGACTTCTGAAAAGTGCTGATTAAGTGCTTAGTTAACCGCAATGCGTCCAATTAAATGCGAATGCGCATTTGCCGTCATTTTGAAGAAAACACCACTTTATCGACACGTCCGTCAGCACGTCGTTATTATCAAGCGCACGCAGTTATAATACAGGAAAGCGATTTATATTAATCTCATCAGAACTCACAGCTTCAGAGTCGGCTCTCACTGACTTCACATAGAAATCCTTGTATATAAGCAGCAAAATTAAATATAAAATCGTTATCAGTCTTCAAGCTTTGAAGCGAGCAGCTTTGAATACTTATTTCTGAATTCACCGAATCTGCCCTCATCCAGTGCCTGACGGATTCGTTCCATAAGTGTATTATAGAAATACAAATTATGCTGCACTGCCAATCTTCCGGCAAGCTGCTCGTCTGCCTTGAACAAGTGGCGAATATACGCCCTTGTGAAATTACGACAGGTCGGACAGTCGCACTCGGGATCGATAGGACGCTCATCAAGCTCATACTTAGCATTTGTTGCGTGCATAATGCCGTTCCATGTAAAGATAGTAGCATGGCGAGCATTTCTCGACGGCATGACGCAATCAAAGAAGTCCACTCCCCTATACACGGCTTCGATTATATTTGAAGGAGTACCGACTCCCATCAGATATCTCGGCTTATCTACAGGCATATACGGCTCGACGCTTTCAATTATCCTATACATAACGTCACACGGTTCGCCGACTGCCAAGCCGCCGATGGCATAACCGTCGCAGTCGAGATCTCTGATCGTTTTCATATGCTCAATTCTAAGGTCATCAAATGTACATCCCTGATTAATTCCGAAAAGCATCTGCCTTGGATTAATAGTTTCATCCATTGAGTTAAGACGCTTCAGCTCCGTCTGACAGCGTTTAAGCCAGCGGACGGTTCTGTCACAGGAATTTTTTGAATAGCTTTTCGGAGCAGGGTTCTCAACGCATTCGTCAAAAGCCATGGCGATAGTCGAGCCGAGGTGAGACTGTATGCGTATACTCTCCTCAGGACCCATGAAAATCCGTCTGCCGTCGATATGAGATTGGAAATAAACGCCTTCCTCTTTAATCTTACGAAGCTTGGCTAAAGAAAATACCTGAAATCCGCCTGAATCTGTTAAAATCGGGCCGTTCCAGTTCATAAACTTGTGAAGTCCGCCCAATTTATAAATAACATCGTCTCCGGGTCGAAGATGAAGATGATATGTATTGCACAATTCAACCTGACACTTCAGTTCTTTTAAGTCCAAAGAAGATATTCCGCCTTTGATTGCAGCAGCGGTGCCGACGTTCATAAAAACAGGAGTCTGAATAACACCGTGTACTGTTGTGAGCTGTCCCCTTCTTGCGTTTCCCTCTTTTTTAATCAATTCAAACATTAATATAACTATCCTTTCGCCCGGATACCGTTAAACCGTTGTAAATCCGAGCTGCGTTTAAAACTGTGTCTTTATTTAAATCCCAAAACCTCTCTGAACACCCAACCGATAGAGCGAGGCAAAGCCTTCTGCATCGCAAGGAAAATGCCCAAAACAGCCATAATAATTGTGGGCAGATACAGGTATATCTTTTTCCAGCCAATCTCTTTCCAATACTCCTTCACCTTAAAGAAGGTTATAACCCAATATATAAACAAGGGTCCTGAGATCAATATATAAAACTCACAGCAAAAGCCCAAAAATATCGGAAGTGTAACCATCAAGCCGATAAAGAGCCTTTTGAGTTCCTTCTCAGGTCGATAAGTCGCCTCGTAAGGGTTGTCAGCGAATTTGTTTAATGTTGTTAAATCTTTTTTGAGTCCCATAAGCATACCTCGCAAAATTATTAATTGATATTACTATACTACTTATTGCGTGATTCGTCAAGAAAATTGAGGGATTTGGGATGAGTATATTGATTGTATAATAAATTTCGAAAGATTAGATTGATTAAATCTCATTTTTCGGTGGCGTTTTTATATAGTCGGGGGTGCGCCACACCCGACTATATAATGTGTATTGTGTACTGTAAGAAGGAATTAAAAAATGACAAAACGAAATACGGATTTTACTTTATCCACAAAGTCGCTGGATGATCTGTTCTCTACACAGGAGGAGCGGGACGATGCAAAGCTGGAGCGAGTGCAGAATATACCACTTTGCGAGCTGCACCCGTTTAAGGATCATCCGTTTAAGATTATGAACAATGAGGAAATGCAGCGTATGATCGAGAGCATCCGCAAGGTGGGTGCTCTCACGCCGGCGATTGCAAGACCGCTGTCTGACGGTGGCTACGAACTTGTATCTGGGCATAGGCGGCTTGCGGCGTGTCAGGTACTCGGTGTCGAAACAATGCCTGTAATCGTCCGTGAGATGTCCGACGATGAAGCGGTAATTGCAATGGTGGATGCTAACTTACAGCGAGAAACGATTCTGCCAAGCGAAAAGTCGTTTGCTTATAATATGAAGCTGGATGCCATAAAGCATCAGGGTGTAGCTTCTCGCCAAGTTGAGGAGAAGTTGCTTACAGTAGAAAAAATCGGTGTTGATGGTGGAGATAGCAAAAATCAAGTGTTGCGTTATATTCGTCTGACCTACTTAATTCCGGAACTTCTCTCTATGGTGGACAAAAATAGAATCGCCTTTAATCCGGCAGTAGAATTGTCCTACTTAGAATCATCCGAACAGCGGGTACTGCTAAACGCAATGGAACTGAACGACTGCACCCCGTCACACGCACAAAGTATTCGATTGAAAAAGCTGTCGCAGGAGGGAGCGCTGGACAATCAAGTAATTTACGAGGTCATGTCGGAGCAAAAGCCGAACCAGCAGGAACAATACAAGTTCAAGCGTGACGACATCCGAAAGTATTTCCCAAAGAGCTATACGGACAAGCAAGTTTACGATACGGTTTTGAAGCTGTTGGAGCAATGGCAACGGAAGCGTGAACGGGATAGGGATTCCCGCTGATTCGTACACGGGCGTTTGCAATTTGATAAATCACTGGCTGGAAAGAACTGCGCCGACGGCTACAATGATACTGTCGGTGCAGCCTGTCCTGTGTGCTAATCTAAATTCTAGGAGGTAAAACAATTATGGTATCAGGACATCTGCAAGTTAAAAAAGGACACTATTATGTGGTGCTCAGCTACTACGATAACCGCGGCAAACGCCATGTCAAATATGTAGCTACGGGACTGCCCGAAAAGGGAAACAAGCGAAAGGCGGAGGCGGAGCTTGCGAAAATCCGCAGCAGCTTCGAGCCGCCGCAGGAGGTAAACGAGCTTGCCTCCGATATGCCTTTTGCGGATTATCTGCTCCAGTGGCTGGATATTGTGAGGGTACGGGTAAAGTCAACCACCTACGGCTCATACGAGAGCATGGTAAAGCAAACCATTGAGCCGTATTTCAGAAGCCGCAATATCACGCTTCGGGGCTTGGAGGCACGGCATATTCAGCAGTTTTATTCGGAAAAGCTGAGGCAGGTAAAGGCAAATTCAGTTATCCACTACCACGCCGTCATTCATCAGGCGTTGAAATACGCAATGAAAACAGACCTTGTAACACAAAATGTGGCAATGAAGGTTGACCGCCCGAAGAAAAACGACTTCCAGCCGGTATTTCTGGACGCAGAAGAAATGCAGCGATTATTTGAAATAGTCAAAGGCGCAAGGCTGGAGCTTCCCGTACTGGTTGCCGCCTTTTACGGCTTGCGCCGTGGCGAGGTGGTGGGGCTGAAATGTGACGCTATCGACTTTGAGCGTGGCACGCTGACCGTTAAGCGCACGGTTACGTCCATTTCTGTGGACGGCAAAACAAAGATCTACGAGCAGGAATCCGCAAAGACAAAGTCAAGCCTGCGAACTCTGCCCCTTGTGGGGACATTCCGTGAATATTTCAGCGAGGTCAAGGCGGCGCAGGAGGTGAACAAGAAGGTCTGCGGCAACTGCTACAATTACAAGTATGACGGATATGTCTTTGTAGACGAAATGAGCGAGCTGATGACCAGAACTACTTAACAAACTATTTCCCCGAATATATCCAAAAGCACGGCATGAAAAGGATGCGTTTCCACGATCTGCGCCATTCCTGCGCATTCCTCTTGCTTGCAAACGGTGTACCGCTGAAGCAGATTCAGGATTGGTTAGGGCATTCGGATTTCAGTACAGCGGCGAATATCTATGCACATTTGGATTACACTTCAAAATTGTCCTCAGCACAGGCGATGGAGGGCGAATCCATCTGCCGGAAGCAGGAAATTTCAGCAGTAAATTGACCAGAATTATTGTCAATGGCGAGGAAAACTGATCTTTATGGGTTCAAATCTAAAAGAAGTCAAAAATCTGCCCAGTTCTTTCCGAAAAATCGTCTGTTCTTTCCATGATTTTAATGCGATTTTCAGAAGTCGTCAAAAAAGAAAAGTCCGGCAACCCCACATGGCTACTGGACTTTTTGGCGGAGAGTTAGGGATTCGAACCCTAGGTTCCTTTTGGGAACACAGCATTTCGAGTGCTGCACCTTCGACCACTCGGACAACTCTCCGTGTATGTTGTTCCTTCAAAATGATTTCGAAAGAACAACTAATATTCATTTTTCAACCGTGTTGCAACGCACAAATACGCTTGCGCACTAAAATTCCATCGAGTTAAAACTCAACTTTGACATTCTATCATAGATTTAAAAATATTGCAAGGGGAAAAAGCAAATTTTTTAAGAAAATCTGTAGCGTTACAATAGAAGTGAGA
>DKWG01000010.1 GCA_002491605.1 Ruminococcus sp. UBA7158
GACCCTCTGCTTGTAAGGCAGATGCTCTCCCAGCTGAGCTATGCTCCCAAAAGTCGTTTGCGTCGTCAAACGACTTTTAATATTATACTCATAAGCTAACTGATTGTCAATACCTTTTTGAACTTTTTTATCATTTGTTTCTGCAACTTTCGTCCGCAAGGATAACAATAACCTCTTGCCCAATACAGGCTGTGAGATTTAATCACAAATTTTTCATGCCCACACAATAATTATAAGCTCAAAAAATGCCGATTCGGCTTTCGAAACGTATTAGTCTTTATTCACCCGTGATTACAAAAACAAACATCTCACACCTAATACTTATTCACCAAACTCAACACATATGCTCAAAACATTTCCTGAATATTCCGCCCAGATTTTTCCGCCCAGCTTTTCTGTCAGCATTTTCGCTATCGACAAGCCTAAGCCGGTTGAATTCTTTGCCGATTCAACAGTATAAAACCTGTCAAAAAGCCTGCCTACTTGAACCTTATCAAGACCGTAGGCAGTATTCATAAACGTCATTTTGCCGCTTGAGGTCAGCTCTATTTTCAAGTCGCCGTCACTGTATTTTAAAGCGTTGTTTAAAATATTGCCGAGGATTCTTGAAACAGCCTTGGGGTCGAGACAGCGAAAAACACCGTCCTCCGGCATTGAAATTTCAGGCTCTATTCCCCTTTCAATAAACGCACCGTAAAGCCCGGCAACTGCGTCCTCCAAGCTAACGCACAGGTTGACCTGCTGCATATCCGGCTCGCTCTGCGAGGATATCAAGGAATAGGAAAACAGCTCCTGAGTCAGCGTTTTAAGAGCTAAGGCTCTGTTTTCAATGTAGCCGATGTATTTTTGACGCTGTTCCTCATTCTCTTCGTTCTTAATAAGCTCTATATAGCCCAGAATAGCCGTCAGCGGAGTTCTTAAGTCGTGGGACATATTTGTTATCGCTTCTTTAAGCTCCCTGTCTCCGCTTTGATACTTTCTTCTCAAGCCTCGCAAAACCTTAAGCTCTTTATTAATTGTATCGGCAAGCTTATTCAGCTCGGAGTCGTTGGATGAAAGCGATATAAGCGTGTTAGTGTCGATAGACAGCTTTTGACTGAGCTGAGTTCTGATATCCCGTGTACCGTGCCTCATGGATACAATTTTTAATATAAGTATAATCACAGTCAACACCAAAAGCACAATAACAGCATAAGCAAGCATATAAAGCTTTCACCACCTTTAAATCACATTCTTTTAATTACAGCCAACCGTCAGGACTATTTTAAATCCCTGCGCTTAAACGCCGCCGCTCCGACAACTGCCGCTGCCGCTAAAAGTATCAGGTTACTGATTACTATTCTCGACGTATGCGGCGTTCCGTACCTTGAAATCTGAATACATTGGCAGGATGGCAAAATATCATTTGCCGCTTCATAAACCGCTCTTTTTGTTCCTCTTAAATACCTGTGATTAAGCTGCGGTTCACCTAATCCTACGCTTCCGTCGTCCTTAAGCTCATATCCTTGATGGTATTCGGGGGCTTCAAGCCTTGTATTAATAGACATCGCACACATAAATCCTGCCATAAACAAAAGCAGGCAGACAATTCCTGCCGCAGCCTTTTTGGCAAGAAGCATTGTGCAAAGTGAATACAGTGAAGTAAACGCCAAAAGTGTAAGTAAAGACAATCCGAAATTTAAAGCGATCGCCGATATGCCGACGCCCGATTTTCCGAAAAGTATAAGTCCCACCACGCTGTACGGCAAAACATACGCCAGCATAAACATTACAGAGGATACAAATATGAAAGCAAGGTTAGTTAAATAAATTGCAACCCTCGAATGACCTATTACAATCTTGTTTCTGATTGTACCGTCGGAAAACTCCGAGCCTATATATGAAGAGCAAAGAACCGCTATTCCTATCGGCACAGCGTAAATGAAAACAAACATACAATTGGCAACGTCAACAGCGTAGCCCTCTTTCATATTGCTGTACAGATTTATATTAACAAACACTGAAAGAGCGCACATTACAGCTATTATAGTCCAAAATATCTTATTCGTAAACAGCCTTTTAAATCCGGCTGACAAAAGTCTTATCATATAAATGACCTCCTCATATCACTTTATATCTTTCTTTGAAAACATGGCAGCACCCACTGCTGTGAATCCCACTGCAAGCGCAATTGAGCCGATATAGCAAATCGGCTGATTGTAAAACTCATCAGAAACCATCAGCATTCCCTGAGTCGCAGGCATAACGTCAACCGCAAGCTCAAGAATGCTTCTTGCGCCCCCTCCGACATACAAAGGATTTAAATACTTAGGACCGCTTTGAGGGATGTTGTTTACCAGCATCATGTCAGAGACAAATTCCGGCTCGCAAAGTCTTGAATACGCCCACGAGCCGAGAAAGACCATTACAATCATCACAAGCATAGCGCTTATTCCGCCTGCCGCCTTGCCGGAAACCATCATGCAGATAAATGTGATAATACCTGCAATGCTGAAAGACATCAAAAGTACACCTACAGCGTTCAAAAGCATAACCGTGCTGACGTCGGCATTCGGCGTGTATAGCTTTGCGCCGGTCAGAAGGCAAGCTGCCGCCGAGCCTGTCATCGCCGATATACATATCACCGTGCAAACCGCAGAGCTGATTATATAGTTTGTAAAGTATACATTTCGGCGTTTCGTGCCGACTGTCAGCTTGTTTCTCATAGTGCCGTCGGAATACTCAGTTCCGATAAACAAGCCCAATACAGCTGCCGCAAAAACCCCGACAACAGGTATTGTTTTGAGAGTTTCCCCGGCGATAATGCCGTTGCTGCTGTCGATATTACTTAACGTCAGAGACGCAGAAAGAAAAAACGACAGTATCACGGCGATGTACAGCTGCTTATAGTGAAGCAGTCTTGAAAAACCGGCGTTTAAAAGCCTAACCATTATGCGTTCCTCCGCCGATAAGCTCAACATAAAAGCTTTCAAGGCTTTCGTCCTTCTCGGTTACGCTTATGATTTCAGCATTTTCCTTTGCCAGCTCCATTGCAATGTTAGATATATTAAGCTTGGCGTATACATTTGCCTTCTCTTCAGACAAAATCTTATACTCAACGCCGAGCCTGTCCAAAACCCTTGACAGTGCCTTAACGTCTGTTACCTCCATCAAAAGGCACTTTCTTGCCGCAGCTTCAAGCTCCTTGGCGCTTATTTCCTTTATAATTCTGCCGCCGTCAATAAAGCCGTAGTGAGTGGCAAGCTTTGATAGCTCGTCTAATATATGGCTTGATATTAAAACAGTTATCTGACGTTCCTGATTGAGCCTGAGTATAAGCTCCCTGATTTCGATTATTCCCTGTGGGTCAAGACCGTTTATAGGTTCGTCCAAGACCAAAAAATCGGGGTCGGCGCAAAGAGCAATTGCTATACCCAGTCTTTGCTTCATTCCGAGCGAAAAGTTTTTCGCCTTTTTGCTGCCTGTGTTCTCAAGACCGACAAGCTTTAGTATATCGTCTATACCGTCATATGAGGGCAGACCGATAATTTTATACTGCTGCTTGAGGTTATCCTCAGCCGACATATCAAGGTAGATAGACGGCGTTTCAACAACTGCGCCCATCCTGCGTCTTGATTTTGAAATGTTTTTATTGGTATTTGATATGCCGTATAGCTTGTATTCGCCCTCAGTCGGCTTTTGAAGACCGCATATAAGCCTTATAAGCGTTGTTTTACCTGCTCCGTTTCTGCCCACGATACCGTAAATCGAACCGAACGGAATGTGCATTGAAAGACCGTTTAAGGCCTTGAAATGCTTGTAGCTTTTACAAAGATTATTTGTTTCAAGAACATAATTCATCCCAAATGTTCTCCTTTTCAATTTGATAATTCGATTATAGCGGCACGGTATAATAAAAGCGGTAAAGAATAAGGTTAAGAAAAAGTAAATTTATTAAAATGCCCTTATCTTAATCGTCCGGCGTTTCGTCGCACTTTTCCTTCTCAAGCTTAAAGCCTATTCCCCAGACCGATTTAATATAATCGCAGCCTGAAGCCTCCCTCAGCTTTCTTCTTAGGTTGCTGATATGGATTTTTAAAGACGCATCGGTGCAGTCTGGAGTGTCTACACTTATCTTATCGAGTATTTGATTTTTTGTAACAACCTGATGAGAATTGCTCATGAGCATTTTAAGTATTGAATATTCAGTTCTTGTTAGTTTGACGCTGTTTTTATTCACAGTAACGCTCCAGTTGTCGCTGTCAAGCTCAATATCGCAAAAGGTCATTTTGCCGCCCTGCACTGTGTTTGACGTATTTCTGAGGGCTACAACAATCCTCGCCAAAAGCTCCTTAAGCTCAAACGGCTTTGTAACATAGTCAACCGCCCCCTTCATGAGCAGCGAAACCTTATCGCCTACATCCAGCTTTGCGCTTACAACTATAACAGGTATGTTTTTAATGCTTTCAAGCAGCTCCTCACCTGAAAGACCCGGGAGCATTAAATCAAGCAGGATTAAATCGGGACGCTTCGAGTCGAGCAGAAGCTTAGCCTCTGTTCCTGAGTAGGTGCGAAGGCAGGAGTAGCCCTCCTTTTTCAGGGCGACCTCAAGCATATCCCCAATGTGAATGTCATCGTCGACGATTAGAATCTGTTTCATTTTGTACCTCCGTGAAAATAGGCAGCTCGCCGATTGAAGCAAAGCGTAAATCTCCGGTTGAGCCGGTCTATAAGCGTAATATCTAAATCAGCTTGCAAGCTGCAAGTGATAATCGTTTTTACTTAATCAAGCATTTGATATCAGTTAAATCTATTATACCCCCACAGCAAATCTCTTTCAACCGTCTTAACCATTTCTTAATCAATCGTAAGTAAAAACCGCAGGCGTCCGCCTGCGGTTTTAATCTTAACTATTCTTCTTTTCGACAAGGCTGACAATCTCGTCTCTTGTAAACCTGTACGCTTTTCCGCAGAAATGACATTTAACCTCGGTAATCTCGTCCTCGGAAAGCTCGTTAAGCTCCTTTTTGCCCAAGCTGTATAAAATCCTCTCGGTGCGCTCACGAGAGCATCCGCAGTGATAATTAACTTCAAAGTCGTCCAAAACATTCGGGTCAAGACCGTTTAAGGCAAGCATGGCAATATCCTCAGCGGACATTCCATCCTCCAAAAGCTTTGTAACGCTCGACATAGCGGCTATATTCTTTTCAATAGCGTCAATACATTCGTCAGACGCAAAGGGCAAAAGCTGAATAATAAATCCACCTGCCGCCTTAACGGTTAAGTCCGGATTGACAAGAACGCCAAGGGCGCAGACTGTCGGAGTTTGCTCGCTCACAGCAAAGTAGTTTGTTATGTCCTCGGCAATTTCGCCGCTGATAAGCTCGGTCTGACCGACATACGGCTCTTTAAGCCCCAAATCCTTGACAACCGTTATAGTGCCGTTTGTTCCTACCGCCGCACCGACATCCAGCTTGCCGTTCGGCTTCAAGGGAAGCTCAACCACAGGCTCATCACAGGTGCATTTAACATTTCCCATAGAATCGGAAACCGCAACAAGACTGCCGACAGGTCCCGAGCCGTTTATCCTGACCGTAACGCTGTCGTCCTTGTCCTTGAGTCCGAAGCCGATAAGAGACGTTCCCATTGCCAACCTGCCCAAAGCGGCGGTTACAACTGCTGACGTTTTATGAATCCTTTCAATCTCGCCGACTATATCCGTTCCCTCTATCGCAGAGCAGACAACTGCGGCGTCAGCTGAAATCGTTCTTACTATTCTTCCCATATTCATTACTTCCTTAATATTTTTGCTTCAATTATATATGCCTTGCGACAAACAAAATACGCTGTGTTGTATCGCTCGGTTCTTTATCATCTGTTCCGGCATACATAGCCACAGCCTTTAAACCGCATTCCTTGAGTGCAGACAGTACTGTGTCAACCGGATATGCCCTTTCTCTGAACTCCTCTGTTATGCGCTGATATCCGTCCTCATCCGGAAGGAAAAAGTCTAAGGTTATGTCAACGCTTGAATCCTCGGGGTGGTATTCGTTCTGCCAACCGAGATATGCTTCATCACTGTCAAATATAAACGAATTATCCGCAAGTACATAACGGTGCTTATACTCGGTATTCATGTCGAAAATAAAAACGCCCTTCGGCTTGAGGTATTTTTTAACGCCTGCAAATACTTTTTTGACGCTCTCAATGCCGTCAAGATGATTAAGCCCGTCGAGAGTTGATATAAACGCCTCCGCCTTGAACGGCAGGGCAAAGCTCGTCATATCCTGATTGACAAGCCTTATATTCAAGTTTTGGCTGTAGACCTTTTGCGCAGCGGCTGTGAGCATATCGCAGGAAAGGTCAATAGCGGTTATATCGTATCCCAGATGACAAAGCTCAACGTCAAGACTGGCAGTACCGCAGCCCAAATCAACTAAAGAGCCTTGCTTTAATCCAAGACTCTTTATTATCCCGTCGATTCTGTCGGCATACGCCTTATAGTCGACGTTTTGTGTAAACAAATCATAATAGCTTGAAAAAATGCCGTAGCTCATAAAACTTTTTCTCCGTCACTGTATTAAAGGATAATTTATTCAGCCTTATCCTTTTTATCAAGCCTATTGAACACAATATCATATCCGCCGTTGCCATAGTTAATTGAACGGTTAACACGGCTTATAGTAGCTGTTGAAGCTCCGGTTTCACTGACTATATCGGAATACACATGATGCTCAGACAGCATTTTTGCCACCTGATACCTCTGTGAAAGAGATTTAAGCTCAAGAACTGTACACAAATCCTCGAAAAAGCTATAACATTCGTCACGATTCTTAAGGGTTAATATAGCATCAAACAAATCGTCTGTATATTTATCTCTTATTTTTGAATTCATTTTAAGAATAATCCTTTCTGTACTGAAAATAAACGTACAGCAAAGCATAGCTGTATTCTGTACAAATACATTTTAGCACATAAAAGCGCAGTTGTAAAGCACCATTACGCATTTTTGTCCTTAAAAATTGTGTCTAAAAGTGCCGAGCATCCGCTGTATATGTCATTATAAGCGATATCAAAGCGCTCGGAATACCAAGGGTCGGCTACGTCTCTGCCGTTTTCTGTATATTCTAAGAGCTTTTTAATTTTCCCATCGGGATCTGAGCCGAAGATAAGCTTCATGTTTTTGATGTTTGCCGAATCCATGCCGATTATTAAGTCGTACTTATCGTAATCAGATTTTTGAAGCTTGACTGCCCGCTTTCCCGTACAGTCAATGCCGTGCTTTTTAAGCTCTGCTTTTGCCGGCGGATAAACAGGGTTTCCCACTCCGCCGAATATCTCCTCAGAGCTTGTAGCGCAGGACGACACTGTTATCATATCATCCACCCCACGCTTTTTTGCCATATCCTTGAGTATAAATTCTGCCATCGGCGAACGGCAGATGTTGCCGTGGCAAACGAAAAGTATTTTTATCATATTATCACCATGTTTAAAAAATGTACTTCAATCACAATACTGCCTTATAACGCTCATAAACCTCTCGCCGTAGCGCTGACATTTTGTCTTGCCGACTCCTATCACCTGCAAAAACTCATCCTCGGTTTTAGGGAGCTTTATGCACATATCCAAAAGCGCCGTATCCGGAAAAACTACAAACGCCGGAACTCCCTCGCTCTGCGATATCTCTTTTCTCAATAGCTTCAATAAGTCCAAAAGCTCCCTGTCGATGCCCTTTTGCACACCTGTCCTCGACTTAGCAGCATCCGACGTCTGCTTTTTAGGCTCTGCTTCTTTGGGTACCTTCATCGAGAGCGTAAGCTTGCCCCTTAAGACGCCGTAGCTCTTCGGCAGGAGCTTTATAATCGGGTAATCAGTCCCCTCTTCCTTAATGCACTCCTGTTCCTCAAGGTAATTAATTATCAGACGTATTCGCTGCGGACTTAAATCCTTCATAATTCCGTATGTAGACTGCTTGTCAAGCTCACGGCTTATAATAGAATCTTCCTTTGAGCCTTTTAAAATCTTAATAATTGTGCTCTTTCCAAAGCGCTCACGGGTTTTAAATATGCAGGAAAGGATCTTCTGAGCGTCAACGGTAACGTCTGTAAGTGTGTAGTTTTCCATGCAGTTTGAGCATTTGTCGCAGGTCAAGTCAGCCTTTTCGCCGAAATACTTGAGCATAAAGCCCCTAAGGCACTCATTGGTCGTGCAGTAGAAGGTCATAATTTTCAAGCGTTCAAGCTCCTTTTGCACTAATGCGTCCTGTTCTTCCTCGGTCAGCTCGGGATTGTCGTCCTTCTTGGTAATCAAAAAGCGATTTATCCGAACATCCATACCGCTGTACATTAAAATGCAGTCGGCTTCGCTTCCGTCTCTTCCGGCACGTCCAGCCTCCTGATAGTAGCTTTCGATGTCTTTGGGCATATTGTAGTGTATAACATACGAAACGTTTGATTTATCTATACCCATTCCGAAGGCGTTTGTGGCAACCATAACCGTTTTTCTGTCGAACAAAAAGTCGTCCTGATTTGCCGACCTCTCAAGCTCCGAAAGACCGGCATGGTATCTTGTTGCCAAGAAGCCCTTTGAGCTTAAATACTCCTGAACCTCTTCGACGTTCTTTCTTGTTGAGCAGTATACGATTCCCGACTTATCACGTCTCTCGCCTATAAGCTCATTGAGCTTTTGCAGCTTTGATTCAGGCCTTATGACCGAAAAGAAGAGGTTGGGTCGGTCAAAGCCTGTGGTTACAACAAGCGGCGAGCTAAGCTTTAACGCCCTTACTATATCGTCCTTTACTTCCCTTGTAGCAGTCGCAGTAAACGCTCCCACAACAGGTCTTGCGTTCAGCCCGGATATAAACTCGGCAATCTTTAAGTAGCTCGGACGAAAATCATGTCCCCACTGGGAAACACAGTGTGCTTCATCGACAGCTATCATCGATATTTTTATCCTTTTGCACATGGCAGAAAACTCATTCGTCTCAAGGCGCTCGGGTGCAACATATATGACCTTATATTCGCCATGCTCAGCCATCAGCATGGTAAAATTAATCTCATCCATTGAAAGTGAGCTGTTTATGCAGGCGCTAGGTATGCCAAACCTTGAAAGAGCATTGACCTGATCCTTCATCAGCGAAATCAGCGGAGATATAACTATTGCCGTGCCGTCCATTAGCATCGCAGGTATTTGATAGCATATTGACTTTCCGGCACCGGTGGGCATTATGCAAACGGCGTCCCTGCCTGATAAAAGACTGTCAACTATTTCACCCTGACCGCTTCTGAACTCGCTGTAACCAAAGTACTCCTTCAAAACGCTTAGCTTGTCCGCCATGAATCCCTTCGCCCTTCCGTCATTTGTGTAATAAAGCTCTAAAAGTGCCGAGCTTCACACTATGCTCCGCTCGGCACTTAAAATACTCATTGATAATACATATAAAGCTGGCACTTTATCATTCCGTTGTAAAGCTTGCGGCGCTTGTCCGCCTTTTTGCCGAACAGCGCCTCAAACTCCTCATGCGGAGATATAATGTAGCACGGTCTTTCCTTTGAGGGACGCAGGACCTGACCCATGATCTTATACAGCTCCTCCGCCTGCTTAACCTCTAAAAGTCTCTCTCCGTACGGCGGATTGCAGATGACCGTTGCTCCGTCGACCGGCTTGAAGTTCTTTATATCCGCTAAGGATGCCGATATTCTCGGACCGACGCCTGCAAATTTTGCGTTTTTCAAGGTCAGACCGACAGCCTTTTCATCAATATCCGTGCCCATACCTCTAAACGCCGACTCCTTGTTAATCGAGTCGTGAGCATTGGCTCTTTCCTTTTGCCATATGTCCTTAGGGATGCTGTCCCACTGCTCAGCGGCAAAGCTTCTTCTTATTCCGGGGGCGATTCTTAAAGACTTATAAGCAGATTCAATTAAAAGCGTTCCGCTGCCGCACATCGGGTCTATGACGACGCTGTCTGTTCTTACATGAGCCAAATCCACAATTCCTGCCGCTAAGGTTTCTTTTATCGGAGCGTCGTTTGAATTGCGGCGATATCCTCTTTTATGGAGTCCTAAGCCGCTGGTATCAAGATAAATTGTGGCAACGTCTTTAAAGATGCTGAACTGTATCTGATGAACAGCCGCCGTTTCCTCGAATCTTTGTATATGGTATACCGATTTAAGCCTTTCAACAGCCGCCTTTTTAATAATGGACTGGCAGTCCGGAACGCTGTGAAGCTTTGACTTTAATGAATAGCCCTTTACGGGGAATGCGTCAAGCCTTGAAATGTAATCTTCAAGCGGCAAAGCCTTTACGCCCTGAAAAAGCTCCTCAAAGCTCTCAGCACGAAACGAGCCAAGCTCTATAAGCACTCTTTCGGCAGTTGAAAGGCAGATATTAGCCCTTGCCATCATGGATAAATCACCGTCGAAGGAAATACGTCCGTCCGAAACGTTCAAGTTTTCTCCGCCGATCTTTTTAATCTCAAAGCTCAAAACGCTTTCCAAGCCGAAAAAGCAGGGGCAGCAGTATCTTATTTTTTCTGTCATCAATATTTCTTGCCTTTCAATAAAATCTGAGCTTTACCTGTAGCTCTTCATAAGCTCGTTGACGTAGGTATACCTATGTCCTGTTATTCTTTCATATTCCGCAACGTCTACGCCGTCAGTGACGACTACAGCGGTGTCCTTTTTGCCAAGACCCTTTAAAATCTCATCAAGCTCTGTCGGGGTATGATCTCCGGAACAGGTTGCAGGAATATTGGTCCTCTTGTAATAACCCACAGCGGTATCTTGACAGTTTCTTCCTGCTATAAGTCCCGTCTTGGTGCAGTATTCTCTTTCAACTACAGTTGTCGACGGTGTAAACTCCTTTATCTCACCGGCGTCGGCTATATCTCCGAAAATATTTTTCCACATCTGAGCCGAGCCGTAGCACGATTTAGTGTCGATAGTCTCAGGCTTGTCATGACCTATCCAAAGACCGGTTACATACTGCGGAGTGCAGCCGACGAACCAAAGGTCTGCCCAGTCCTGAGTTGTACCTGTCTTCGCGATCAGCTCAACGTTTTCAAGCCTTGCCAAGCGTCCCGTTCCTCTTGATGAGGACACAACAGTTTCCATCATTCTGTTCATAACGTATGCGCTTGATTCATCGATAACCTGCTCGCCCATGAGAGGATGCTGGTATATTACCTCGCCGGTATTGTCCAAAATCCTTGTTATGAAGGTGGACTCATAATACTTACCGCCGTTGCCGAACATCTGGTATGCCGTTGTTATATCCTTAAGCGTTACGCCGTCTGTAAGCGCACCTACCGACATCGGTGACCTTGCAATATCTGTGTATCCGTCCTTGTACAAAACCAGCGAATCAAAGTGAAGCCTGTGCTTTAAGAAATCGAAGCACTCGCTGGGAGTGAGCATCTCAACAAGCTGAGCAGCGGTCGTATTCAATGACCTTGCCAGGCAGGAATGCGTGAAGTTATACTCCTTTGACCACGACGAGGTTGTTGCGCCGCTTGTCGAATAGTTTCTCGGCCAAACCAGATAGCCGTTTTCCGACCCTGCGTCCTCAATCAGCAAGGGAGTATCCAAAAACTGCGATGACCATGTAATCAAGTCCCTGTCTACTGCCAACGAATATGAAGCAAGCGGCTTAAAGCATGAACCGGGTTGCCTTGTAGACATAGTTGCTCTGTTGAAGCAAAGAGGAGTTTCTTTTTTACCTATGCCGCCGACAACGCCTAAAATTCTGCCGTTATAGTCCATGCAGATAAATGCACTTTGGGGGATGTCCTCGCTTCCGTCCTCAGAGAAGGTATATAAATCCAAATACTTTTCTTCAAGCTTTTTCTGAATATCCAAGTCGACGCAGGTGTATATTTGATATCCGCCTCGTCTGAGCTTCTGAAAAGCTTCGTCACGGGTAAGGCCGTAGTAGTTCATAAATATGTCTTCCGCCTGATTTATAACGGCATCGACATAGTAAGAGGATACGCTGTCGAAATTATCGTAAGCTGAAAGAAGCTTTGTGTCAGTTCCGCTTTCGGTCTTTGTATATGTCATGCTTCCGATAAGCTTCAGCTCCTGATTTAATGCTTCGTCGTACTCCTCACTGGATATAGCGCCGTTTTCAAGCATCTTGCCCAGAATATACGTGCGTCTTTCTAAGTTTTTCTCGGGAAATCTTATCGGGTCGTTGTGATAAGGACTCTTGGTTATTGCAGCAATTGTAACAGCCTCGCCTATTGTAAGCTGGTTTACATCCTTGTTAAAGTAATAATTTGCTGCCGCCTGAACTCCGTAAATATTATAATTCAAAGGGACCAAATTCAAATATGCTTCCAATATATCGTCCTTTGAATATTCCTTTTCAAGCTGAACGGCACGGTAAATCTCTCTTATCTTTCTCTCAACGCCTGCAACGCCGTCAACATCGTCGTCTCCGGTGATGTTTTTAACGGTCTGCTGTGTTATTGTCGACGCTCCTCTTTTTGACTGACCGGTCACTATTTCCATAGCCGCAACCGCAATTCCGAAAAAGTCTACGCCATCGTGACTGTTGAAGCGCTCGTCCTCTGAATAAATGAAAGCGTCTCTTACAAACTGAGGTATCTGCTCTAAGTTGACCCATATGCGCTTTTCGCCCTCATTTGATATCATATCATATGTTATCCATTCGTTGTCCTGCTTGGCGTAAATATAGGTTGTATAGTTAGAGGAAACGCTGTCTAACTTTATCTCGGAGGTATCGTCCATCAGGTTGACAACAAAAACCGTCATTGCCGAGCCGATAATTGCTATGCTCATTACTGCAATCATAAGAATGCAGGTCAGCGTTATTCCGATAGTTTTCAAAACTGCTCCTATCGGTCTTGTAACTTTTTTAACCTTACGTTTAACTTTTTTCAAAGACGGATTCACTATTGACAAACCTTCCTTTCTGAAAATCACAGAGTATTAATGCCGTAAAACGCCTATCGATGTCGTTTTTACTTAAAGAATCTTTATCTTATCGGCGAGGAATTTTTAGGGGCTTAATCCTTGCCGCTTAATTTCGTCAGTAATTCAAAGCCCGGTAAAAATTATAGCCGAGCCATGAGCTTTTTAAGCTTGACCTTTATTTTCTCTTAAACGGAGCTATAAAAAGGATGAGCATGGTAAGTGTATATACTGCATAAATTGAATATGTCACCGCATTGCTCCAAGGGAAGCTCGACTCCGGATGCGTTACTGCAAACACAATAAACACTATTGCGCAAATAAGCATGATTAATGCTGTAATTCTTGATTCTTTTTTGGATATCACTTTAACAGTTTTCCTTTCCGAAATTATACTGTATATTAATGTGTCGTCTCCTTCCTATAAGCAAGACCGACGCATTACAGCAGCCATAGAGCTGCCGCTTTCGGCTATTATAGCATATAAAACCGAGCTTGTTAATAGCAAAATGCAAACTGTAATACTTTTTTAATAATTAAAATACAAACGGCACAGGAAATCAACCTGCACCGTTTGAATAAGGAGTGTTTATGTCGAGTCAAAATAATTACTCAGCGTCTGCTTCCTCAGCAGGCTCTTCATTTACCAAAAGAGCTCTCATCGAAAGGCTTACACGCTTGTTTTCAATATCGCACTCAGTTATCTTAGCTGTAACTGTCTGTCCTACTGTGAGGAAATCTGCGACATTTGCAACTCTCTGGTCAGCTATCTGAGAAATATGGATAAGTCCGTCGATACCGGGGATAATCTGAGCAAATGCTCCGAAGCTTGTGATAGAAACTATCTTAGCCTCAACAACCTGGCCTACAGAATAGTTGTTCTCAAAGATGAACCAAGGATTATCAGACTGCTTCTTGTAGCTCAAGGAAACCTTGCCTGTCTCCTTGTCGATATCCTTAATCAATACCTCAATGGTATCGCCGACTGATACAACCTCGGAAGGATGCTTGATTCTTGCCCATGTGAGATCGAGTCTTCTGATAAGACCGTCAACACCGCCGATATCAACAAATACTCCGTAGTCGGTTATAGACTTAACCTCGCCGGTAACGGTCTGTCCGACCTCGGCTGTTTCAAAGAACTGAGCTCTCTTAACAGCTCTTTCCTCTGCAGTAACCTTTCTTATTGAGCCGACAGCTCTCTTTCTCTGCTCGTTAAGCTCAATAATCTTAAATCTAACCTGTGTCTTAAGAAGTGAATCCAAGGATGCTCCCTGTCTTACGCCTGTCTGGGAAGCGGGAACGAATACTCTCATACCGTTAGAAACGACGATAACGCCGCCCTTGATAACGCTTGCAACTGTTCCGGTGAGAACAGCTCCCTCCTCATAAGCCTTCTTAACCTCTTCGTAGCCCTTCTGAGCGTCTATCTGCTTCTTGGAGAGAGTTGCAATGCCTTCAACGTCGTTGAGCTTTGTAACGATAACGTCTATCTCGTCTCCAACCTTGCATACGTCCTCAGGTCTTGCATTGGGGTCGTTTGAGAGTTCAGATGAGGGAATATATCCGGTGTGCTTTGTTCCGATGTCAACAATAACTTCAGTGCTGTTTACAGCTGTTACAATGCCGCTTACTCTCTTTCCGGTATATATTTTCTTGAAGGTCTGTTCAATAGCTTCCTCGAAATTGAACTCTTCCTCATTCGCTAAAATTTCAGTCATGGTTTTTTGTACCTCCTCAATGATATATGCCGGAGTTGATGCACCGGCTGAGATCCCTAAGAATCTCGTTTGTGAGAAATCAATGCCGTAAAGCTCTGACGAATCCTCAACAAGACAGCACCTGCAATTCTTTGAACAAATATCGTACAGCTTTTGGGTATTTGAACTGTTCCTGCCGCCGATAATTATAACGGTATCACAGTTCCTTGACAGCTCATACGCCTCAGTCTGCCTTTTCGACGTTGCATTGCAAACAGTGTTGTATACCTGCACGCTGCTGTGCTTCGCCGCAACCTTTGTGCATTCATCCCACATTTCTATATTATAAGTCGTTTGCGAAAGAATTGCAACACCTTTTTTTGATTTTTCACAATAATTTCTAAGAAGATTTTCAAGCTCTTCACAATCAGAGAACACAAAGCACTCGCCGTCAGCATATCCGAGTATTCCCTGAACCTCCGGATGTGAAATATCGCCGGCTATAAGCACTGTGTCGCCGCTTGAGCTTCTCTCAGCGACAAGCTTATGAATTCTTTTAACATTAGGGCAGGTTGCGTCAATAACAACCGCTCCGATTCTTTCAAGCTCTTCATAAACACTTCTGCCGACTCCGTGAGAGCGTATGATAACAGCGTCGCCTGCTGTTACGTCCGACAAGTCCGATATAGCTGCTATTCCCTTTTTTTCGAGATCTGCAACAACGTTTCGGTTGTGGATAATCGGGCCGTATGTAAAAATTCTTTGGTATTTACCGACGGAATCATATGCTATTTTTACCGCGCGCTCAACGCCATAGCAGAATCCTGCCGACTTTGCTACCTCAATCCTTTTCGACATTTTCAATAAGCGCTCCTATCGCATCCATAACCATAGTTCTCGCCCTGCGCATTTCCGAGGCGGAAAGCGATTTCGTCTCAAGAGACTGATAAGGTATCAAGCTGCCGTATCTGACCGTCATCCTCTTTCTGCCCTTATTTCTTGATACGGTTATTCCGACCGGCAAAATATCAGCCCTTGCCGACTGACTTATAAAAACTACTCCGCTCTTTCCCTTGCCGAGCGTACCGTCCTTAGACCTTGTTCCCTCCGGGAAAATGGTTAGATTGTAGCCTGAGTTTATATACTCAATTGAGCGGTTAAGAGCTGTTCTGTCACCCTTGCCCCTTTTAACCGGGAAGGCGTGAAACGGCTTTAGCAGCAGAGCGCACAGCTTGTTTTCAAAAATCTCTTCCTTGGATATGTATGCCGAGACATTTTTAATCTTTGCCGCAACCGCCACGGGGTCCATCCATGTGACGTGATTAGGGGCGACTATATAGTTGCCCTCCTTCGGTATGTTTTCAAGACCCTCATACTTAACCGATATCAAAAGCCTGAGTATTCCGAGGGCGAGTATTCGAAAAATCCCATAGAAGAACAGTCTCACCTTAGACAGTCTTCTCCTCTCAGGAAAAAAATCGCCTTCCTCAACAACCCTGCAATCGCTTTCCTGAGTTTTTTGAGTGATGATGCGGCAGACAGCCTCGACAGCCTCATCTATTCCCATATTTGACGTATCCAAAAGACAAGCGTCCTGAGCCTGCTTAAGCGGGGCGGCATCACGGTGCGAATCGTTATAATCACGCTGATTGATGTCCTTTAAAACCTCTTCGTAGCTGATTTCCGTACCCTTTTCTAAAAGCTCCCTGTGACGCCTTTTGGCTCTTTCCTCTGCCGAAGCGGTCATAAATATCTTGACCTGTGCCTCGGGAAGAATAACAGTGCCTATGTCCCTGCCGTCCATAACTATATTGTTCTTTGCGGCAATATCTCTTTGGAGCGAAAGCAAAAACTCTCTGACCTGAGGTATTGCAGAAACGTTTGAAGCTGCCATGGATATTTCATTTGTCCTTATAAGCCCCGAAACGTCCTCGCCGTTTAATATCACTCGCTGTTCGCCGTCGGTGTACTTAAGCTCAACGGTTATGCTTCCAAGAAGGGGTACAACCTCCTCTGCCGACTTGGTATCAACTCCGCTTCTGACGGCATATAGCCCTATAGAGCGGTACAAAGCGCCTGTATCGACATAAATATAGCCGAGCTTTTTTGCAACAGCCCTTGCAATGGTCGATTTTCCTGCTCCGCTCGGTCCGTCCAACGCACAATTTATACTCATTAAATCATACCTCTTTACTTAATATTGTCGAAATTATAGCTTGAGCCGCCGAATAAGCCGTTGAAAAAGCTATTGTAAGATTATATCCGCCGGTCAATGCGTCGCAGTCGATAATTTCTCCTGCAAAGTACAGTCCCTTTACAAGCTTGGACTCCATAGTAGTGGGCGAAATCTCCTTTACGCTCACTCCTCCGCTTGTTATAATCGCTTCCTCTATCGGTCTTAGACCGATGGGTGTGAGCGAAAACCGCTTTAAAAGCCCTGCCAGCGCCGTTTTTTCCTGCTTTGTGATCTGAGCGCAGGGCTTTTGCGGACTTATTCCTGATAGAAAAACAATGTCGGGAATTATCTGTGAAGGCAGCAGCCTTGACAACGAATCCGCAAACGCCTTGTTAGGATACTCGTCAAAATCTCTTTGAATTCTTTTTTCAAGCTGTTCTGAGGTGAGCCCCGGCTTTAAATCTATAACGATTTTATACTTTCTTTCCTCAAGCTTTTCAGAGCTTATAAAGCAGGAAGCGGAAAGCGTCAACGGTCCTGCTATGCCGTAGTCGGTAAACGTCACCTCGCCGATTTCAGAAAACAGCGGAGATTTTTTGCCCTGCTCAAAAAGAGAAAGTGTGACGTTTTTAAGCGTCAGTCCGCAAACGTCGGGGAAAAGATTTTCCTGAACTATTATCGGAATCAAGGACGGCTTAATCTCGGTTACAGTGTGCCCAAGCTCATAAGCCATCATATAACCGTCGCCGGTTGAGCCTGTTTTCGGATAGCTCATTCCGCCCGTCGCAAGTATGACGCATTTTGAAAGGTACTCGCCTTTCTTGCCCTCAACGCCCTTGACTGCTCCGTCCTCTTTAATTATGCGAACAGCTTTATCCCTGACTATTCTGCACCGTCGGCTTTTGATGGTATTTTCAAGTGCGCCGACAACGTCGCCTGCCTTGTCGCTGACAGGAAACACCCTTCCGCCACGCTCGGTTTTCAGTGGCACACCCCTGTCTTCAAACCACTTCATTATATCAGACGGCGTAAAACCGAAAACTGCGCTGTATAAAAACTTAGGGTTCTTTGCAGTGTTCTTGATAACATCCTCAGGTGTGCAGTTGTTCGTGATGTTGCACCTGCCCTTACCGGTTATTGAAAGCTTTCTTGCAAGCCTTGAATTCGGCTCCAGCAGCAAAACGTCCAAGCCGCTTTCGACCATATTGCAGGCGGCAAACAGCCCGGCAGCGCCCCCTCCTATAACAATAACATCAGACTCCACGGCTCGAATCTCCATTCTTTTCGTAAACGTCGTACTCTTCCCATATTTCTTCGAGCATTCTGAAGTTGCGTGATACTTCCTCGTAATTCTTAATAGACACCGCAACGATTATGGCGTTTATTAAGCTCATCGGCGCAACAAGCGAGTCGACAAATGATACCATGTCCGATTTCGCAAGCAAAACGTTGTGCGCATTCTCTGCAATCGGCGAATCCTTGCTGTCGGTTATGGCTAACGTGTCGGCATTTCTTGAGCGTGCATATGCCAGCGCATTTACTGTCTGCTTAGAATACCTCGGGAATGATATGCCTATGAGCAAATCGTCTTCGGATATTCTCATGAGCTGCTCATAAAGCTCGCTTCGGCTGCCTGTTCTGACTATTACGACGTTTGGCAGCATAAGCTTAAAATAGTAGCCCATAAACGATGCGAGCGCCGCCGAGCTTCTTATGCCCATAATGTAAATGTTTTTTGCATTTATAATGCTGTCAACAGCGGAATTAAAATCCTCATCTGCTGTGGCTTCGATAGTATGGCGGATGTGTTCAATATCGTTGTGTAAGACCTTTGAAAGCACTTCGCCGTCCTTAAGCCTGTCGAGTGAAACTTCTATTCTTTGAACTGCCGTGAGCTTATTTCTCGCAGCCTCGTTAAACGCACGCAAAAACGATGGATAACCGTCGAACCCAAGCTCGCACGCAAACCTTACAACCGTGGACTCGCTCACTCCGACGCATTCGCCGAGCTTTGCCGCTGTCAAATACGCCGCCTTTTCATAGTGCTCAGAAATAAATTCGGCAATCTTTTTGTGGCTCTTTGAAGCCTTCAAACGCTTTTCCTCGATAAGCTCAAATAAGTCTTTGTTTAACCCCATAGATTAAAATTATACCTTTCAAGTATTCTCAGCTCAATTATCAAAGAGCTTTTTAGACAAGTCAGAAATTCTTTTACGCCTTTTTTCTGTTTCAACGGCGTCTACGGTGAAAACGCCGTCTGTCAGGTCGATTATATCTCCCTCTTTGCAGCCCTGAGGAAGCTCGCTGATTAAAATATCAAAACGTCCTTCGTCATCGTCCTCTAAAACAGCGTAGTCCCCTTCAATTCTGTCAACACTAAGCTTACTCATTCTTTAGTTCTCCGTTTCAATTCTTAGCTCATCGTTTGACACCGAAAATACAACGCTTCCGTGAGCATCGGTTCTGTATATGTTCTTTGTATACATCAAAAGCCTGTCCACTATATCCGGGTTGGGATGGTTATAGCTTGAATCACCGCACTCTATTACGCAGTACTGCGGTCTTACAGCGTCCAAAAACGCAAAGGATGAGGACGTTGAGCTTCCGTGGTGCGCAACCTTTAAAACATCGGCATTCAAGCTGTCCGGATAGCGTTCAACCAAAGACGCTTCAGCTTCCTTTTCGATGTCTCCCGTGAACAAGAACGAATTCTGTCCCTGCTCGAACATTACCGCAACCGAGTAATTATTCATATTGTCGCCCTCGTAGTCAGAAGCCATAATCGCTATCCTACCGCTGCCGAAATCAAAGCTTTCGTTTTTTGCGGATTTCAGCGCACATCCGTTTTTGTCTACAGCAGTCAGGAATTTTTCGTAGGACTTTGTCGTCGGAGTAAATTCGTCCGGAATCTTCGGGGCAATGACCGTTCCTACCTCTATTCCGGAGGATAAAATCTTTCTTATGCCGCCGATGTGATCGGAGTGCGGATGAGTTGCTACAATATAATCAAGCCTTGAAATGCCTATGTTATTAAGGTAGTCCAAAACCACCTCGCCGTATTCCGATTCACCGCAGTCAATAAGCATTGCGCTGCCGTCGTCGGCGACAATAAGCTCGCTGTCGCCCTGACCGACATTAATAAAATGAACGAACGAAAGCGGTGTAAAATCCGTGTCCGACACATCGCTGTCGGATACCGACGGCTCGTCAGGCTGTTCGGGATTTAAAAGGTTTACAACTATCCAATTTAAGAAAATAATAAGTATAAGCGCTGCGATAATCGCGCACACCGTCATCGCAGATATTTTTATAAATTCCGGATTATCTTCTTTTCGATGGCTTTTTCGATTTTGAGACATTTTTGACTTCCCTTCTGCCCTTTTGCGATGAAGCCGCCTTTAATTGCTGCTTTCTCAGATACTCTGCGTCCGGCTTGACTAAGCACTCCTTCTTTGTGCCTATCAAATCGCATCGTCCTGCCTTTTCTAATGCCTCTATGACCCTGCGCTGGTTTTTCGGCATGAAGTACTGCAAAAGAACCCTTTGCATAGCCTTTTCCTGCGGATCCTTGGCAACGTATACAGGCTTTAAGGTGTATGGGTCTAAGCCGGTGTAGAACATACAGGTCGATATTGTTCCCGGGGTGGGATAAAAGTCCTGAACCTGCTCGGGATGTATTCCGTTTTCCTTTAAAAATACGGCAAGCTCAACGGCGTCCTTAAGCGTTGAACCCGGATGAGACGACATCAGATACGGCACCAAATACTGCTCCTTGCCTATCCTGCCGGTAATCTCATAAAACTTCTTTTGAAATTTCTTATATGCTTCAATATGCGGCTTGCCCATTTTGTCCAAAACCTGAGCGGAGCAATGCTCCGGGGCAACCTTTAGCTGACCGCTTATGTGATACTTTATAAGCTCGGTGACAAATTCGTCGTTTTTGTCCTCCATTAAATAATCATAGCGGATTCCCGAGCGGATAAACACCTTTTTAACGCCGTCAATAGCTCTCAGCTTTCTTAAAATGTCTAAATACTCTGTGTGGTCAACGTCTAAATTGGGACATGGCGTCGGAGCTAAGCACTTTTTGCCCTTGCAAAGCCCCTGATTCAGCTGCTTTTTGCAGGACATATGCCTAAAGTTTGCAGTAGGACCGCCGACATCGTGAATGTAGCCCTTAAAATTGGGCATCTCGGTTAGCTTTTTAGCTTCTTCGAGTATTGATTCCTCGCTTCTTACCGATATTCTTCTGCCCTGATGCAAGGCTATAGAGCAGAAATTACAGAAGCCGAAGCATCCTCTATTATGTGTAATGGAGAACTGCACCTCTTCAATAGACGGCACTCCGCCCTCGCTTTCATACATCGGATGATATGTGCGCATATACGGCAAGGAGTAAACAAGGTCAAGCTCCTCTGTGGTTAATGCCTTCGGCGGAGGATTTTGAACAAGCATCAGATTACCGTGGCGCTGCAAAATCATTCTGCCGTATACCTCGTCCTGCTGGTCGTATTGTATTCTGCATGCTTTTGCATACATTTCCTTGTTTGTCGACACCATTTCAAAGGACGGGCACTCAACCGCACCTATCGGCGTTTCGGCTGTAGGGCACAAATAGCAGGTTCCCCTTACGTCTCTTATAGACTTAACGTCCTCGCCGGCTTTCAGGCGGTTTGCAAGCTCTATGATGCAGTTTTCGCCCATGCCGAACATCAAAATATCAGCCCTTGAGTCTACTAAAACTGACGGTCTTACAGCGTCGTCCCAGTAGTCGTAGTGCGCAAAGCGTCGCAGTGACGCTTCCAGTCCGCCCAGCAAAATCGGCGTGTCAGGATAAAGCCGCCTTAGAATATTTGAATAGACAATGACTGCTCTGTCAGGTCGTTTTCCTGCCTTATTTCCGGCAGAATAAGCGTCCTGACTTCTTTTTCTCTTTGCAACGGTATAGTGAGCAACCATAGAATCAATATTGCCGGCAGACACCAAAAATCCGAGCTTCGGCTTTCCCAGTCGCATAAAATCGGCGTCAGAGTGCCAATTCGGCTGAGGGATTATTCCGACTGTGAAGCCGTTATATTCCAAGACCCTCGTTATAATAGCCGCACCGAAGCTGGGATGGTCGACATAAGCGTCGCCCAATATGTAAACAAAATCAAACTGCTCAATTCCGAGCTGAATCATTTCAGCCCTCGAAACGGGTATAAATCCACCCATATGTATAAAACCCTCTCTTTTGTAATGAGTTCGGATATAACAGCCGTACAATGCTGTTCGGCAGGCTTATTCCGACCTTGTTGCCTTTCTTTCCATAAGCTCGGAACGAGTCATGCGAACCTCTCTCGGCTTAGCTCCGTCGGCAGGACCTACAACTCCCATTTCCTCAAGCTCGTCCATGATCCTTGCCGCTCTGGCATAACCGAGCTTCAGCTTTCTTTGCAGGTATGAGGTGGAAGCCTGTCCTGCTTCGACTACTGCTTCTATTGCTCTTTCTATTACATCGCCGTCTCCGCTCGGCTCGCTTGACGAATCTCCGGATGGCTTTTCGCCCTTCGGAACGGGTATGTGCTTTTCGATTTCCTCTGCAACCTCTTCGTCGTACTGTGAAGTAGCCATCGACTTAAGATAGTCGACAACACGCTTAATTTCGTCCGTCGCCACATAGCTTCCCTGGATTCTCGTCGGCTTGCTTTGACCTACAGGCTTATACAAAAGGTCGCCGTTTCCTAAAAGCTTTTCCGCTCCGCCTTCGTCCAAAATTACCCTTGAATCAATCTGATTCGATACCTTCAAAGCCGCACGGCTCGGGATATTTGCCTTGATAAGTCCTGTTACGATGTCGACTCTGGGGCTTTGCGTTGCAATGATAAGGTGCATTCCTGCTGCTCTGGCGAGCTGTGCCAAACGGCAGATTGAATCCTCAACCTCCTTGGGAGCCGCCATCATCAAATCGGCAAGCTCATCGACAACGATAACTATCTGCGGCATGGGCGAAAGCTGTCCTTCGCTGTCCAAAGCCAGCTTATTGTAGTCCTTTAAATCTCTTACACCGTTATCGGCAAACGCCTTATAGCGCTTAAGCATCTCTGTTACCGCCCAGCCCAAAGCACCGGCTGCCTTTTTCGCCTCTGTGACAACAGGTATCAAAAGATGAGGAATGCCGTTGTAGACCGGGAATTCAACCTGCTTGGGGTCTATAAGAATAAGCTTGACCTCTTCCGGCGAAGCGTTATAAAGAATACTCATTATTATTGAGTTAGTAAACACAGATTTACCTGAGCCTGTAGTACCGGCAATCAAAAGGTGCGGCATCTTGGAGATATCGCCGATTATTATCTTGCCTTCGATGTTTCGTCCTGCCGGGAAGCAAAGCTTGCCGCCAGCATTTCTGAACTCATCGCTGTCGATAAGCTCTCTTATCGTTACAGTGTCTCTTGTCTTATTTGCAAGCTCGATTCCGACAGCAGCCTTACCCGGTATAGGAGCTTCAATTCTTACTCCATTTGCGGCAAGGTTAAGCGCAATGTCGTCTGCAAGGCTTGTGATTTTTGACACCTTGACTCCTGCTGCCGGCTGAAGCTCGTATCTTGTAACAGACGGTCCGCGGTGGACGCCGACAATCCTTGTCGCAACGCCGAAGCTGCGCAGAGTCTCAACCAAGGTCTCGGAGTTTTTCTCAGCTTCCAGAGCATTGTCGGTGTTGTCCGTACAAAGCTTCGGAGGATTCAGCAAATCAATAGGCGGTGCCTGATAACCGAAGGCACTTGAGTTCTCGATTTCAATGAGTGTAGTCTGACCGTCCTTGGCAACGTATATGGGATTGACAGCGTCTGTATTCTCTGTTGATATAACGTCGACCTGCTCGTCCTGTGCCGCCGGAATGTCAGCGGTAATGGGTGCATCCGCTTCCTTTTTGTCCTCTTTTTCTTCTTTAACAGCTTCGTCGGGTATTTCGATAAAATCTGCCGGCATAAGCTCTTTTTTGCGCTCCGGCTTCTTCTTTTCCTTTGCTTCCTTAACCGGCTTGTACTCACTGTCTGACAGCTTATCGGTGTTTTCCTTGTCGTCCTCAATGAATTTTGCAATGTCGATGCGCTTGTCCTTGTTTTTCCTCTTTTCCTCTGCTTCGGCGATTCTTAACTGCTCGTCGCGTTCAAGCTTTTCCATAGCTCTTACCTCGCTGGACTCGTCCAATGAGGTCTTTATTCTCTTGACAATTCCTGCGATGAACTTATAAACATCGACAACAGTTATATTAGTTAAAAGCATTACAAAAAGAATTATCAATAAAATTATGATGATAAGCGCACAAACGTCGCCGAAGAGCTTGCAAAGCCCACCGCCGAGAAAAATGCTCAAGGCTCCTCCGCCGAGCTTATTGACTGCGCCGTTTTGATAAAGCGCATTCAAAACAGCACTGAAGCTTTCGCCGCTGAACGCATCCGTCTTTGTAGTAAAGCAATAAATAATTTCAAACATCGGGCTTACCAAGAAAATAAGCACCAGACCCTGAACAAGCTTTGATACAAGCGCACTCTTCGACTTGTCAAGCGCAAGCATAGCACCGACGTATATAACTATCGGTGCTACTAAAGAAGCGGAGACTCCGAACAGTCCCCACATTATGCTCTGCATACCGCTCCAAAGAGCCTCGCCTTTTATCCATGTTACGCACAATAGAAACACTCCGACTATAAACAGAACCGTCGACCACATTCTGTTTTTCATCAGTCTTTTAGTATCGCTTACCGCCTTCTTTTTTCCTGCGGCAGATGTTTTTTTAGTGCCTGACTTTGTCGCCATCTATGTACTTCCTTTCAATTAACATCGGCTTATAAAAGCTTCGATTAAATCAAAGAGCCGGTTTTACATCATAAAAAATCAGATTGAAAAGCGTTTCTCTGATTTCTACTGAGCAGCGCCGATAACAATCGGATGGCCCATGATAAGCTCGATAATTGCAATGATTATTACAACTACGCCCAAAACGGCAGTGTAAATCCAGAAAATCTTGAACTTATCCGACTTCATAATCATTTGAACAAGCTTAATAGAAAGTATTCCGACAACAGCCGCAACGACAAATCCTATGATGCAGGGCAGAACGCCTGCCTTAGCTTCTTCGCCGATTCCTCCCACAACCTCAACCAAGCATCCGCCCAAAATTGCAGGTATGCCGAGTATAAACGAGTAGCTGACAGCCGCTTCACGGGTCAGTCCGCAGAATAAACCTGCCGAAATGGTTGAGCCGGACCTTGAAACGCCGGGAAGAAGCGCAACGCCCTGGAAAAATCCGATGGTTGCAGCGTCTTTATACTTTAAATCCGTATGACGCTTTGAGCCTTTTGCGGTGCGGTCAGCCATAAAGAGTATCGCCGCGGTATACAAAAAGCATATGCCCTCCATGAGTATGCTTGAGTCCTCGGAGAAGCCTTCAAATATTCCCTTGAAAATAAAGAACGGAATCAGCATTGCTGTTGAAATTATGTACATAAAAACAACTCTGCGCTTCGGAGATGCGTCTTTAATCGAAAACTTTCTTGTGAATATGTCCTTTATCATATCGATGAACTCCAAAATGAGTTCAAATATCTGCTTATAGAATACGGCGCACACCGCAACAAGCGTTCCCAAGTGGAGAATTGCGGAAAACATCAAAGCTCCCTCGCCGCTGTTTCCGCTGAAGTGCTGATAAAGCGACAGATGTCCCGACGAAGATATCGGCAGAAATTCAGTCACTCCCTGGACTATCGCCTGTAGAATTGATGACAGTATTGACATAGTGTTTCTCCCCGCCCTTGACTGCCAAGGGCTTTCCTTTCTTATTATAAATCTTTTCACATTAATCTTTTGCCGGGGCTGTACCGAACGTCAAGATACAGCTTCGGGTCGGTTGAAAACAAGCTTTTTACTACTTTATTTTTACCGCAGCGAATATATTCCACCTTACCCGACGGTATATCCAGAAATTCTGTCGGCTTTTCACCGTTTGTAAAGATATCAAATTCACTTATAATTGTATATAAAGCCATTCTCATTTTCCTTCAATCATATCATATAAGCACTCAATTGCCTCGCTCAAGCCTCCGACCGAATCGATTATTCCTTCGGCAACAGCATCCTCGCCTGTCAAAACGCTTCCGACGTCCATAACAAGCTCTCCGGTTTTGAGCATAAGCTCTTTAAACCGCTCCGACGAAATACTTGAATTATCAGATACGAACCGCACTATTCTTTCCTGCATCTTTTCAAAGTAAGAAAGCGTTTGCGGCACGCCCAGGACAAGCCCTGTCATTCTCACAGGATGAACTGTCATTGTTGCCGACTTGACAATAAACGACTTTTTTGCGCTTACCGCCAACGGCACTCCTATCGAGTGACCGCCGCCGACAACTATAGATACCGTCGGCGTTTTCATAGACGATATAAGCTCCGCCAAGGCAAGTCCTGCCTCAACGTCTCCTCCGACAGTATTAATGATTATAATAAGCCCCTCAATGGATCTGTCCTGCTCAATTGCAACAAGCGCAGGCATAATATGCTCGTATTTAGTGGTCTTATTCTGCGGCGGAAGAATATAGTGACCCTCAATCTGCCCGATAACACTGAGGCAGTGAATAAGGTGCTTTGCTCCGGCAATCGCAACGTCTCGGTATTGCTCCGACGACTGCACCTGCTCGGGTGTAACCTCAGATATGCTTTCATTCATTTCATCCGACATAATAAGCCTCCGATAATCATTTTGGCTATTATGTGCTTTGAAACGCCGAATATACTCAAATTACCGCAGCCGACATTGCACAATTGATATAAGCTTTATAGATAAACTAATTATAACTTAATACTGTATAACAGTCAAGGAATTAAAACAATTTTTAATGTTTAATCTTACAAAGATTTACCGTTGTACAGTGAAAAAGCATACATAGTACTTGACAATAAACTAACCGTGTAATACAATGTATGGTATATTGATTATATAATAAACGAAAAATCAGCTGGATATTTTCATTTCAGCACAGGAAGGAGTTAATCACAATGGGTTATACTGTTGCAGAAAAGATTTTAAAGGCGCATCTTGTCGACGGCGAATTTAAAAAAGGCTCGGAAATAGGAATAAAGATAGACCAGACCCTCACTCAGGACGCCACCGGAACAATGGCGTACTTGGAATTTGAAGCTATCGGAATAAACAGAGTAAAAACAGAAAAAAGCGTTGCATATATAGACCATAACACACTTCAGTCCGGCTTTGAAAACGCCGACGACCACCGTTTTATCGGCTCGGTTGCAAAGAAGAGAGGCGTTTGCTTTTCACGTCCCGGAAACGGCATCTGCCATCAGGTTCACCTTGAAAGATTCGGCATACCCGGCAAAACCCTTATCGGCTCAGACTCGCACACACCGACAGGCGGCGGTCTCGGCATGATTGCAATAGGTGCCGGAGGACTTGACGTTGCGGTTGCCATGGGCGGCGGAGCTTACTATATTACATATCCGAAAATCGTAAAGGTCGAGCTTATAGGCAAGCTCAGCCCCTGGGTTTCGGCTAAGGACGTTATTTTGGAGGTTCTGCGCCGTTTGAGCGTTAAGGGCGGCGTCGGAAAGATTATTGAATACTGCGGCGAAGGAGTTAAAACTCTCAGCGTTCCCGAAAGAGCGACAATAACAAACATGGGCGCAGAGCTTGGCGCAACAACAAGCATATTCCCCTCAGACGAAAGAACCTTGGAGTTCTTGAAAACGCAAAAGCGTGAGGACTGCTATGTTGAGCTTAAGGCTGACGACGACGCCGTTTACGACGAGGAGCTTACGATAAACCTCGGCGAGCTTGAGCCGCTGGTCGCCTGTCCTCACTCGCCCGACAATGTTAAAACAGTCAAAGAGCTTGAGGGCATGAAGATAGACCAGGTCTGCATCGGCTCATGCACTAATTCATCCTTTGTCGATATGCTTAAGGTTGCATATATTTTAAAGGGCAAGACCGTTCACCCCGATGTTTCACTTGCCATTGCCCCCGGCTCGAAGCAGGTATTAAATCTCATGGCTCAAAACGGAGCACTTTCCGACGTTATAGACGCAGGTGCAAGAATACTTGAATCTGCCTGCGGACCGTGTATCGGAATGGGTCAGTCGCCCAACTCCGCCGGTGTGTCCTTAAGAACCTTCAACCGCAACTTCTTAGGCAGAAGCGGCACCAAGGACGCAAGCGTTTACCTCTTGTCCCCCGAAACGGCGGCAATTTCTGCGCTCACAGGCGTTTTGACCGACCCGAGAACCTTGGGCGATATGCCGAGCTTTGCCCTTCCGAACGAAATAAGCATCAACGACAACATGGTTGCGCTTCCCTCTGACGAAGAGCATTCTGACGATGTTGAAATCTTAAGAGGTCCGAATATAAAGCCTTACCCTGAAACCGCTCCCTTGTCCGAGAGCCTGACAGCCCCGGTATCACTTAAAGTGGGCGACAATATCACCACCGACCACATCATGCCGGCAGGAGCAAAGATCTTACCTCTGAGGTCGAACATTCCCGAGATATCAAAGTATTGCTTTACAGTCTGCGATGAAAAGTTCCCCGAAAGAGCAAAGGAGCTGGGCAAGAGCATTATTATCGGCGGAACAAACTACGGTCAGGGCTCTTCAAGAGAGCACGCAGCACTTGCGCCTTTATACTTAGGCGTTAAGGCAGTAATCGTTAAAAGCTTTGCAAGAATTCACCGTGCAAATCTTATAAATGCAGGCATACTGCCGCTTACATTCGTCAACGAGTCCGACTACGACAGCATTAACGAGGGCGACGAGCTTGAAATCAAGGACTTAAGAGCCGCAGTTGAAAACGGCGATGAGATTTTGGTAGTTGTCAACAAGACCAAGGGCACAAAGTTTGAGGTCAAGTCGGAGCTGACAGGAAGAACCAAGGAAATCATGCTCGCAGGCGGACTTTTGGACTTCACCCGTGAAGCACTGAAAAAGTAAGGAGATATCGTCATGGAAAAGATTAAAATGACAACGCCGCTCGTCGAAATGGACGGCGACGAAATGACCAGAGTTATCTGGAAGATGATTAAGGACGAACTCATTGAGCCATATGTCGACCTAAAAACCGAATACTACGATTTGGGTCTTGAATACCGCAACGAAACTAACGACCAAGTAACGATAGACAGTGCGGAAGCCACCAAAAAATACGGCGTTGCAGTTAAATGCGCAACCATCACTCCGAACGCCGCAAGAGTCGAGGAATACAAGCTCAAGGAGATGTGGAAATCTCCCAACGGCACTATAAGGGCTATTTTAGACGGCACTGTTTTCCGTGCGCCGATAATAGTCAAGGGAATAACTCCTTTTATACCCACATGGACAAAGCCTATCACCATCGCCCGTCATGCCTATGGCGACATTTATAAAAACACCGAGCTTAAGGTTCCTGCCGGTTCAAAGGCAGAGCTTGTTGTTACCGATAAGGACGGAAACGAAACAAGAGCACTGATTCACGACTTCAAGTCGTCCGACGGTATAATTCAGGGCGTCCACAACATCGATGAGTCGATAAAAAGCTTTGCACGCTCCTGCTTAAGCTATGCGCTCGACACCAAGCAGGACATATGGTTTGCCGCCAAGGACACCATCTCCAAAACCTACGACCACCGCTTTAAGGACATTTTTGCCGAGGTTTACGAAGCAGAGTACAAGGATAAGTTTAATGAAGCAGGAATTGAATACTTCTACACTCTTATCGACGACGCCGTTGCAAGAATAATCCGCTCAAACGGCGGTGTTATCTGGGCCTGCAAAAACTACGACGGCGACGTTATGTCCGACATGGTTGCAACCGCTTACGGAAGCTTAGGGCTTATGACATCTGTTTTAGTCTCACCTGACGGAATTTATGAGTACGAAGCCGCCCACGGAACAGTTCAGCGTCATTACTACAAGTGGCTCAAGGGCGAAAAGACCTCGACAAACCCCGTCGCAACCATTTTTGCATGGTCGGGAGCATTAAGAAAGCGTGGAGAGCTTGATAATATTCCGGACTTGTGCACATACGCCGACAAGCTTGAAAAGGCGACCATTGACACAATCGAGTCGGGAATAATGACAGGCGATATGGCGGCTCTTTCGAATCTTGAAAACAAGAAATCAGTGTACTCCGAGGAGTTTTTGGCGGCTATTGCCAAAAATCTCGGAGAGTTGATGGCGTAATTTCAGTTTGAAAAGTTTCAAACCCAAGCCGGGTAATTAAAGATAACAAAATACCGTTGCAGAATCCTTAAACAGTGATTTTGCAACGGTGTTTTTGTGTGTATTTGATTTCGGCAACTTCGCAACATAGACTGAATGTCAATTAATCAGCAAAGCAGTACATCATAAAAAATCAATCCTACTCCGCAATCGGCGAATTAATCTTTCTCTTTGTCTTAAATCTTCCTATAGTGCTTGATACATTTGAAATACTTGCAAACGAGCCCGGGTACTTAGCCAAAATGCTCTTAAGATCCGCAAGCTGATCCTTATTTATGACGCACCAAAGCATACTCTTTGTATCGTGAGAATAGCAGCCCTCAGCCTTTACCATGGTTGCCGAATGTCCGAGCTTCTCTATTATCTCCTTAGAAATCTCATCCGGCGAATCGGTTATTACTTCAAACTTTATCGCTTCACGAGAGCCCTTAAGCATCTTATCGCTCATCGCACTCAGGAAGTAGGAGAAGAGTATACATAAAATAACAGGCTCGAGCTGATAATCGTATACAAAATACGAAACCACGGCCACCATCGAGTTAAGAACAAATCCGACCCAGACAAAGTTATACGACGGATTTTTCTTATGCACCAAAACGGCGACAAGGTCTGTTCCGCCCGAACAGCAGTTCAGCAAAAGGATTGCGCCTAAAATTCCTCCGCCGATTATACCTGCGGCTAAAGGACCTAAAATAGTGCTTGTTCCGTTATCTGTTTGGTAAATGAAACGATCTAAATCTACAGACGGCAGCTTGAAGGCTATGAGCATACCCGAAAATGTCACAATATATACAAGCGTCTTAACGGCAAACTCTTTATTTACAAGGAAGAACACCGCAATGATCAGCGGTATATTGAACAGCAGCGACAGATAACCGACGTTTATGCCGAAAATATGCTGAATCATTGTTGCAATGCCGTTAAAGCCGGCAGGAGCAAAATTATTCGGGAAAATCAAAAGCTCATAGCTCAGTGCGCTCGCAGACGCAAGCACAACAATCAAAACATATTCAAAAAGCTTCTTTAAAACCTTCATTTGAAAAACTATCCTTTCGCAAATATCAAGCTTAGATTTTATTAAAGAGAATTTATCTTATCCACCAAAGTAACGTACTTTATTATCCTTCTTCCGTCAGAAGGCTGAAGGTATAAAAGACGTTTATCCTTGTATATATCAAACTCACGCATCGGAGTATACGGCATACCGCCTATTTTTTCTGTTTTTACAACGCAGGATACGTCCTCGCCGAAAACCTCGCCTGTAAGCCTCAGCTCGCTTTTATCCAGCCTGATGTGACCTGCGCCGGCATTAAAGTCCATGTTGCCCTTTTCATCAGGAGTGCCGATTTTAATGTCGTCTTCTAAGACCGTATCAACAGACAGCTCGTCAATCTGCCAATAAAACCACTCGTTTACCGAGCCGAACCTGCCGTTTTTAAACCGATAATCAAATCCCAGCTCAAACTCGGCACCGCAGCTTTTGCACATAACCCTGCTTTCCTTCGACGTCAGCTCGTATTCGCTGTTGCAGTCAGGGCATTTATACAAGACGCTTTCAAGCCCCTCGGCAGGATTTTTGCAGATGTATTCTTCGCCTGCCATAGCCTTTTCGTCATCGTGATAAATAGCATCGTCGACAATTTTTGAGATCTCATCAACCGATAAGCCGCTTATGTCGTCTTTGCTTATGAGCTTTTGCGTTGTCACGTTTATTTTGCCCTTACGATACTTTTCGCCCCACTTCGGGAATACAAGCGCTGAGCCGTTTCCTGTTACGGTGTAAACGTCCACACCGAGCTTTTTTACCAATTGAGCCGTACCCGGGGTCACCTTTTGAGAATGGGCGACGGAATTAAGCCGTCCCTCAGGGAACAATACTATTACATTGCCCTCGTTTTTTGCTCTTATTATACCCATAATTGTTGAAACATCAGGACAAAACATCTTTTTTGTTATAACCCTGCCCAAGTGTTTCAGTGCCGGACGTATTATAGGCTTAGTCATGAAATGCTCGCTTAAAACAAATGTCGGTCGGTGAGGCAAAAGCGTCAAGCCTACTAATATGTGGTCCTTTAAAGAAATATGAGGCGCCAATATCAGTGCAGGTCCTCTCATATCCTTAATTCCGCTGCGGTCGATTTTCAGCCTTACGCCGTGTATGCGAAGAATCAAGGCTGCTGTATATAAATACATATGATAAAGCACAGGGCACGGTCTGCCGATTTTTTTCTGCTTTTTCTTCATTAGCATATCACCCCTTTTGACCATCGAATCCGATGATATATTAGCACATGATAAAAATAATTTCAACTGTTTTTGCAAATAAACATCCGCCTCCTATCCCAAGGAAGCGGATGTAATCCTTTACGCAAAATCAGAAGTAGTTATAACGCTTGCGCTTTGCAATCAGGAATATTAATGACACCAAAAATGCGCACACCTCAGCTAATCCTACAGCAAGCCATATTCCGTCCAAATCCAGTATCATCGGAAGTAATATGACCGAAAGCATCTGAAACACTAATGTTCGCAAAAACGAAATAGCTGCGGATATCGCACCGTTGTTCAGCGCAGTGAAGAGCGATGAAATAAAGATATTCATCCCTGCAAGAACAAACGCATATGAAAACAGCTTAAATGCCCGACAGGTCATTTCAAAAAGCTCTAAATCGTAGCCGACGAAAATTTTCGCCAAGGGATATGCCAAAAGCTGTGCCGCAATCATCATGACAACTCCGGTGACTCCTGTTATTATCATGCTTTTCTTCAACAGATTTTTAAGCTCGGAGTTGTTCTGCGCACCGTAATGATATCCGATAACCGGTGATGTGCCTATTGTGTAGCCGATAAACACCGCTATGAAAATGAACTGGACGTACATCAAAACTCCGTATGCCGCAACACCGTTTTCACCTGCAAGCTTTATAAGCTGAAAGTTATAGACTATGCTCACAAGCGAGCCGGAAATATTGGACATCAGCTCCGATGCACCGTTTGCACACGCCTGCACCAGAGCACGCCACTCAAGCTTTGTCCTGACGAGTCTCAAAAGGCTTGAGTTTTTGCACATAAAGTAAACCATAGGTGCAATTCCGCCGACGGCTGCGCTCAATCCCGAAGCAAGTGCCGCTCCGCCGACGCCCATTTTAAAGCCGGCTATGAACAAAGCATCCAAAGCCATATTTGTGCAGCCAGCCGCAACTGTCATAACAAGCCCGAGCTTAGGCTTTTCGGCGGTGGTCAAAAACGTCTGAAACACCGACTGAAGCATAAACGGGATGTTGAATATGAGTATTACCCTGCCGTAAAGACAGCAGTCACCGAGCATATCGTCGGTTGCGCCTAAAAGAACGGATATAGGGCGGATAAATAAAATTCCGACAACTGTGAATATCACTCCCAAGATGACGGTAAGCACAATCATCATGGTAAAATAGCGGTTTGCCTTATCCTTGTCGCCCTCGCCCAGAGTCTTTGAAACCAATGCGCTTCCGCCTGCGCCTATCATGAAACCAAAGCCGCACAAGACCATAATAAACGGCATGACAAGGTTAATAGCGGCAAACGGTGTCTTTCCGACAAAATTAGATACAAACAGTCCGTCCACAACGCCGTAGATGGATGTAAATATCATCATTATTATCGGTGCAAAACAAAATCTGAACAGCTTTTTATATGTAAAATGATCTGATAAACTAATTTTCATTATCCTTGCTTAAACCACTCCTCAATATATCCGCCTATATGAGGAATTATTGCTTTTATGTCAACGCCCGAGGTATTAACGCATAAGTCGTATCCCCTTCTGTCGCCCCATGGATACGACGCCAAAATATCGTGGCTTTCCTTTCTGCCTTTGTCAATTCTTTTAATTTTTCTTTCAAGCTCTCTGTCGGTAAGTTTTTCATCCTCAGGTGCTCTCAACCGACACCTGTTCATCTTTGAGGACATATCAGCGCACACAAATAATCTGAAGGGATTCAAATCCTCTAAGATAACGTCAGCGCACCTTCCGACTATAACACAATCGCCCTTGGAGGCAATCTCCTTTATTACAGCGTGCTGCGACGCAATTATCCCGGGAGCAGGTGTCATTGCCGCAGGAATATACGCTGCAAACGAATGTGAAAAAGTAATGGGATAGCTTCTTGTTATTCCGCTTTCAATAGTCTTTTCAATGTAATCCTCGTCTAAAGAGCTTTTTTCTGCTATAGCAGTGATTATCTCTCTGTCGTAATATGCAAAGCCCAACAAGTCTGCAAGTCTCTTTCCGACCTCTCTGCCGCCGCTGCCGAACTCTCTGCTGACCGTTACTATTTTCATATACTAATACACCTTTCCTTTCGATAACATAAAAAATCAGCCATGCAATTGCGTAAACGCAAGTACAGAATCGCTTTTGAAGCAATTCACTTTATGACCGTTATCATTATACCATTTATTTTATATAATTGCAACTGCTTTTGTGAATATTGCTGAATGCCGATAGCAAAAAAGGAAAAAACCGCAGCTTGCAGGACCTTTAGCCTTGTAAACTGCGGTTCATATTTTTTTATTCGCTTTTTAAGTCTGAAGTTTTTCATGCGGATATCATTTTATGATAGTTGCTGTTTATATATCGTTTCACCTGATGCCATCCGCCGCAGGCGAAGCACGCCTTGCACGGCTCAATTATTTCACCAGCAAGCTGAACTGATTCGGTCTCAATGCCGACAGCATATAATTTTTCAAATATCCGATCGATTAAAATCTGTGTATTGCCGTTTTTTCTTGAACTTCCGTTGATAGCTAAAACTCTCATATGATATTAGTCTATGCTCAAATTCTCAAGCTGCACATTAATATTTACGCTCATCATCATTAATACCAATCATGCTTTTCGTCTCTGTCCAGCGATTCAATTCTCTTCATCTCATCATCAGTCAATTCAAAGCCAAATACATCGAGGTTTTCTTTGATGTGCTCAGGATTATCTGACCCGGGAATAACGACTGCTCCCCTTTGAAGATTCCAGCGAAGTATAACCTGTGCCGAGGATACATCATGCTTTTCGGCAATCTCAGAGATAACGCTGTCACTGAGCATTTCCTTAGTGTGTCCCCGTCCGCCGAAGGGATACCAGCCCTCAACAACTATCCCCAAATCCTGAATATAAGGTATAACATCATTTTCCTGATAATACGGATGAATCTCATTTTGCACGACCGACGGCATAATTTCTATCTGCGGTAAAAACTCTTCCAGCTCCTCAACATACCAATTCGACAGACCGATAGAACGAACCTTTCCGTCCCTAACCGCCTGCTCTATCGCCTTATAGGCTTCAACGTCGTTTTTGCCGGGATGGTGAAGCATCAGCAGGTCGATATACTCAATATCCAAAGCTTCTAATGACTCCTCTATTGCCTTAACGGGGTCAGAAAACTGATTGGGGTAAAGCTTTGTCGTTACAAATATCTCTTCTCTCGGTATGTCGCTGCTGTGAATGGCGTCCCCGACACTTTTTTCGGTGTGATAAACAGAAGCGGTGTCAATAAGCCTTCCGCCGTTTTCAAGAAGCGCATTAACTGAATTAACGCACACATCATAATCAAGCGCATAGGTTCCCAAGCCGACAATCGGCATATAATATCCGCTGTTCAGCAAAACTCTCTTGTTTTCAAAATCAAATTTGCCGACTTCGTCTGCATAAAGCTCCAAGCCGCTTATCCACTCTCTTATTTCCTCGTCACCTGCATTTTGCGAAAATCTTTTGCCATCCAGCCAGTTCACATTATCGCCGCAAAGCTCATGCAGATTCTTATCCAATCTAAGCGTTTTAATGTCAATATTTATTATACCAGCCGCCGTTACTATGTCAAATACTTATAATCAATATCACGTTATGCTTGACAGGAATATCATCCGTCGGATATAATCAGATAAAGAACGCTGAGGAGGGGTTGCATTGGAAATAAGAGTTTTGAGATACTTTTTAGAGGTTGCACGTCAGGGCAGCATGACAAAAGCCGCACAGCTTCTGCACGTCACACAGCCGACTCTTTCAAAGCAGATAAAGGAGCTTGAGGACGAGCTCGGCAAAAAGCTTTTTACACGAGGAAGTACCAGCGTCAGCCTGACCGATGAGGGAATGCTTTTAAGAAAGCGTGCAGAAGACATCTTAGAAATGGTCGATAAAACCGCCGACGAATTCACGGCTTTAGGTCAGATAACAGGTGGAGAGGTTGATATCGGATGCGCCGAATCACACAATATTAAATATCTGGCACGGGCAATAAAAAGCTTAAAGAAAGATTATCCTTTGTTTCACTATCACATTGTGAGCGGAGCAACAGAGCAGGTGACAGAAAAGCTCGACAACGGTATTTACGACTTTGCAGTAATCGTTGAACCTCCCAACCTTTCTAAATACAACTACATAGGATTCAGCGAAACAGACGTCTGGGGACTTTGTATGCGCAAAGATTCGCCGCTTGCCGAAAAAGAGTTTATATGTGTCGATGATTTATACGGTTTGGAGCTTATATGCTCAAAGCAAGCGATAAGAGGTGATATACCTCGATGGTGCGGACAAAAGGCGGACAGCCTTAAGCTATCCGGCACAGCAAACCTTGCCTACAACGGTTCTGTGTTCGTCAAGGAAGGCTTGGGATATATGCTCACCTTTGACAAGCTTATAGACACATCGCAGGAAAGCGGACTGTGCTTCAGACCGCTTTACCCTAAGCTCGAGACGAAAATGTATTTAATATGGCGAAAGTATCAGGTGTTTTCACCGATAGCCGAGCTTTTGCTCGCTGAGATTAAAAAGCTTCTGCAGCAATAGAAATAAACAAAAAGCACAGGGCAACCGCTCAAATGCAGTGCCCTGTGCTTTTATATGAAATCAATATTATTCCGTCCGCTTAAATTACGGCTCGCTTACAACTCCCATGAACAGCGGAACGTTAGTCTCGCTGTCGTAAACGCAGTAGAAGAAGCTGTGGTCTATTGTTATCGGTATCGGAGGTTCACGCAATGCTGTTGTGTTCATAGCGGCAATCGCAGTCACAGCAGCCGCCTTTGTGCCCTCTTCGTCGACATCTATCTTTGCCTTTTGGAACACTCTGCTCACATAGACGTTTCCGTTGCCGCATTTACCGAAATCGCTTAAATCTGCCTTGTTGGGATCGAACGCAGTTTTTACTCCCATGCTCTTTAAAATGTCGTTAAGCTCGATACTGCTTTCAATTGAAAACTTAGGCATTTTAAGAAGGCATCTGCCCTTCTTTGCCGATGACACGAGATTTGTAAACTCCTCGGTGTCCAAGCTGTTCAAAAAGCCCTTCATGTCGCCGTCACTCGGCATGAAGGCTGCAAATTTCAGCCTGTTATCGGAATAATCTAAAATCGCTCCGGTGACATCCTTGGTCTTGATGTATTCGATACTTCTTTCGTCAATGAGCGCACCTACGGTACTCTTAGTACCCTTCGGATTTGTGAAATTCATAGTGTTTTCCATTCCGAAGTTGTCAAAGGGTTCCGCCCACTTTGCGTCCAGCAAAATCGCATTTATCAGAAGTAAAACTGTGTCCTCGTCCAAATTCTCGGTAAACAGCTCGGGTATCATTTTATCCGTTTTTTCGGACGCCCACGCATTTATAAACTCTCTCGCCTTAGTCGTTGAAAGCTCGCCGCGATATGCGCCGGCCTTATAAAACCTTGCAAGCTCCTTAAAGGTATCGGAATCTGAAATTTTCAGCTTGTCGGAGTAAAACGCCGCATTTGCAATTGAAAGCTTTGTTTTTGAGCACTGTGTAAGCGTTTCAAAAACATCCATAAGCTCCTTGCAGACAAGCGCTGCGTCATCCGAGTCAAGACCCAGTGCCTTTTCAAGCTCATCCTCGGTTTTACCCTCGGCGCCGAGCGAAAGCATTCCCAAAGCATAATAAGCCGACAGTGCAGACATAACGCTGTTTTTTTCCGTTCCGTTTTCCTTTATAATCTCTTTGAAGAAATCAAACGAAAACTCATTCAAGCTGTCCATCGGGTTAAGCTCATTACTGTTTATCAGCTCCAAGGCTGCTTCCTCCTTTTTTAAATCTGTACTCACAGCGGTATCCTTTGCCTTAAGCGACCTTGCGCTTACCGGCACACTCAAGGCAGTTGACAGCATCAAGGCCGCCAAAGATGTGCAGGCTATTTTTTTAGACAGATTCTTCAGCATAAGTATTACATCCTTTCCGAGAGTGTTGACATTCTGTTTCGACCGACAGCGAAGCTCAAAGCCGCATAATCATCAATGCGGTTAACAAGCCGCCTGCCGTATACTTCTATAAATAATACAATCTAAAAGGCTAAAAAATTGCAGCAATACTATAAATTAAATGAAATTCTTAAGCTTATCGCCAAGCTCGCTCAGGCTGTTGATTTTCGGCGTTCCGTCAGGCACGCTTCCGTATCCGTAGGCACTGTGAATAAACTTCACGCCTGCTGTCATAGCCGAATTATAGTCCCCCATAGTGTCCCCGACGTAAACGCACATATCTATATTATTTCTTGAAACAACCAAGCTTATATTATCAGCCTTGAGCTTGCCGGTGTCGCCCCAGCACTCGGTATCGTCAAACAATTCGCTCAAGCTGTGATGCTTTATAAAAGCTTCTATATACCCCGACTGACAGTTTGAAACACATGCGACAAACCAACCGCTTTCCTTCAGCTCCGAAAGCGTCTTTTTAAGGTCGGGATACAAAACGCCGCCGTGCTCTTCTATGTATTTATTTTCAAACTCAGTGCAGTATACCATTATATCGACCGCACGGTCAGGGTCAACGCAGTCGAAAAATATGTGAGCAATTTCATCAAGGGTTTTGCCCATTGCCCCCTGCATTTCGGCAAGTGAAATCCGTCTTGAAAGCCCAAGCCGCTCTAATGCTATATTAAATGAATCGGTGACGCTTTGTGAAGCGTCCCACATTGTTCCGTCCAAATCAAAAAGTATTGCTTTTTTCATTACAATTATGATTCCTTTCGCCCGAAGTTCATGTTTAATTATAATCTATAATATATAAAATTGCAACACCAACATAAAAACGCCGATGGGGATAATCCGCATCGGCGTTTATTCTATAACATAAAAGACGATAAGCACATATTAATCAGCTTATACCATCTTTAACTGAGCTAAAATCATCTTTTAGCTTTGCTTGCCCTGACATTCAGCAACACATAAATCAAAACCAGAATCACTACAGCCACAGATAGCACTGCAAACATCGCTCCAAGCTCGACAGTTGTGTCGAAGAAGCTGACAACGCAGTCGAATGCGCCCTTAAGCTCGTCTATAGCCTCACTCGGAACGCCCTTGTTTGAAAGCTCACGGAATATGCCTGCAAAGGACAGGTTTTTAAGAATCGCAGTTCCGTATGTTCCCGGTAGGAAGGATAAAACCGTTCTTAAGCCTGCGCCGAACTGTGAAAGCGGCATATATGCTCCGCAGATAAATCCGTAGCCGGAGGACACTATTGTTCCTACTGCCGACATCTGTCCCTGAGTTGAGATAAAGACGTTGATAATCGAGCTTAGTGCAGTTCCCATCATGACAAGAAGGAAAATGTCCAAAAGTATCAGCAAAAGCTCTCCTGCCGTTAAGTACCAGCCCGAAATCGCCATATAAATGCAGTAAATAATGCCTGTTATCAGACAGATTGTCAGGGTTGATACAGTGGTCGAAACATAATAGCCCAAGGATAAAACAGAACGTTTTACCGGAGTAATCCGCAGGTCATTTATAACACCTGAAGCCTTATCCTGAACCATTATCATATTCGAGCAAAACGCCACCGTCACGCTTGAAACCGCCAGTAAGGACGAAAACAGCGACGCATTGACAAGGCTCTTGATTATAGGGTCGTCTGCGCTTACCATTCCGGTCAAAGCCTGAGTAAAAGTATCCTGATATACTTTTGCCAAAAACGTCATGTATAAAACCAAGAGTATCACCGGGGTTATAAGAGATGTGAAAAATGTTCCCTTATCCTTATAAAACAGCCGACAGTTTCGGCTTATAAGACTTCTAAGCTCTGTCATAATCACTTGCCGTCCTTTCCGGTCTTTAATCTTTTACCGCTGTCCTGAACGTCCGCCGTCAGCTTCTTACCCGTGACGTTGATGAAAACATCGTCCATCCTGCCCTTTATTATCTCGTAGTCGTCGAATATCTCAGGGTGAGCCATGATAAGCTCGGTGGCTTTTTTAGTATTCGGGACGGTTATTCTGACAGCACCGCTTATCAGCTCATACGGACAGCCCAGCTTTTGAGCTTCCTTTTCATCCGAGCCGTAAAGAGTGATATAGTCGCCTGTATACTTATTCTTAAGCTCAAGCGGCGTTCCCTCGGCACAGATTCTTCCCGAGTCTAAAATAATTACATAGTCGGCGTCGGCAGCTTCTTCCATGTAGTGAGTTGTCAGAAAAACTGTCAGACCGTCGTTTTTCCTAAGGTTATATATAACGTCCCATAAGAGCTTTCTTGTCTGAGGGTCTAAGCCGGTTGTGGGCTCGTCAAGTATTAATATTTTCGGACGGTTAAGCAGGGCTCTTGCTATATCTATTCTCCTGCGCTGACCTCCCGAAAGCTTGCCTACGGTGCGGTTTAGTATGTCTGAAAAGTCGAGCAGCCTGCAAAGCTCATCAAGACGGTTTTTAAAGTCCTGACCGCTTATTCCGTACAGTGCGGCACGGTATTTTAAGTTTTCATACACAGTAAGCGCCTTATCTAAAACAGAGTTTTGAAAGACTACTCCTATCTGCTCCGAGCTTTTTTCATTGCCGAGCTCGCTGCCCATTACCCTTATGCTTCCGCTGTCAGGTTTTAAAAGTCCGCATATCATAGATATAGTGGTGCTTTTTCCTGCTCCGTTGACACCCAAAAATGCAAACAGCTCGCCCTCGTTGACGCCGAACGATAAATCGTTGACTGCCTTAACGTCGCCGTATGACTTCGCAAGATGCTCGATTTGTATAACCTTAGCCATTAGTACCCTTCCTTTCAATTGCTTTGCTTGTGCCACAGAAGCGCTCTTGTATTCCCATAAAAACGTCGTTCAGCATTGTGCTGACCTGTTCTTCGCTCCATGCGCAGAAATTAGTTGCGAGCATAGTTGCTATTCCGTGTACAAATATCCACATCTCGGTGTGGAAAAGATTCGCTTTGCTTTGAGAAAGATTCAATCCGTCTCTGACAACACCCGTAAAATGCTCAAACTCGTCATCCTTGTCCTCCGAGCGCCCGTTTTCACACATAAACAAAAGCTTAAAAAGCTCCTTTTCCTCCCTTGCAAAGCTTATGTAAGCCATTCCGCTTGCCTTGTATACAGGATACCTTCCGCTTTCGGTAACATCGCTTTGATGGCTTAAATAAAGCTCATAGGCTCTTTTCTTCACTTCATATGCAAGCGAATCCATGGAGTCGAACGCACCGAAAATAACTTTTGTCGACGATTTCAGCTCAAGCGCTGTAGAACGCGCCGTAAGCGAATCGATACCGCCCTTTCTGACAACGTTTACACCTGCCTGAATTATTTCGTCCTTCGTAAATTTATTCTTAGGCGGCATCTTCTCATCTCCCCTTGTGTTTTTCCAAAAAATGAATAAGCAACTTCCGTTGCGCAACTTATGTTGCTATTATAAAACAAACATATGCAGCTGTCAAGAGTTTTTTATCCTCAATTGACACCTGCATAATATTTAAAAGATTACAGATTATATCATAGTATTCATATAGCTAAGCTCGTATTAATTTCAACAGCATCACGCCAACGGTTCATCCGACTCGAAAAGCCTTTTAACCGCTCCCGACAGCCTTGCTCCGTCGCTCGACTTAAGATATCCGGTGGAGTACATTTTTTCCGCTTCAGCCCTTGCAAGGCGAATCAAATCCGCATCTGCGGCAAGGTCTGCAATTTTAAGTCTCGGCAAGCCGTGCTGTGCCGAACCGAAGAAATCTCCGGGGCCTCTTATCTCTAAGTCCATTTCAGAAATTTCAAATCCGTCAGAGCTGTTTGAAAGTGCTTTAAGACGCTTTCTTGAAGTCTCGCCTGCGTTGTCCGCTATTAAAATGCAATACGACTGATACTCGCCCCTTCCCACTCTTCCCCGAAGCTGGTGAAGCTGGCTCAAGCCGAAGCGGTCGGCGTTTTCAATAAGCATAACGGCAGCATTCGGCACGTCTACTCCGACCTCAACAACCGTTGTTGCAACCAAAATATCCGTTCTGCCGTTTTGAAAGTCCCTCATGATTTTTTCCTTGGCGTCGGACCTCATCTGACCGTGCAAAACGCCGATATTATAGCTGCCGAAGCCGTTTTCGGAAAGGCTTTTTGCATAGTCGGTCACGTTTTTAATATCAGCCTGTGAGTCCTCAATTGCCGGACATATTATATATGCCTGTCTGCCCTCGTCGAGCCTGTCCTTAACAAAGTTATATGCACGGCTTCTCAGCTTTCCCGTGACTGCATATGTCAAGATCTTTTTTCTGCCCTTCGGCATCTCATCGAGCAGGGATATATCCAGCTCGCCGTAAATCATTAAGGCTAATGTTCTCGGTATCGGCGTTGCGCTCATAACAAGCCTATGCGGATTGTTTCCCTTATTGACAAGCATTTTGCGCTGCTGCACTCCGAATCTGTGCTGCTCGTCTGTTATGACAAGAGCTAAATTTTTAAATTCCGTCGACTGCTGCAAAAGCGCATGAGTACCTATTGCAATATCCAAATCTCCGTTTTTGAGTGCTTCCTTGACGTCTGCCTTTTTCTTTTGAGACATCGAGCCTTTTAAAAGTGCAATTTTAACTCCGAGCGGCTCTAAGAACCTGCAAAACGTCGCATAATGCTGATCCGCCAAAATCTCGGTCGGAGCCATTATGCAGGACTGGCAGCCGTTCAGAAACGTAAAATAGCATAAAGCGGCCGCAACTGCTGTCTTTCCCGAGCCGACGTCGCCCAAAATGAGCCGATTCATCGGAGTGTTTTCAGTCATATCCGAAATGCACTCGCCTATTGAACGCCTTTGAGCGCCTGTCAATTCAAACGGCAGAGCCTCATAGTATTTATCAAGCGGCATTTCCTTTAGAGGATACGGTGTAAGCCTTCGGTTTTTTTCTTTCAGCGAAAGCATACCGAGCTGCAAAACCAAAAGCTCGTCAAAAGCAAGGCGTCTCCTTGCCGACGCAGCGTCGTCCATGCTTTTGGGAAAATGGATGGCATGAAGAGCGGCATCTGCGCCCATGAAGCCGTTTTTTTCGATAAAATCTCTGCTGAGCGTCTCGCAGCTTTCATTTTCAAGCTGCATAAGAGCATTTTTCATGCACCTTCTTATTATTCCGACACTCAAGCCCTGAGTAAGCGGATATATAGGCTGAATTTTATCCTCGCCGTCAGCCTCAAAGATAATAGGTGACGATATTTCCTTAGTCGTAAGATTTCCCGTCAGCCTGCCGTACAAATAATACCATTTACCCTCTTTGATTTGATTGTACAGATATACCGAATTGAATATTACCGCTGTTACATCGGCTTCGTCGTCCGTAAAAAGAATCCTGAAAATTTTCATGTTCTTTCTTATCAAATCCGGCGAACGCTTTTTTACCGCTTTGCACCTTATAACACTGTACTCATCCAAAGCTGCTTCATTGATACTCACAGGCGATGTAAAATCCATATAGCTTCTCGGAAGATGGTACAGCAAATCCTTGACTGTGCGCACTCCGAGCTTATTAAACAGCTCCGCCCTCTTCGGACCCACGCCCGAAAGATATGTAATACTATCGTCTAAGCCCATCCGGTGCACCTCGCTTTCACCTAACGATCAATGATATTATATAAAACTTACATGACTTTTGCAAGGCTTTCATTGACAACTGCTGCGTATTAATATAAACTTATTAATATAAGCCAATGCAACACATTGCTTTGAGTGTAACCGCTCTTTGGTCTGCGTTCAAAGCTCGCCTGCTTTTAAGGAGGTAACTATGAACTTTTTAAAGGATATAAGCTGTGCCATTTTTGATCTTGACGGCACTTTAATACAGTCTATAAGCACATGGAGACACGTTGATATGCACTTCATGGAAAAAAGAGGCTTGCCTATCCCGGATGATTTTTATGACAGGGTTTCCGCAATGAACTTAGCGCAGGCGGCTGATTATGTCATAGCGGAATGCGGCGTTAAAAGCACAAGGGATGAGGTTATGAACGAATGGCTTTCCATGCTTGAATACGAATACTCGGAAATCATCCCTATGGTCGACGGAGCAAAGGAGTTTATAACAGCACTCCACTCTGCCGGCGTTAAAATCGCACTTGCAACAGCCTCTCGTCCCGAGCTTTACCACCCCTGCCTTGAGCGGCACGGTGTAGCCGAGTTCTTTGACGCATTTGTAACCACTGCCGAGGTGGAGCGTCAAAAGGGCTATCCCGACATTTACCTGCTCGCAGCCGAGAAGGTCGGCGTAAATCCGGATAAATGCGCAGTATTTGAAGATATATATCCGGGCTGTATCGGCGCTAAGGCGGCAGGAATGTATTGCGTAGGAGTTTTAGAGGAGCATTCAAGGGACGACTGGGATGACATGACAAAGATCTGCGACATGGTTATACGGGATTATACCGAGCTTCTTTAAGGGCGGTGACATAATGGCTAAGGTCATACTGATCTGCGGCAGGCTATGCTGCGGCAAAAGCACATACGCCGAAAAGCTTTGCTCAAGCGGCAAAACTGTACTTCTCAGCGTTGACGAGATTATGCTCAGACTTTTCGGGCAGCACTGCGGCGACAGACATGATGAATATACGCTTAGGGTCAAGGAGTACCTAACGGAAAAGGCTGTGCAGCTGATAAATACTGACGTCAACGTCGTCTTTGACTGGGGCTTTTGGCTCAAAAGCGAGAGACAGCACGTCAAAAGGTTCTTTGACAGCCGTAACATACCCTGCGAGCTTCATTTCATCAACGTTTGCGACGACGAGTGGAAGCATCGGATAAAAAAGCGCAACCAAGATGTATTGTCAGGCAAGACCGAGGCTTATTATGTTGATGATAATCTTTTGGCTAAGCTTGAGCTTTTGTTTGAGCCTCCAGATGGTTGTGAAATTGACGTTATAGCTGACGCTGATTAATATATATTTTGAAACATATAAAAGCCGTTCGGTATCAAACTCTGTGATACCGAACGGCTTTTAATTACATTGCGAAATCATCCTGAAATGAAGCTAAGAATCAGTCCTTCTTCTCAGCAAGCATTTCTCTTATAGCCTTCAAAACGTCAAGCTCAGTTTCCGGTGCAGGCTCTGCCGGCTTTTCTTCAACAGGCTCAGGCTCCGGCTTCTTAGCAAACTTCGCCTTTGCACCGCCGATTGCCTTTATCACTAAGAAAATGCAAAATGCGATGATAAGAAAATCAATGATCGCAGAAATGAAAGAGCCTATCATAATAGCATTTTCAGCCTTGACAACCTCATCGCCGTTCATAACCGCCTCTGAAAGAATGATCTTCCAGCTTGCATATCCACCGCCGCCTGTCAACACGCTGATGCAGGGCATGATGATATCGTTGACCAAGGAAGTGACAATCTTGCCGAAAGCACCGCCGATTACAACGCCTATTGCCATGTCGAAAACATTGCCCTTGCTGATCATTTCCTTAAACTCGTTGAAAAACTTTTTTGCTCCGTCTTTTTTGCTCATTTTTACCCTACCTTTTCTTTGTTTTTTAATAATATAACAGATACTGTCCGAAAAATCAAGGGGTTGTTTCAAGTGTGATTGCTGACGAGTGAACGGGTGTAATATTTTCTTTGAATTGAAAGGCTGCATGGATGTAGATTAATATAAAGTATTTTTTTATTAAAGATTTTGAACATTTTATGGTACTATTATTTTATAAATTTTATTGCATTATATTGACATTTAAATAATTATAAAGTATAATTATAATATAATAAAGAATTACTTATGCGTTGAAAAATTTACAGTGTGCATCGGACTGCTAAATGCTGTGTTACTAATGTAATTTAATGTTAATTACGCAGCCGCTTAAGTGTTCGGAAGGAGGTTATTTCCCATACGCCTTAAATCGATGCGGACATATGAATGGAGGACAAAAATGAAAAAAATAATATGCACTGTATTAAGTATCATTCTGGCGTTTTCAGCATTATGTGTAAATGCTTTTGCTGCGAAAATGTATACTTGTACTCGTTGCGGTACGATTGGCACGGCTGTGAAAAAGTGTAGTGGAAATGAAGTATATGCCAAAAAGGATCATGTTCCTTGTAATTATAGAAACAATACTTTTGACGGTTTGCTACACCTTGGAACTTGTGAAGTCGAACGTCACTATTGTGAAACAGATTATTATTGCACCGCCTGCTACGACGCATATCCTGCCAATTCACCTCATATGTGTTGGATTATTCATACTAAAGTTCAAGGGATGGGTACATATTATAGATCAGTATGCAGCACATACTTAGATATGAATTACAGTTTGATTAGAATGTCGAACGCTCCTTTACCTACAAACATAGACTTCAAATCATATTGTGATCTTCTTCTTTCCGGTGACATGAAGGGGTAATCACTATGAAAAGAACATCATGTGCACTGATAGCTTTTGTTATAATCGTTGCCATGTGCCAATCGCTCTTTGCTATGCCACTCACGGTTGAACAAGTGCAGCTCCCAAATGAGTTTTTTCTTAAACCTTCAGCGAATGGAGAAATACACGAAACAGCCGATTATATAATGCTAAAGCAATTCATCGAAGAATGCAAAGAACTTCTTCCTTATGATAATGAGGACTGGAAAGAGCAAAGAGCTAATGACATTATTTCGACTATCAAAATTGATATAAGCTTCTATGAATTGGCCGGCATATATGCACTGGATAAGGACTCCCAATTAGATAATAACGGCAAATATAAGTATCTAATGTGTCCGAGATGTGAACTGGATGATTGCGTTATAAGGCTTGACAAAGCAAATAAATCACCCACTGATTCAATTCAAAAGGCTCAAACAAATGAACTGTCAGCCACTCCGAGTGACGAATGCGAGGTCAGCTTCGATGATATACTTTGCCGTTGCACTCAGTGCGGCAAAGAATTTAAGCTTATAGAGTATTGCTGTCATTGCTTCGGAACCGATCTTAAAAAAGTCTGTTTAAATGAATTAGTCGAGGGCAATGACAACATCTATAAAACATACGGATTATGCCCATGTGGTTCCTTTTTCTTGATTCGTAATTATAACCACACCCATTCAGACGGAAAGTGCTGCGAATATGAACACTATGATCACAATGAGCTTCAAACGGCTTTTGCGAAAAAACTTGCAAGGAACTCTAAAAGGTCGATTTTAGGTATGTTTTTTGGTGACACTGACTCAAAACAATATTTCTATCTTCTCGATAGATAATATAATTTCGATCCGAACCCAAAATCAGCCCGTCGAAATCCGATGTTAACAGATTTCGACGGGCTGAAGCTATATCAATTTCAATTCAATTATTTATCACTAACAGCGTCCGCCGTCCTGTTATAAATCATGGTAAGCCCTGAAAGCCTCTCACAAAACTCCTCGCTCAAATCCTCGCCGCTTATCCTCCACCTCCAGTTGAGCCCAACTGTCGACGGAACGTTTATCCTCGCCTCGTTTCCGAGACCCAATAAATCCTGCGGCTGAGCTATTGCCACATCGGCAATACTCGACCACGCAAGGCGCAACAGACCGTCGGGGATTTTTGTTCTGTCCTCTATACCCATATATTCCATGCAGAACTCAAGCTCTTTTCCCTTAAGCTTTTGTGCCCAGCCCAAGGCTGTATCGCTGTCGTGAGTAGAGGTATAGCAAATATAGCCGGACGACTCAAAGTTGCACGGAAGATACTCACATTTTGCGCTCGGGTCAAAGGCAAACTGCAAGACCTTCATTCCCGGATACCCGGAGTCCTTTAAAAGCTTGCCGACGTCCTCGGTTATAAAGCCTAAGTCCTCCGCTATTATTCTCTTCCTGCCAAGCCAGTAATTAGCCGAGTTGAAAAGCTCCATGCCCGGTCCGGGACGCCAAAAGCCGTTTACGGCGTTTTCATCACCGTAAGGGATGCTGTAATAGCTTGCAAGTCCCCTGAAATGGTCGATTCTTAAAACATCATAGATATCCGTTGCATGGGCAATTCTCTTTATCCACCAGTTGTAGCCGTTGAGCTGCATTCTCTTCCAGTCGTACAATGGATTTCCCCAGAGCTGACCCTCCTCGGCGTATGCGTCCGGCGGACAGCCTGCAACGTTTATCGGCTTTTTGTTCTCGTCCAGCTCGAAAAGCTCGGGGTGAAGCCAAACCTCAACGCTGTCGTATGCGCAGTATATCGGGATGTCGCCGATGAGCTCAACGCCTGCGCTGTTTGCATACCTTTTCAGGGCGTACCACTGCTTGTAAAACTCATACTGAATGAATATGTAGAAATCGATTTTTCTTGAATGCTCGCTCTTAATTCTTTCCAAAGCCTCGGGCTGCGCCATCATTAACGGCTTTTTCCACTCGTACCACGGCTTGCCGCCGTTGACGTCCTTAGCCGTCATGAACAGTGCGTAGTCATACACCCACTCGCCGTTTTTGTCCGTAAACTCACGATAGCTGTTGTCCGGAACAAAACGCTCAAATGCAATTTCAAGCGTTTTGAAAACTGTCTCATAGAGCATACCGTAGTTGATATATCTGTCATTGTCGCCGTAAGCTGTGTTTTTATAGTCTGACGGCTTTAAAAGTCCGTCCTCCTCTAAAAGCTCAAAATCAATGAAGTATGGATTTCCTGCATTGCAGGAGCAGGACTGATACGGCGAGTCGCCGTAGCTCGTCGGCGTCAGCGGAAGTATCTGCCAATAATGCTGATGCGACCTATGCAAAAAGTCGACAAACTCCCTCGCTTCCTTTCCCATCTTTCCGATGCCGTAATCTCCGTTAAGCGAAGCTATTCCCAAAAGTAAACCGCTTGATCTCAAAAGCTATCCCCTCCGTGTATAATTGAATAAAATAGCCCTGAGCAAAACGCCCAA
>DKWG01000015.1:0-10487 GCA_002491605.1 Ruminococcus sp. UBA7158
CGAAAAAATAAGACAATCATTGCGGAAGAAATACCAGGCGTTTAAGAGTTTTGATAAGTTTCATCTTTTGTGATTTTAGGATACAACATTTTCTCCGGAAAATCAACCACCTTAATACGAAATGTCATATCCTGCGCATTATTTTTGTTGAATATGTTAAAAACGCGGGAACATATTGTGCAAGTCGACATATCATTTTTTGTTCGTTGATATATTATAACATTGATCATTCCATATGCAACCTTAAAATTTTCATATTGATTAAGCTTTAAAAAGAGCTTACGCTGTTTTAAGTTATAAAATGCTAAAAGGGTCGGTGCATAAAAACAAACTCGTCTGAGCATATATTCTGCACTCAGACGAGTAATGTAAACCAATTTAATAAAGAGTACGGCGATAAGCTATTCGCCTGTTTTTTCACAGCCGTCCCTGCGCTTTTTAACCGCAAGCACAACCGACGCAATTACCGCTAAAGCAACTAACGATACGCCCAAAGCTATCATAATAGCATCTGACGGCTTGCTCGGCTCTTGATTTGACGCCGTTTCCCCGACGTACTCGTTTTCCTCCCACATATCATCCTCGGAATCGTCACGTTCGCCGTCGCCGTGCTCTGTCGGCTTTTCAGGGTCGGGATAATCTGTTGTCGGCGGAGGAGGGGTTTTTAAAAGCTCCATTTTCGGTGTGGCATTAACATCATAGATGTATTCTCCGCCGATACAAAGCGGCAGAGTCACCAAAAAGCTATCAATCGGATAATAGCCGTTGGCAGGACCGAACTGTCTGACAAGATACAAGCCGGTATACATATTTCCCCACACAGCGTTTCCGTCCGAGCCTATTGCCGTAGTAGAGCCGATACAGTGGTTGATATCGACATATTCTGACAGCTGAAACGGAAGCTTCGGCGCTTCAGGGTCACTTATATCCAGGCCGCTTGACAAAAACTCATCAGTAAAGATATATGTCAATTCTCCGTTGACGAAAGCAATGTCTGCAACCTTGTATATAGTCAAGGTCCCGCCGCTGACAGGCTTATCGGTGTATGGGTCACGCATCTCGACGGTTATGCTTCCGAGCTTATTTATATCTAAATCAGCATCGGCAAAGCATATTACCTGACACATAATAGTAAGCACAGCCGCAGTTAAGCAGCAGACCAACAGTCTAACTGTTTTTTTCATTTTATCACATCCAATTAAAATAAGTCTGAGTAAACTCTATGGCTAAAGCAGCACATATCAGTGCTGCATTCAGTTCAAAATTCTTTTTCCCCTGACCAAAAGCCTGTGGGAATTGATGCCGTACGGTGTGCAGGTAACGAGTGTGCACAGATCCTCGCCGTCGGCAATTAAAAGCTTTTCCGTTTCGCTCGGAAGAACCACGTTAATTTCGTCCACTTCATACACAAGGTCTTCGCCTAAAACCGAAACTGTAAACCTGTCGCCGACCTCCAAGCTGTTTAAGTCAGAAAAGAGCTTTGCACTCGGAAGCCCTCGGTGTCCGGAAAGAACACAGTGTGTCGACTCTCCGCCGACCGGCAGGGAGCTGCCCTCAACATGACCGATTCCCTTGACAAGCACTTCCTCGCTTGTGCCGTGGTATATAGGCAAGCGGCAATCTATTTTGGGAATATCGATATATCCCATGACGTCGGTATCGGGCATACATAAAAGGCTTTCATAAACCGAGCGTTCCTCATCGCTGAGTAAAAACGACTGCTCGCCGTCGCAGAGCCTCTTGTTGTACTCCTTTGCAGCCTCTGTCGCTTCTTTTATAAGCGCATCGTCTGCTGAGTCGACATCCATCGAGTAGCTGCTTATTTCCTTTTTATGCTCCTTTGTATTCCAAAGATTGCTGAGTGTCGGGTAAAGCATTATACCGACGCCGGCTGCGAATACTAAGACGATAATTACAGTAGTTATCACGGTTGTTGATTTTCGCATTACTGAGTCTCCAAGCAATATATTTTAATACTATTCCACTATAAATATTGATTGAAGACGCTGAGCATATATACTCATAAAGGCGGCAAAAGCCGCCCGAAAATCGATATAACGTCACTGACATCAATAGCCCTTGTCAATAAATAAATTGAAATTTAGTATTTATTACAAGTGCAGTATATCACTACATTTATAAAAAGTCAAGGCGTCGCATAAGGCTGACGCCTGCCGTAAATCGAATTGGCTTAATAACTCATTGCCGAAAGCTCACATATGCCGTTTTTTCAGTACCCGAAGCCACACCAAGCTCAGTCGGAAAGCTTTTTTCTCAGCTCATCAAGGTATTTTGAAGCCTGCTCTCTTGATTTAAAGACTACAATGTTTTTATCCGCGTAATTTTCGAGGGCGTCATATATCAGCGGAAGGTTTTTTGAAGGAAAGTCTAAAATCCACTGCTTGAATTCGCTGTCAAATTCCGTTTCAACCCAAGGCATATCCAAACGCTTTTTTCCTACTCTCGACCGTGCGCCGTCTAAGCAGACATCTAAAGGATAGTCAAGCAAAAACACAGTATCACAGGCTTGAAGCCTTATATCAAGCGTCCTCTGATAGTTGCCGTCGATAATCCATCTGTCGCTTTTGATGATATCGTTTAGCCTTTGGTCAAATTCGTCCCTTGAAACGTTGGTTTTGTCCGGCTTGTGCCATATCATGTCGAGGTGATGCAGGGGCAAGCCGGTTAATTCGTTCAGACTTCGGGCAAATGTACTCTTTCCTGAGCCCGAGCAGCCGATAACAATTATTTTTTCAAACATATGTCACTCCGAATCTTTATTATTCACTGTCTGATTATGCTCTTGTAAGTACAAGTCAGTTTAAATACTGTCATAATTCAAATATACAGACGCTCATGCTGTTAAGCAATAAGCAGAATAAGCTCCAAACAAATTTCCTCAAATAGGCTGTCCCATAAAGCGCTGCGGCATATCACCGTAATTTGCGTCGCATACAGCGTCTATAATTTCATCCTTGCGGCAAAGGGCGTCGGGAAGGTCGCACACGATATCGTTAAGGTCATACGGACCGTTTCTGAAATGACCCACTACAGTTCCGTGAAACTCACCGTCAATCAATAAATACTGCAAAGGCTCGCAGTCGTAAGGAAGTCCTTCGGTGAGCTTTTTTGCATATTCTTTTAATATATGCTCATGCGACCTATAAAGAAAATCGTTGCGGTGAACGGCATATACAAAATGTACTTTCCTCGGCACATAGCTTTTAAGCAGCTCGGCGTCGGCACTTAAAATATAACCGCTGCCGCATTCAGCAAGCGTGCCATCTGACAACAGCTCGTTGACTGCATTTTTTATTTCTCTCTCGGGCAGCTTATAAAACGACTTCGCCATGGCAGTGTCAAACCACACAAGACGGTAGGAAAACCTTTTAAGCACATTTTTCAATGCCTCCGCCCTTGTATACGCATCCACGTTTGTCTCGGGGAACACTTCGGAAAATATGTACCACCCACGATCCCACTCTCCGTCGTATTGATCCTCATAGACCAAAAACGCTTCCTGCAAGCGATGCAAAACAGGTGTAATCTCCTTGACAAGCATACCTGTCTCCAGCTTAATCTGCTGGATATTAAGAGGTCCTTCTCTTTCAAGAAGCTCCGTAATCCTAATCTGCGAATCGGTCGGATTTTTAAGCGGCTTGCGATACAGTGCAATGAAAAGCTCCAAATCGTCCGGTTCTATCCAGCCGAGATTGCCGCCGGCAAACCGCCCTTTGATAAGCTTTCTTTCAAGCTGCCTGCTGCGGTTGAACTCCATGTCGTCAAAATCAGCACGAAAGGAAAGAACGGGCGGCTCGCCGAAGCCGTGCCAATAAACGCTCTGCCCCGGCTGTGTATCATGATACAAGCTTATATACTCACTTTCATTCGCCCTGCGGCTTAAAAACTGGCGTTCCATGCGAAGTGAAACGATTTTTTCGTCCATTTTTCTTTCCCCCGAATAAATTATTACCGTTCAGACCCGATGTACAGAAATTAAGTCTGCATTTTTATTACTCTGCAATCTCAATATCAACTATTTCCAATGGATTTATGACCTTGGAGTTTATTTCAATAAATATCGTCCACTCCGCCATATCACAGGTGCCGGATTCCGGAACTATTCTTTTTATTGAGACCTTGGTTCCGCTTATTGAATCTCTTGTAACGGATGTGACTTCATGGCGGTTTGAGCCTGAGCCTTCTGATAAAACCACAAGCAGAAGATCGTTTTCCTTGAACCACTCGTCATCGTATTTTTCGGACCGGTCAAGCCAGCCGATTGTGCTGTCTGCATACACCGTTTCACGGCTTTCGAGGTCTAAGACTCCGTTGTAGTCGGTGTAAAAACGGTTTAAATCGTCAACCGAGCGAATTATAGCATATTGTGGCAGCTCGACGTCAAAATCAAAGCAATCTGTGCGTATATACTCAGCGCTGAAGGAAAGCTCTGTCCGGCTTGCCGGGGTGTTTGACTTATCTCCTGCAAACTGCTTGCCGTATACAGATTCAAGAACACCCATCAGCTCGCAGTTTTCCGAGACATACTCCACTACAACGCTGCCTTTTCTGAAGAAGTGAGGAGGAAATGCACGTCCGAACTGAATTGTAGTTGCACCGTGTCCGCCCAAACCGGTATATGCCTTTCCGTCAGGTGAAAACCTTGCGGCATGGTCCATGGCAGTTGCTTCGTCTTTATACCTGCTCACGAACAGCTGATCACCGTTCGAAACTGAAATCCTGCACATACGCTCGGGGGAATACATATAAAGCTGCTGGAGCTCATCGCACCATTCGCTTTCGTAATCATACCCTGCCGCCGCTAATGCGTCTTCGATATCGGAAACGAACTCCGGGCTGTAATATCTTGAGCCTGCACCGGCAAATTCAACACCGAATGCGATATTCAGGTCTTGAAGCTCTTCGGCTGTCGGAGAAGCGTAGCTGATTATATAATTGTCGTACCTCCACAGATGAATAGGATAAATGTAGTCGATAATCATCGTCTCATCATCGGATGTAAAATGCGAGCCGTCTTCACCGTAGTAACCGGCGAAGGCTTTTGCGTCGTCAACAGACTTATAGGATGTGACATTTATAATTCCGCCGTCCTCAAGCTCATAGTAAGCCTTGTCGACAGAACCGTACTTTTTATCGGCGTCGGTTACTTCTCCGCCCTCGTATTTCAAAGCATTTGCTGTCATAACGTCTTCAACAAGCTCATACGCCGTTTTTTGAACAGTTTCGGGAGTCTTTTCAACGCCGTCGGCAGCGGTAACATCGCCGATAGGCTCTAAGCCGTCGCTTGAAGAGGTATTATCTGTAACTGCGCCGTCAGGGTCTTTATCGGTATTATTCTGACAACCTGTCAATGACAAAACAAGAGCCGATGCTATTATAAATGTAAATATTTTAGTTTTCATTTGAATTCAGTCCTTTCATTTTACATTATATAAATAATACAACCATCAGCAAAAATTTATTGCAAACAAAAGATTACAATAAAATTACACTTTTTATTCGGCATCAAAGTGTAAAACCCGTGCGAAATCCCGTAAGTCAGCGGTTTCGTGCGGGTTTTTAAGTCTACACCTTTATTGAGAATCACCGTTAAAATGCCGTTTTCTCAAACAAATATTTCTATTTTTCGTTCGAAGCTGATTCAAAATCAAACCTTTGCAATCGACTGCGCAACAGCTGTTATCAGCACCCATACTAAGTTATAGGCTATAACCACCGTACCGGTAAACATTCCTCCGAATGCTCCGACGCAGGCAAATATCACAGCTAATATTATGCCGATAAGGGCGGAAAGCGCCTGAACGGCAACGCCCACGGTTGAGGATTTAAGAAGCCTTTTTGCACCCGTCAAAAGCATTGACAGGGACGAAAATCTTCCCGAGTAAATCATCGGCGACGACATCGAAGCAACATACGATGTTTGAGCGTCGTAATCCTGATGATATCTGAACGGCAAAAGCTTAAATATATTCGGCTTAACGCCAAACATCTCAGAGAGCCTTGTTATACTCAAAACCGAGTCCACAGAGCGGATAATAACCGTTATATCCTGCTTTTCAAGCTCGGATAACGCCCTTGCAACCGAAACGGAAGCTTTGATTTTTATAACATATATCATAGCAAGGCTTCCGCCTATCGAAAGGTATACAATGTTGTCGCCCTTGGCGTAGCCTGCTTCCTTTTCAAGTGTGGGAAGCCCCTCAATAGAGTGGCTCTCCATGAGCGCACGGTTGCCGAAGAGAACTCGCTTATTCTCAATCCATCCCGAAAGTCCCAAGCCGTCCTCATAGATATAGCTTTCAACAGGATAAAGCATCTCGGTTTTGCCCTTTATCATCTTGTAAAATGCAGGGCGGAGAATACTTTCTGTCTGACAGCAGAGGGACGCAGCATAAATTATGCCGTCTTCAATAGGAGTCTTTTTAACCGGCTTCAAATTGATTATATCCACCATTCCGTCGGGGAAAAGATCGATAGCGTCGATTAAAACAGAATTGGTATCGGCAAATTTTTCAACTGCCGAGTATCCGAGCATTACCGCCGACGATTGCAGGTACTTCTTAGAAGCCTTTGCAAGCGGTATGTTTACAACAAGCATCATGCTCATGGCAGACATAACAGACATAGTTCCTGCGGCACAGGAAAGAGCATAGAAAACTCTGTCCAAAACAGTTGCAACCCTTTCGGGGAAAACAAATGCGCATATTATGCCGACAACTACCGAAAGTCCTGCTGAAATCGGGACATAGAACTTTGAAAATGTGTCTGTCAGGTCGGCAGAGTAGCTGTTTTTAATAAAGTCTCTGACAAACTCTGTCTTTCTGGCTGTGGAAAGGGACGGGAAATCGGTGAGTGCACCCTTTGTAAATCGGCTGGAGACATCCTCGTCGTCTATATGCATGGCGGCGTATTTTGAATAACCGCCGGATATATATCTGAAGTTTCGTTCGGTTCTTGTAACTATCAAAAGCTTGCCCGCGGTATTTATCAGCAGTCCTAAAATGGCTACGCTTATGTATATGTGGACGGTTTTGGATTGCAGCAGTGCGTTTGAATCGAGCATCGCTATTGCAGGAATGATGCTGAACAGCATAGACACCGCCACAAGGCTGTCAGAGTCGGCTTTCAGTGTAAACAGCTTTTTTATTCCTACGGCAATAACTGTATACGATGCAAACGAGGCAATCAATGCCAGCACTACGTTTACAAGCAGATATGTCGACGGATTAGCCAAGATGGGCATAAGTGAAAGACCTGTATCCGTTGCAACCGTAAGGTATATGCTGACAACCGCAGTTACAAGCAGAACGCAGAATCTGACAATCAGACTCGACTTGAGCGACGATATGCTCGCCGACATTTCGCCTGCCTGGTCAAAGCTTTCAAAATCTGCAACCGAGCCCTTTTCGGGCTTCTGAGCTTCCGTTTCCTCGACAAACTGCTTTACTCTTTCACGGCGCTTGGCGTTTAAATATTGGAGCTTTTCCTCCTCTGAGGCATTCTCGTCCAAGCCTATTTCGGTGTTGGGTATGATTTTCTTGCTGACCTCAAGGTCAATGTCGTTTATCGACGCACGGTTTACCGGGTTGACCTTAGGTCCTGTCTGCTTCGGCGCTCCCCTTTCATTTTTCAGCTTGATAAGGCTCTGCATTATGGCGTCGTCGGCGCCCTCGCCTGTTATCGGCTTTAATACAGGCTCACTGTGAGGATTGACCGCCTTTACATTTTCTTTCGGAGCTGCCTGAGCCTCGCTTGACCTTTCCGAATCCAAGGCACGCTCAATAGCCTTCGTACCGGAAGACGTTCCCCTGCCCTTTCTGAGTCCCAAGCTCTCGCCGCCGACACTGCCGATATCCGCAGCCGGCTTAGCTGTTTCGGGGCTGTCCTTAATCGGACTTTGTTTATCCGAGTCGTCCTCGGATCTATGCTTTGAGCCGAACGAAAACTTGCGCTTCGGCTCGGGCTTTAAATCCTCTGCCGGATTGGCAGCGTCAGCCGCAGCCGACACATCGGATTCATCTCCCGGGTCAAAGACAAAGCTATTGTCTCCGACCTCCAAAACATCCTCAATCATCTCTGTCTTAGTCGGCACATATCCGGATTTCGGGCTTGTTCCGTTAATTATATCATCGATATCAATGCTTTTATCAGAGTGCAATGACTCTTGGCTGTTGGTAAGGGCATTACTGTCAGATTTTTTTGAGTACTGTTCCAGAATTTCCTCAACGGATAGATTTCTGTCGTCCATTTTGACCTCCAATAATACTTTTTTAGCCTGAGCTATAAAAACACAGCGCTTATTTTGCGCTTCTTTGTCTCACTATTTCATACATAAAAATTCCTGCGGCAACCGACGCATTCAGCGATGTTATTTTTCCCTTCATCGGCAGGCTCAAAGTGAAATCACACTTCTTAAGGACAAGCTTGCCCATTCCGAAGCCCTCCGAGCCGATAACAAGACCGATAGGACCTGTTAGGTTTGCCTTGTCGTATTGCTCGCCCGAAGCGTCTGTTCCGTATATCCAAACGCCGTTTTCCTTTAGCTCGTCAATAGCCGCCGCAATATTAGGCACTCTTGCAACGGGAAGCCAGCTTGCAGCTCCGGCGGATGTCTTAAAAACTGTGTGATTGAGCGACGCACTTCTTCTCTTCGGGATAATTATACCGTGCGCTCCTGCGCTTTCCGCCGTTCTTATTATCGCACCGAGATTGTGCGGATCCTCTATTTCATCACATATGATTATAAACGGATCTTCGTTCTTCGACCTTGCAATATCTAAAATATCCGATATTTCAACATACTCAGCGCACGCACCCATAGCTATAACGCCCTGATGATGGGGTGTTTTCGCCATTGAGGTCAGCTTTTGATCGTCGACCTGCTTGACTACAATTCCTTTTTTCTTAGCCATGTCGACAATCATTGAAATTGAACCGGTTGCATCCTTATTGACAAACACCGTATCAATAAGCTTGTCTGCCTTCAGCGCTTCTATAACCGGATTTCTGCCGATAATCAGCTCGTTTGACTCGCTTTCGCCGAGCCAAGTCTTTTCTTCACGTTTCGGGCTTCTGTCAAAGCCTCTGTCCTGCTTTTTGTCCATGTCTATTTCCTTATACAATAAAAATTAAATATGCTTTTCAGCTTAAATTTTCTTACAAAAAACTTGATAAATATAACCGCCGTGCAAATAGCTGCACAAGCCGAAAGAATTGCGTTGACGCCCGTAAGGGCAGATGATGCCGAAGCGGCATCCGGAGCAGTGTCACTGCGAGAGCGATTCTTTCAGATTTGGAGCCATATGCTCCAAATTATTATAGCATACATTGTGATTATTGAAAAGCCTTTTTACTATTAATATTTGACAAAATAACGTCTACATTTTTGTACAAGCAAACAACAGCACTCCGACAGCTGCCAACGCAATAAAAAGCCCGAGTGACAGGACAATAATCGTCACCCTCATATCCCTTGACTTCCTTCTCTGCTTTTCGCTTGCCAGGGACTTGATATACTCCTTTGCCTCCTCGCAGGCACGTTCCCTTTCTTCAATCGTCGCACCGTTTTTTATAAACAACAGTGCTCTCTCAAAATACTCGCTTCCCGTGCTTTTGATCTCAATAATCTGCCTGTTTACTCCCTTAACCATTTTAACACCTTTTCAATGAATAATTAGTTTTAAAAGCATAAAATTTACCGCTGCTTTTTTCTTTGATTATTGACCCTTGTTAATAAAAATATACTGATTTTTCATTTCGGCGAAAACATTTGTATCTTATCAGGCACTGATTACATATCGTCAAAAGACTTCAAATCATAAAAACCGCAATCTACTGTTTCAAAGCATTATACGCTGTGTATATCAAAAATGCAACAATTGTGTTGAAAAACCTGTTGAAAACGTTGAAAGTTTTTAAAAAGCCAACGCCGAGTGTTGAAAACTGTGTTGAAATGTTGATAAATCCGCATGGATACTGCCTTGAGTTTTTAACTTCCAGAAAAATCATGTTATACCCGAGGTATATATTGAGTATGCACGGCACGTCGGCATTATTCGATAAATTAATCGGGCAACTACCTCGAAAACACGCAAATAAGCCAAGCTTTTTTCATGCATAATAAATGTCCGCACAGCTTAGGGTGAATATAAACCCAGAAGCCGTGCGGTTTTTGTCGATAAATGTACTCTTTTTTGTACCCTTATGCACAATGTGAATATTGAGTGCTGTGCTAAAAGTATCCAGACGGCAAAATGACGTTTTAAGCGTTAGATATGCAAATAGATAGCAAAGCAATTCCGAGATGAGTTATTAACTCAAGTATACAAATACCGGCTACAACTTTACAGACGAAATCAATAATTATTCTGAATTGTTACTCCAACTTCCAAAGGGGAAACCCCAGGAGAAAGGAGGCAAAAAACCACGCCTTGCGTGGTTTGAAAAACTGGAACAAAAGTGCGGCT
>DKWG01000015.1:10845-14529 GCA_002491605.1 Ruminococcus sp. UBA7158
CACTTTTCCATTCTGTGAAATAGGACTAATTCTACGCTTGCCGAAGGTTTTGCGGTATTGGAAGGTTAGTTAACGTCATTTGAGCGATTTTTTCAGCGATAGTTGCGCAAGTATTGCTAATATTCTTTGCAGAATAGCACTCACATTTAATTCACTTACTTTTTAATCTATTTAGATGCAATCCGTAATTGTAGAATTAATATGCTATTGTCATAGGCTGCCAATCTCACTGCTTTGATGTCAGATAATTTATTGCTCTTTCTATTGAATCCTTTGAGTTTCCCCAATCTGCGTCTTCGCCGGAATTGCGATAATCAAACATGGAGCAGAAGTGCGAAACGTCGTCGTAAAGCTCGGCGCAGTAATTTCCGGCAAGCTTGCGGCAGGCATCGGTGAAGTCGGGGACAATTTTTTTATCCATGTTTACAGCGGCAAGATTTATCAGCATTTCGCAGTCCGGGAGGCACAAAAGCGGCTGTTCGGAGAAAAGCTGTCTGAAATCCTTTGAGTTTTCATACATATCAAAAACCGTAACCATAAGCCTGTCCATAGCCCAATCTATCTTTGAGCATACAAAGCACGACGAATTGTGTGCGCTCATGGCACGCTGTCTTTTTGACTTGGACTCAAAAAGCCCCTTCTTTGTGAAAACGTCCTTTTTGACCGTTTCAAGATGGGTCTGGAGCATTAATGCGAGAGAAAGCCTGTTTTTTTGCTTCAGCATCTTATCGTAATGATTTCTGCAAAAGCCTAATCTGTTCGTCTCCATTCTGACGTCCGGCTCCATCATGGCAGCTCCCATTATGTATTCAATGGTGCGTTTCTCAAGTATTTCTCTCATAGTGCAGATAGGACAGCCGCATTTCGGTTCAAAAATTTCGCTTATCGGGACTGTTAAAATACTCTCTCTCATAACTTCAAATCCTTTCTTTTGACAATCGGCAATCGCTGCCAATGCTCTTTGTATTTAAATCCTTAAATAAATACTTTTTCAATCTGCCGCTCGTATTCCGATACATACCCACCGTCCTTGCCCACTCTGGCAAAATGTCTGAGTAAAGACGCAAGCTCTGTCAGCTCGGCGCATCTTTTTGAGTGTTCACTTTGCTTAGAAAGCCTTGCCAAGGACTGTGAAACCGAAATACTGCCGCTTTTCTTGCACTCCTTTAAAATCTCAAAGCCCCTTTGATTTGCCGCCAAAACCCTTGCATACGGCACGGGCTTTTTTAAATCGGAAGCCTTCACTCCCAAAGCGGCAAGCAATACCGCTCTTCTGACTCTTGACAAGGTGACATTCTTGGTTTTAACCGAAGCGCACAGCTCGGAAACCGTCGACGCAGTTTTGACAAGCGACGCAATTCTTTCTCCGACTCCGTCCGACATATAAGGCGATAAAAGTATCTGCTCTCTTGACATACTCGCAATATTGAATAAAACAATGCCGTCAACGACGCAGACACCCGAAATATCTCCCGATGAAAATTCAAACGGCACAAAATCGCTCACATTCTCACCGCAAAGCATCAATTTTCTTATTGAGGAAGCCGACGCATACCTGCCGGACGCCACTGTGCTGTCGTGTCCAACCGTTCTTTTAACAGTCACCGGCTTTATGCCTGTTCCTTCAAGAGCGTTTATATATTCGACGGCGAGAGTATTATTAGCTCCCTCAAAAATGTCCTTATACTCAGGAAACGCTGCGCAGATCGCCTGCGGATATGTCAGCCCCTCGGACATAAGCTTGGGTATTTCATCGCCCGATGCGGTCTTTAATGCGTTTGAGCAGCCAATAAGCCTATTGATATCTCCGCACTCCGAGCCGAACACAAGCGAGTCGACACACCCCAGTCCCGACAGTATCCTCACACCGGCTTCTGCAAAGTCAGCAGCACTCGACGCAGAATACGGCGGCGGAAGCTCTATAACAAGGTCAGCCCCGTTCCGAACAGCAGCTCTCGCCCTTGTATGAGCGTCAAGTATTGCAATATCCCCACGCTGGACTATATTTCCGCTCATTACAGCCACTATATGTGTAAAGCCAAGCTGCCTTGCCTTCTCAAGCTGGTATTTGTGACCTTGGTGAAAGGGATTGTATTCGGCGATTATTCCGGCAATCATCAAAGCAAAAGCCTCCAATCAGTCAAACGGTTATCTCTTCCTTAGCCTTATTTGCTTCCTCTTTTTCAAGATTTCTTATGTAATTGAACAAATACAGCTGGGCTATACCCTGAGTACCCTCGCAGCACTCGGGCAAGCCGTTCGGATAGTAGTTTTGCATAACTCTTTTTATCCAGACATCTACAGGAAAAGCCTCAGTTTTGTGCATACCGTATAAAAGCACACAGTCGGCAACCTTTGGTCCGACGCCTAAAATTTTCATCAGATTTGCCTTGGCATCGGGATAGTATGCTTTTTTGCATTCATCAATCGACACCTCTCCGCTTAAAACCCTGTTCGCAGCATCGATAACATATTTTGCCCTGAAGCCCGAGCGCAGAAAACCAAGGCTGTCCGTGGTTTCCAAGGCGAGCATTTTGGGCGTCGGGAACTCGCCGTAGTGCTCAAACAGTCTCGCTATTATGCCCTTTATCCTTTGGATGTTATTGTTGCTTGAAAAAATATACGAAACGAGCGCTTCCCAGCCGTCCTGACGCAAGAGCCGCATTCCCTTTGAATATTCGCAGGCGGCTTTTAAGGTCGGGTCGGACGAGTAAGTCCGCTTCAGCTCGGAATAATCGGTTCCGAGGTCGAAGTAGTTATACCATATGTTTAGAAAATCGTCCTCAGAGGTGTTTTTTAAAACGAATCTGCCGTTTGAGCCGGCTATCGTCAGCGGTGTGTTCAAATAATAACCGCTGTATTCATTCTCTCCTGTTTTTACCCATCTAAAGGCCTGACCGCAGTCTAAGGTCTCGCTGAGAATGAGGTTTTCTTCGTATAAAACAATATCGTTTCCGCTTACTTCGTATCGCATGGAATTTGCTCCTTAATATAAACTAATATAATTATACATCCCGAAAAGAAAAAAGCAAGAGCCATGTTTTCACTGAAGAAATATACTATGCCATTCGACAGCGTTTTGATTGACTATGCAGGCTTGGCGGTGTATAATTAAGTGGTTATAATATGCAAAGAGAATATGGACGCACATTTTGAAGTGAAAAAAGGAGGCGTTTGAATTTGGCGGCAAAGACCGAAAACCGCATCATTGCGGACAACCGTCAGGCAAGGCATGACTATTTTGTCTTAGAAGCGTTGGAGGCAGGAATAGAGCTTAAGGGCACGGAGGTAAAATCTATACGCTGCGGCGGTGTAAATCTAAAGGACAGCTGGTGCGAAATCAAGGACTATCAGATATATGTCAACGGTATGCATGTCAGTCCGTACGAAAAAGGAAATATTTTTAACCGTGACCCGAGACGTGTTAGAAGGCTTCTTATCCACAAGTCTGAAATCAGGCGTCTGTTTGATAAGGTTAGACAGGAAGGACTGACACTTGTGCCGCTCAAGCTTTATTATAAGGGCTCGAGGGTAAAAATGGAGTTGGGACTTTGCAAGGGTAAAAAGCTCTATGACAAGCGAGACGACATGGCGAAAAAGCAGGCTCAAAGAGATGTGGAGAGAGAGCTTAAGGATAGGAGCAGGTAGACGTAAGAAGATAAGAGAGAAGAGTTAAGAGTTAAG
>DKWG01000059.1 GCA_002491605.1 Ruminococcus sp. UBA7158
CCCAACTTTTAGTATAGAACCTTATTATAATGCTTATAGCTGTTGCAACTAAGCGAACAGCTGATGAGTCAATGCCGGTAAAGCCGCAATGGCTTCGGCAAATTTATATTTCAGAAACGGAATGATTGATATGGCAGACAATGAATTGAGTAAAGGCAAAAGGATTCCCGTTAATAATCACGCAGGTCACAGGGAAAGACTCAGACACGACTTCTTAGAGCGAGGATTGGAAGCTATGCACCCTCATCAGGTGCTTGAGCTGCTATTGTTTTATTCCATTCCCAGGATTGATACGAATAATATCGCCCATGAGATGCTTAATAAATTCGGAAGCATAGCCGGAGTTTTCAATGCGCCTATAGGCGAGCTGAGAGACATACATGGTGTTAGTGAAAATACAATTGTACTTTTGAAGATGATTCCTCAGCTTTTTTCTTTATATGCAGCATCGGTAAATGAGGGAGCGGTCCTTGACACTACGTCGAAGCTGTGCAAATACTTCCTGTCCCAGCTTGCAGGCGTTTCCGAGGAACAGATAATCATTGTATGCTTAGACGACGGTATGCGTCTTTCCAAGTTCGTCAGAATAGCAAAAGGGGACAGCGGAAGCGTAGCGGTTGAGAATAAGAAGATTGTTGAGGCGGTTATCTCAAGCGGATGTACCTTGTGCGCTATGGCGCATAATCATCCGATTTCATCATGTGAACCCACTAAAGAGGATATAGAGTCTACAAGTGTTTTGATGAAGGTCCTGAAATATATCGGCGTAACTCTTTCGGAGCACATTGTCGTAGGCAAAGACGGAGCCTGCGCAATAATATCGCATGAGACGCTCAGGCAGGATTCAGACGAAGAATAGCGCTTAAATGGTCAATTTGCTACGTTTTCGGCAGGAAAGCTCAATTATTTATATTCAAAAAAGCAAAATGCTATTGCTTGACAATCTCTGTATTATATTGTATATATATAATGATGAGTTACATAGAAAAATCTTATAGTGTATTGAGGAGAAAGCCATGGCAAAGTATTTCGGAACAGACGGCTTCAGAGGTGAAGCCAATAGAAATCTCACAGCTGACCATGCGTATAAGGTCGGCAGATTTTTAGGCTGGTACTATACTCAGCTAAAGCGTCAGGGCGGAGATATGTCTCCGGCAAGAATAGTTATAGGAAAGGACACCCGTCGTTCGGGCTATATGTTTGAGTATTCCTTGGTGGGCGGACTTGTCGCATCAGGTGCTGACGCATATTTACTGCACGTTACAACAACGCCGTCCGTTGCATATATAGCAAGGACAGACAATTTTGATTGCGGAATTATGATTTCTGCAAGCCACAACCCTTATTACGACAACGGAATCAAGCTGTTAAACGGAAACGGCGAGAAGATGGAAGAAAGCGTTATAGAGCTTGTCGAAGCGTATATCGACGGTGAGCTTTGCGTTTTCGGGAAAAAGTACGATGAAATTCCGTTTGCAGAAAGAAATGAAATCGGAAGAACTGTTGACTACGTTGCAGGAAGAAATCGCTACATAGGATATCTCATTTCCCTCGGCATATACTCGTTTAAGGGCGTAAAGGTCGGTCTTGACTGCGCAAACGGTTCGTCGTGGAACATCGCAAAATCGGTATTTGACGCTTTGGGTGCAAAAACTTATGTTATGAATGCCGAGCCTGACGGTTTCAATATAAATATGAACGCCGGTTCCACCCATATCGAAGGATTGAGAAAGTTTGTAGTTGAAAATGGCTTGGACGTCGGCTTTGCCTACGACGGAGACGCTGACAGGTGCCTTTGCGTCGACGAAAAGGGAGATGTAATCACAGGCGACCACATCCTTTATATATACGGAAAGTATATGAAGGAAAGAGGAAAGCTGCTGCAAAATACGGTAGTAACAACCGTCATGTCCAATTTCGGATTATATAAGGCGTTTGACGAAGCGGGAATAGGCTATGCCAAGACTGCCGTCGGTGATAAGTATGTATATGAATACATGGTCAAAAACGGATGCAGACTGGGCGGAGAGCAATCCGGTCATATTATTTTCTCAAAATACGCCAGCACCGGCGACGGCATAATGACAAGCTTGAAGCTCATGGAGGTTATGCTCGCTAAGAAAAAGACGATGAGTCAGCTTGCCGAGGGTCTGACAATTTATCCTCAGGTTTTAGTCAATGTAAAGGTGACGGATAAGGCTCTTGCTCAAAGTGACCCCGATGTTGCTGCGAGTGTTGCCAAGGTTGCCGATGAGCTTGGCGATTCGGGAAGAATACTTGTAAGAGAATCGGGAACAGAGCCGCTTGTAAGAGTAATGGTTGAAGCTGAAACCGATGAAATCTGCCATAAGTATGTCGATGAAGTCGTTAAGGTAATCACCGAAAAGGGCTATGCAATATAGACTGATTTGTCGGGTCTGTTAAATATGTATCGAAAGGAAATAAAGTAATATGTGCGGTATAGTCGGATATACAGGAAAAAATCAGGCTGCTCCGATCCTTTTGGACGGACTTTCAAAGCTTGAATACAGGGGCTATGACTCAGCAGGACTTGCTGTCAGAAACGGAAGCGCCGAGGCTGAGGTGGTAAAGGCAAAGGGCAGGCTTTCAGCTCTTTCACAAAAGACAAACGACGGCTTGTCTTTAAAGGGAACCTGCGGAATAGGTCACACAAGATGGGCAACTCACGGCGCTCCGTCAGAGATCAACGCTCATCCTCATAATTCAGACGACGGAAATGTAGTAGGCGTTCACAACGGCATAATTGAGAACTATCAGGAGCTTAAGGAAAAGCTTTTAAAGCATGGATATGCTTTTTACTCGTCTACAGATACCGAGGTATGTATCAAGCTTGTTGACTACTATTATAAAAAGTACGAGGGAACCCCGATAGACGCATTAAATCACGCTATGGTGAGAATCAGGGGCTCATATGCCTTAGCGGTTATGTTTAAGGACTATCCCGAGGAAATTTACGTTGCAAGAAAAGATAGCCCGATGATTTTGGGCGTTCAGGACGGCGAGAGCTATGTAGCGTCTGACGTTCCTGCTATTTTGAAGTACACAAGAAACGTTTATTATATCGGAAACCTCGAGATTGCTAAGCTCGAAAAGGGCAAGGTCACCTTCTACAATTTGGACGGCGACGAAATCCAAAAAGAGCTGACTGAGATTAAGTGGGATGCAGAAGCAGCTGAAAAGGCCGGCTACGAGCATTTCATGATAAAGGAGATCCACGAGCAGCCGAAGGCGATTTTAGATACCATAAATTCCGTTGTTAAAAACGGCAAGCTGGATTTATCGGCTGTCGGACTGAGCGATGAGGATATAAAGAGCATTTCTCAGATTTATATCGTCGCCTGCGGTTCTGCTTATCATGTCGGAGTTGCGGCACAGTATGTCATTGAGGACATTGCAAGAATCCCTGTAAGAGTCGAGCTGGCGTCCGAATTTAGATACAGACGTCCCATATTGGATAAAAACGGTTTGGTAATAATCATAAGCCAGTCGGGCGAAACGGCAGACAGCCTTGCGGCTCTTCGTGAAGCAAAGAGCATGGGTGTTAAAACCTTGGCAATTGTCAATGTCGTCGGAAGCTCTATTGCCCGTGAAGCAGACAATGTATTTTATACCCTTGCAGGACCTGAGATTGCAGTTGCCACAACCAAGGCATACAGTGCTCAGCTGGTTGCCTGCTATTGCTTGGCATTGCAGTTTGCCCGTTCGTGCGGTCGTTTAGAAGAAGCAGAGGAGCAAAGGCTTCTTGATGAAATGCTCACAATCCCTCAAAAGATTGAAAAGATTTTGGAGGACAAGGAGAGAATCCAGTGGTTTGCTTCAAAGCAGGCGTCTGCTTCCGATATCTTCTTCATCGGAAGAGGAATCGACTATGCCATAAGCCTTGAAGGAAGCCTTAAGCTTAAGGAAATATCTTATATCCACTCAGAGGCGTATGCAGCAGGAGAGCTTAAGCACGGTACAATAAGCCTTATTGAGGACGGCACACTGGTTATAGGTATTCTGACTCAGAGCGAGCTGTATGAGAAGACGGTAAGCAACTTAGTTGAGTGCAAGAGCAGAGGAGCTTATTTGGTAGGCGTAACTACCTACGGCAATTACAATACCGAGGACACCACAGACTTCACAGTGTATGTTCCTCAGATTGATACTCACTTCGCCGCTTCGCTGGCAGTTATTCCTTTGCAGCTTTTGAGCTACTATGTGTCGGTATCAAGAGGACTCGACGTTGATAAGCCGAGAAACCTTGCAAAGAGCGTAACAGTTGAGTAATACCTGAATTTATATTGTTTTTTTAGTCAATCCGTGCGAAATCAGATCTATATGTTTTGCACGGATTGATTTATTTTGTTTTGAATTCAGAGTAGATTTGCTGCTTGTTTGACGGCTTTTATATATCGGACTATGCAAATTAAAATATGGACATTTTCCATGTAAACTAATTACTTTTTCGACAGATTAGTTAGAATAATATTAATTTTAGATTAAATTTTTTAATTGCGACATAAAGCGACACCGAATTTCGAAATTTATGATATAATACAGCTGTAGAAGCTACTATATTGATTTTAATGTGCCACTTTCTCGTCGTTGAATCCGCAAACGAAAATGAGCTGCATTCAACGGCACAGAGCAGGCGGCTATTGTGTGTTGTTGCCGCTGGAAATTAACAAAAAGGACGGTGAGATGATAATATGCTGAAACCGATTAGCATACTTGTATGCTTAAACAGTGAATCTGAGGCAAACGCTGTAGCAAATGCTTTTAATATAGTTGGGTGCAGCAGCACTGTTTTACCCTCCGACGGCGAGTGGGTTTTAGCAGCTATTATCGATGGTCTTTATGACTACGCAGTTATGGATTCCTGCTTGCCCGGGATTGACGCTGCCGCAATAATCAGCGAGGCGAGAAATGCTCTGCATTTGCCGAAATTTATAGTGTTAGATCCGATTTACTGTGAAATAACTCACAGGCTGCTGATAAGCGTCGGTACTGCATATTATATGGTAAAGCCAATGGACGCCGAGCACATTGTCGACAAGGTGTTGAAGCTGTCAGACTGTTCGAAGGTGTCATTAAATGCTGACACTAATGACGGCGGTATGTCGCTGTTTGACAAAAATATCTGCGAGCTTTTTCGCAGGTTCGGCATACCTGCCAGCATAAACGGATATGTATACTTAAAGCGTGCTATAGCAATGACAGTTGATTCACAAACACAAAATAAGAAAAAGATTACAAAGGATTTGTATCCGATGTTGGCAGAGGAGTTTAACACTACTCCGTCAAGAGTTGAGCGTGCAATGAGACACGCTATAACCATCGCATGGAACAGAGGGGATATCGAAGCTCTTGAGAGCTATTTCGGATATACCGTTGATGAGGACAAGGGCAAGCCGACAAACTCTGAATTTATAGCGATGGTATCGGAAGCTTTCAGAAACGGTGAGCTCGAAAATGTCAAAATGAAAAAGGCTTTATGATGTGTGGCTGATTCTTATCTCAAGTGAAAACAGCGGCGGTGTAAATAAAAAGACGCAGGCTGAGTCAAAATAAGGCTTGCGGCTTATCTTTCCTACATATTTTAAAGGAAATTATCAACTGCTCTTTTGTCGGAGATTTCTGCAAAAGAGCTTTTTGTTGTTTGAGTGAAATAAAGATTAAAATTTCAGGTCGGCGTTGACTTTTGAAGCTGAAATGAATTATAATACTAATGTTGATCTTTAATGAGGGTGCCTGAAATCACCCTCTATGAGTTATCAGCACAATGATATTGAGGATTATTAAAGTTCTAAGGAGTGCAGACTGATGAAATCAAGCGGAGGACGCAGAAAAAAGAACACGGGCGGCAGGGTAGCTGTGATTGTAATCGTTTTGATTATAATAGCGGCAATACTTATTTGGGCGTTTATGCCAAAGGATAAAACCCAAACACCCAATCAGGATTTGAATAAAGACGGCATACTTTCTTCAGACAGTACGACTAAGAAGGTGCTTATAAATAACAACAATATGCCGAATGCTGTCAAGGCGGTTCAAACAACTAAGGAAAAGGGCGCAGTTTCGATATTGCTGTCCGGAAACGAAATTACTGCGGACGGCTCAGGCGTTGTCATCAACGGCAATACTGCTGTAATAAACCGTGCAGGAACTTATCATCTTTCCGGCAAGTTAGACGGCGGAAGAATAATCGTCGACGCAAAGGGCGAAAATGTCGTTTTGGTATTAGACGGCGTTGAAATAATCAGCAACGACTTTTCTGCACTGCTTGTTCACAATGCAAAAACCTGCACACTTATAGCCAACGGCGACACAGTCAACACATTTACCGACGGCGCAGTTTACGACGCAGCTCTTGATTATTACGATTCAACTAATTTAGAGCCGAACGCTGCTATATTCTCAAAGGATGACCTTGTAATAAGGGGCACGGGAACCGTAAAAGTGAATGGCAAAAACGCAGCCGGCATTATATGCAAGGATAATCTTAAGATAGTTAATACAAATGTAGATGTAACCGCAGTCGGAAACGGAATAAACGGAAAGGACAGTCTTACCGTTCAGAACTCAACAGTAAATGTTGTTGCCGGTAAGGACGGTATTCGTTCTACAAAGAATAACGACCCGTCGCTCGGATATGCTGTGTTTACAGATTCAAATATATCCGTCACGGCAGACGGAGACGGAATTCAGACTGAAACCGGTCTTTCAATAACAAATTGCTCTGTAAACATTGTAACAGGCGGAGGAGCATATAACGAGCCCTTATCAAGCCAAAAGGGCATTAAGTGCAATCAGGGCTATGTAAATATCAACTCAGGATATATTTACTTTGACTGCGCCGACGATGCTGTAAATGCGTATGGCGATGTAACAGTCAAATCAGGAGTTATCAATGTTTCAACAGGCGATGACGCTGTCCACAGCGACGCCAAGGTTAATATAAGCGGCGGCACAGTTGTTGTCACAAAGTGCAGTGAGGGCTTTGAGGGAATGGGCGTAGACATCAGCGGCGGCGATATCTACATCAATTCAAAATCAGACGCTATCAATGCCGCAGGTGGCTCAGACGGCAACGGCTTTGACGGCTTCGGCGCTCAGTTTGAAGTGAATGAAAATAACAGCGTCAGCATTTCCGGCGGATATATTGTAGTCAATACCGACGGAGACGGAATCGATTCAAACGGCAATATAGTCATGAAGGGCGGAACTCTTCTTATAAACGGTCCGACGTCAGGCGGAGACGGAGCCATCGACTACAACGGTGAGTTCAAAATGGAGGGCGGAGTTCTCTTTGCCGCAGGCTCAAGGGCTATGGCACAGGCACCGAGCGTATCAAATCAGAACAGTCTGTCTGTTACGTTTGACGGCACCGTTACAAGCGGAAGCATGATCATGATTGAATGCGGAAATGAAAGCTTTGTTTATAAAATCGACAAGGAAACCGAAAATATAGTTTTCTCAGCTCCGATGCTTAAAAACGGCAGTGAGTGCGTTGTTTCATACGGAGGAAAGTACTCCGGCGGAAGCAATCTGGACAACGTATATTCAGACGGCAAGTTTTCGGGAGGCTCTGAGATTAAGCTCACACTTGAGTCCGGGCTCACTGCTTACGGTCAGGTCGGCATAGGCGGCTCAAGGGGCGGCGGAATGTTCGGCGGACCCGGCGGTCCGGGTAGTCCTGACGGCAAGGGAATGCCTGCCGGAGGACCTCCTGCAGGAAATGCAAAGCCGGAAGGCGAAAAACCGCAGAATTAATTTAAAAGCTATAATCAAAGCTGTCGAGGCATTATCGGCAGCTTTGATTTTATGTGAACGGATTTTCAAATTTGCCTTTAACGGCTATTGACATTGCCTCTGTCAAATGATATACTTAACATCAACAATAGGCGTATCGGTATATATGTGTCTGTTGTTTTAAACCGTTGAAGAAGAGTGAGTAGGCTTTATTAAATCTGCCAAAGAGAGCTGCATATTGGTGAGAGTGCAGCGCATGATAATAAAATAATGCGTTTATATTGAAGCGTATTGTCTTAGGCTGAATGGACTTCCGAGGGCGAGCGGAAAGGGCTTTAAAACCTTAGTATGTGAGACGGCGTAGCCAGTCGTGAAATAGGCTGTCGCATTTTTGTGCGAGATAAGGTGGGCGAGTTCGCCAAGCAGGGTGGCACCGCAGGAATAAGCTTTGAGTTCCTGTCCCGGCATAAATGATTTGTTGCTTTTATAAAAGCACAGGCTTTGAAAAAAGCCATAGGTCAATCATTGTGTTTGGGATGGGTTTTATTATGCCCGAACATATAAAATATTATATCAAGGAGATAATTCTATGTCTGAAGCTAATGAATCGAAAAAAATGATATTCTCCGGAATACAGCCCACAGGAGTTTTCACATTGGGCAACTATTTGGGTGCAGTCAGGAATTGGGCGCCCTTGCAGGACGAATATAACTGTATCTATTCTATTGTAGATATGCATGCATTGACTGTTAAGCGCGACCCTATTGCGTTCCGTCAAAAGACACTTGAGTCTTATGCTTTATTGCTTGCCTGCGGAATAGACCCTGAAAAATCCATTGTATTTATTCAGAGCCACAACCCAAGCCATGCTCAGCTCAACTGGATTTTGGCTTGCTCAACTCAGTTCGGCGAGCTTTCAAGAATGACTCAGTTTAAGGACAAGTCCAAAAAGCATCCCGACGATGTAAACGCCGGCTTGTTCACATATCCTGTCTTGATGGCGGCAGATATTTTAACTTACAACGCCGACTTAGTTCCCATCGGTCAGGATCAAAAGCAGCACTTGGAGCTTGCAAGAAATATAGCCGTAAGGTTTAACCAAAGATTCGGCGAGACATTTGTAGTTCCTGAGCCGTATATACCGAAGGTGGGAGCGGCAATCAAGAGCTTGCAGGATCCCACAAAGAAGATGTCTAAGTCTGATGACAACCCCAACGCCTGCGTTTATATTCTTGACGACAAGGACACTATTATAAGAAAATTCAAAAGAGCTGTTACAGACAGCGATACCGTGGTTAAATTCGCCGATGGCAAGGATGGCATTAACAACCTCATGACAATTTACTCATGTGTTACCGGAAAGACCATGGATGAAATTGAGAGCGAGTTTGCAGGCAAGGGCTACGGCGACTTTAAGATCGCGGTGGGCGAATCCGTTGCGGACAGCTTGAAGCCGATAAGAGACGATTTCAACCGCCTGATGTCAGACAAGGCATACTTAAAGGAATGCTATACTCAGGGCGCTCAGAGAGCCTTTAGAATTTCCAACAAGCTTGTTACAAAGGTATCAAGAAGAGTCGGCTTTGTCGATGTCAGATAAGCTTTTTGAAAGGAACGACACAGAATATGAAATTAGGTATGGTAGGACTGCCGAACGTCGGCAAGAGTACATTGTTCAACGCCCTGACAAATGCGGGCGCAGAGTCTGCAAACTATCCGTTTTGCACTATTGAGCCGAATGTCGGAGTTGTTTCGGTTCCGGATGAAAGGCTTGATAAGCTTGCAAAAATGTATCAGCCGAATAAATTTACGCCTGCATCATTGGAATTTGTCGATATAGCAGGACTTGTCAAGGGAGCTTCAAAGGGCGAGGGCTTAGGAAATAAGTTCTTGGCAAATATCAGAGAGTGCGACGCCATTATCCATGTTGTAAGATGCTTTGAGTCGGACGACATTATCCACGTTGAAGGCTCTGTAGACCCTGCCCGTGACATTGAAACTATAGACTTAGAGCTGATTTTTGCTGACTTAGAGGTGCTGGAGCGTCGCTTGGATAAGGCAAAAAAGATGCTCAAGGGCGATAAAAAGTATCAGCAGGATATCGACTTCACTCAATCGCTTATAGACCACCTGACAGAAGGCAAGCCTGCAAGAAGCTATGATTTTACCGACGAGGAGCTTGATTTAATCAAATCCACTCCGCTTTTGTCTCAAAAGCCGGTTATATATGCCGCTAACCTCAGCGACGATGATTTTAAGTCAGACCTTAGCGCAAACAAGCACTTTGCAGCGGTTCAGAAGATAGCCGAGCAGGAAGGCTCAGCTGTTTTGCCGATATGCGCTCAGATTGAAGCCGAGCTTTCGGATATGGACGCTGAGGACAAGGCGATGTTCCTTGAGGACTTGGGTCTTGAGGTTTCGGGACTCGACAGAGTAATAAAAGAGGGTTACTCATTGCTGGGACTTATCTCGTTCCTGACCGCCGGTAAGGACGAATGCCGTGCGTGGACAATTAAGCGCGGAACAAAGGCTCCGCAGGCGGCGGGAAAAATCCACACCGACTTCGAGCGCGGCTTCATAAGAGCTGAGGTTATTGCTTTTTCTGACCTTGAGGCCTGCGGCAATATGGTCGCCGCCCGTGAAAAGGGACTTATTCGCTCTGAGGGCAAGGAATACGTCATGCAGGACGGAGACGTTGTTTTGTTCAGGTTTAATGTTTGATTGTGATTTAGTTACAGAAATAAATGCGCTCCGATGCTATAATTTTAAGCATGGGAGCGCAGAATTGTTTAATACTATATGTATTTAGTGCTTTCATAAGCTAAAAAATTTCGGAGGAATTCAATGCAGTATTTCATATCATTTTTGGAGGGCATAGTAACGTTTATTTCGCCCTGCCTTTTGCCGATGCTGCCTATATACGTTTCATATTTTGCAGGCGGCAGTGAAGAGAGGAGCACGAAGAAGACGCTTAAGAATGCTCTTGGCTTTGTCCTCGGGTTTACGGCAGTATTCGTTCTTTTAGGTGCGCTCGCCGGAACGCTCGGAAGTCTGCTCAAGCAGTATAAAACCGTCGTCAATATCGTTACAGGCGCAATTGTGGTGCTTTTCGGACTTCATTTTCTCGGTCTTTACAATCTGAGTATTTTTAAGGGGACAAAGGGCTTTGGCGAAAGTAAGGACTTGGGATTTTTCTCATCGGCGCTGTTCGGAGTGATTTTTTCAATCGGCTGGACGCCGTGCGTCGGCGCTTTCTTAGGCTCGGCTTTGATGCTGGCGTCTCAGCAGGGTGAAACTCTCACAGGTATTTTAATGCTTTTGGCATATTCGCTGGGCTTGGGACTGCCTTTTGTTGCGAGTGCTGTTTTGATTGATAAGCTGAAGTCGGCGTTTAATTTCATTAAGAAGCATTACAGTATTATCAACAAAGCCTGCGGAATACTTTTAATTGTGGTCGGCATATTGATGATGACAGGTTTGCTGGGCAGATTCTTAAGCGCACTTTGATTTCGGAGGAGGAAAAGTCATGCAGAGTAAATTAAAATGGGTTATAATTGCCGCAGCCGCTGTGGTATTGTTTGTCGGAGTATACTTTTTATATGACAATCTGAAGGATAAATACGCACCCGATCAGTTTTCAGACTTTCAGGCGAATGAGCAGGACGAATCAGACGAACCGAGCGTGACGTCGGACGATTCAAGTCAAGAGGATGAAATAGATTATTCCGCTCCCGACTTTACCGTTTTGGATGCAGACGAAAACTCGGTAAAGCTCTCCGATTATTTCGGCAAGCCGATTGTTTTAAACTTTTGGGCGTCATGGTGCTATTACTGCAAGGAGGAAATGCCTGATTTCAATCAAGCCTACCTCGACAATTCTGACATACAGTTCATGATGGTCAATGTTACCGACGGCAGTCAGGAAACGCTGTCCTCGGCTAAAAAGTTTATTGAGGACTCGGAGTTTGAGTTCCCGGTATTTTACGACACCGAGCTTGACGCCGCAATAACATACGGAGCGTCAGGACTCCCGATGACAGTGTTTATCAATAAGGATGGTGAGCTTGTAACCTATGCAAGAGGCTTGCTCAGTGCAGAAAACCTTCAAAAGGGCATTGAATTAATAAAAGATTAATGTGACAAAATCACAGAAAAAATTAAAATTTCGGGTATAATAAGGATATAAAATATTAAAAATGCAGCCCGTCAGAAAGGAAGAATAAATATGTCAGTTCTAAGTGTAAACAAAAACAATTTCAATTCGGTAAAGTCAAGCGACAAGGTAGTTTTGCTCGATTTCTATGCAGAGTGGTGCGGACCCTGCCGCATGGTTTCTCCGATAGTTGACGAAATTGCGGAGGAAAATTCGCAGTATTTGGTCGGCAAAATCAACGTTGACGATGAGCTTGAGCTTGCTCAGGCATTCGGTGTATCAAGTATCCCGACGCTTGTTGTAATGAAGGACGGCAAGATTGTTACTAAGTCCACCGGTGCAAGACCCAAGGCTTCAATACTGTCAATGCTTGAAGAGGCAAACGGCTGATCTGAAACAAGCTTTAGAGCGCAAGCTTTCTCAGACGGCTTTTATCAAGAATCTTAACTCCCTTGCGAGATACTTCAACAATGCCTTCTGCGGAAAAGTATTTGAGCATTCTTGATACAACCTCTCTTGCCGAGCCTATGTATCTGGCTATTTGCTCCTGTGTCATTAAAACAGTGTCCGAGCCTGTGCGGGCGGCTTCGTCTGTTAAAAAGATTGCAAGTCTTTTGTCCATGCTCATAAAAAGTATCTGCTGCATGACCCACATAACGTCTGAAAAGCGGCTTACTGCTGTCTCCAAAGCGAAAATCTTAATATTCGGACAGCGGTTTGAGGCTTCGGCAAAAGCAGAGCCTGATATGACATAGCACTCGCTTTCCTCCTCGGCGCTTACAAAGACGTCAAAGGTTATGCTCTTGAGCACGCAGGACGCCGACAGCATACACATATCGCCCTTGTGAAGACGGTAGAGCGTTATATCCTTTCCGTCCTCCGACATCATGTAAAGCCGCAGGCATCCCGAACGCACGAAAATGACTCCCGAGCATTCGTTTCCGCTGTGTACGCTTGCGCCCTTAGGATATGTCAGTGCATATGAATTTTGACAGATGAAGTCCTGCTCAGCCTTTGATATATCATTCCAAAACGGCAGAATTTCTTGGTACAGTGTTTTAAACTTGTTTTGCTCCAATTTTAAAAACTCCTTTCAGAAAAGAGGTAATATTTTATGAAAACTGTTATAGTAGGCGGTGTAGCAGGCGGTGCGTCTGCTGCGGCACGACTGAGAAGACTCGACGAGTCGGCCAAGATAATCATCTTAGAGCGCGGTGAATACGTTTCCTTTGCCAACTGCGGCCTGCCGTATTATATCGGCGGCGTTATTGACGACAAAAGCAAGCTTACGCTTCAAACTCCGGAAAGCTTTCGTGCAAGGTTTAATATCGACGTCAGAACAAGCAATGAAGCCGTTAAAATAGACCCTGCCGCAAAGTCTGTCACGGTTAAAAATCTCAAAACCGGTGAGCTGTACGAAGAAAGCTATGACAGTTTGATTCTTTCCCCGGGTGCTGAGCCTATAAGACCGAATTTGCCCGGCGTCAACGGCGAGAATGTGTTTACCCTCAGAAATATTCCCGATACATTTAAGATTAAAAGCTATATAGAGACTGCTAAGCCGAAGTCGGCAGCTGTTATAGGCGGCGGATATATCGGAGTTGAGATGGCAGAAAATCTAAAGGAATCCGGACTTGATGTTACCGTAGTCGAGCTTTCGGATCACTTGATAGCTCCTCTTGATTTTGACATGGCTGCGGATGTTCACCGCTATATAAAGTCAAAAGGTATAAAGCTTTACCTTAATAACGGCTTAAGGGCTGTAGACGGCAAAACCGTTGTCCTTGACAGCGGCAGCTTTGATTCCGATATGGTTATACTGAGTGTCGGAGTTCGCCCTGAAACCGCTTTGGCTCGTGACTGCGGAATTGAAGTGAATCAAAGGGGCAGTATTATAGTCGACAGTCATATGAAAACCAATTTTGCAGATATCTATGCTGTGGGCGACGCCGTACAGGTTGATGATTTTATTACAGAGCAGCCGTCGTTTATTCCGCTTGCAGGACCGGCTAATAAGCAGGGCAGAATTGCGGCGGACAATATAGCCGGTATTTCGTCTGAGTATACAGGCACTCAAGGCTCGGCTGTTTTGAAGCTGTTTGATATGACGGTTGCTACAACCGGAATCAACGAAAAAAGTGCAAGGTCAGCAGGAATTGACTACGATAAGGCATATATTTATTCCGGCTCTCATGCTTCATATTACCCCGGCGCAACCAATATGTCAATAAAAGCTTTGTGGGATAAGAAAACGCTTAAGATAATAGGCGCACAGATTGTGGGCTTCGACGGCGTTGATAAGCGAATGGATGTTATAGCAGCCGCAATTCGCTTCGGCGCAAGGATAACTGATTTGACTAAGCTTGAGCTTTGCTATGCTCCTCCTTTCGGAAGTGCAAAGGACCCGGTAAATATGCTCGGCTTTGTCGCTGAGAACGTTGTGACGGGAAAGGTGAAGCAGTTCTTCTGGCACGATGTCGAGGGGCTTCCGAGGGACGAAAGCGTAACCCTTTTGGACGTCAGAACCAAAACGGAAGTCAGCCGAGGAAAAATCGACGGATTTATAAATATACCGCTCGACGCATTGCGTGACAGGCTTTCTGAGCTTCCAAAGGATAAGCCGGTGTACGTTCACTGCCACAGCGGACTGCGCAGCTATATTGCCTGCCGCATTCTTTCGGGAAACGGCTATGACTGCTATAACTTAGCAGGCGGCTGGCGGCTTTACGAGTCGGTTATAAACGAAAAAACTGTGCCGGAGTATATCTGTACTGAATGTAAATAAAGCGATATATTCAATTAATAGATAGAGCAGCAGACTTAGACAAAAACAATACAAGCCGTGCCCGATAAGCTTTCGGGCACGGCTTTACTATTACATTATCATGAATACATTGATTATAAGCCGCTTATAAAGCACATTCAAGCCTTATACCACTTCAAACCTGAGCTTTCTTCCGTCAGACGCTGTAAGCGTTTTGTCGTCTTGAGACCATGCAACTGTTGTGAAGCTGTATTCGCCGTTCTCGTAGCCGTAGCCGTCGCCTGCGTCCTCGTAGAGCATAAACTCTGCGTCCTTTCCGTGGTAGACTTTAAAGGTTATCTCATCATCAGCCGACACATATGGCTTGAACTCGGCAAACGGTATGATTGAGCCTTCCTTTATAAAAACAGGAATGGTGTCAAGAGGCGTCTCGATGTTTATATACTGACCTCCGTCATAGAGAGTATTTGTGTTCATGTCATACCATCTGTTGCCCTTCGGCAGATAAACTCTTTGAGTACAGTCTGCATCGGTAATTGCTCCGGATAGGTCATAATACATAGGTCTTGTGACCGGACATACCATCATGCTGTCCCCGAACAGGTATTGGTCTTTTATATCCAAAACGTTTTCATCGCTTGAATACTCAAAGGCGAGAGGTTTGATTATCGAGTCGTCGTTAAAGTAAGCGCTTGCCGCCGCTGAATATATATACGGTATGAGTGTATATCTAAGGTGATTTGCTTTTACAAGTGCGTCGTAGAAGCGCATATCGGATTTGTCTTCAAATGCCCAAGGTTCACGGCGGCAGTCCGTTCCGTGCGCACGGAATATCGGCAGGAATGCTCCCCACTGGAACCACCTGACGTAAAGCTCCTTGTATGCCGGGTCGTTTACTGTGTTATCGTAGTCGCCCTTCCAATACCAGTTGACGGAGTTCTTAACGAAGAAGCCGCCGATATCCATTGTCCAGTATGGAAGTCCCGATGCGCAAAAGTTAAGTCCTGCCGCAATCTGACGGCGGTATGTATCCCATGACGCAGCGGTGTCTCCAGACCAAAGAATACATGAATGTCTTTGCTGACCCGTGTACGCGCAGCGCGTCAGGTTGACAACTCGCTTGTCGTTTGTAACAGAGCGCTGACCTTCATAAAGAGTTTTTGAATGGTTAAACGGGAAAAGGTTTAAGCACCACTTGTCGAACCTGTCTGAGGCAGTGTGTATATAATCTTCATAGGCTCTGCCTTCCTCATGCCTGATGACAAGGTTCCATTCAGGTGAATAAGGCTCGCTGTTGTCGCACCACCAAGCGTCGATTCCATGGCAGAACAGCTTGTCGTTGACCTGCTTCCAGTAGACCTTGCGTGCTTCGGGGTTGTTGGCGTCATATACGTCCTTAGTTTCGACCATAAGTCCCTTTTCGTTGAACTCATTAAAGTCAGGAGTTCCGCCTGAGGGGTTGGGCCAGATTGAAAGCATGAATTTTGCATTCAGCTCATGAATTTTTGCGATGTTCTCAGTGGGATTTGCATAGCTTACAGAGTCGAATTCCTTTTGACCCCACTGACCGTCCGGCCATGAGCACCAGTCCTGAATAATGCAGTCAAGACCGATATTTCTTTTTCTGAACTGAGAAACGGTGTCTATCAGCTCGCCGAAGTTTTCGTATCTCTCCTGGGACTGCATATATCCGAACGCCCACTTTGGAAGAAGCGACGCTTTTCCCGTGAGCTGACGGTAGCCCTTTATTACGCCGTCCGGGGTTTCACCGTATATGAAGTAAAAATCAAGCTCGTCGTCAGCTTCTGTGTAGATATATGAGCCGTATTCGTTGTCGTTGAAGATGAGCGGACTGTAGGTGTCGCTTAAAATTCCGTAGCCCATACTTGAAACAAGCATAGGAATCGCTATTTTACGGTTCGCCTGATAGCTGTAAATTGTCTTGCCTCTCAGGTTCATAAAGCCTTCCTCGTGCTGGCCCAAGCCGTAAAGTGCTTCTCCCTCGGCAAAGTTAAGATTTAATTTAGTGTGATAGAGCCTGCCGTTCTCGATCTGCTTGCCTGCGGTTACGACCTTTTTCTCGCCGTCGGCAGTCTTAATTGTCTCGGTGACAGCTTCGCCGGTTTTGTAGACTGTAAACTCGTCCAAGGTTCTCGGCTCTTTCTCATTTTCTGAGAGCAAATGACGTCCTTCGACATTAAAATAGCTGAATGCAGAGGTCTTTTTATCAATTTCAAGGGTGATGGAATCCGACTTGAATAAAATACTCTCCTTGCCGTCGACAAGTCTGAATTCACCCGATGCTTCTTTTAGGATGACGCCGGGCTTATTGCGGTCGGAAAAAGTGCTGCGCTCGGTATAAGTCACTCTTAAAATACTGTCGGTTATGGGAGCGATGCGATGTGTGCCTGTTTCGGAATATAAATAAAGATATCCGTTTTCAAGCTTGCAGTCAGTTATTGCACGACTCTTTGGCCTAGCAGCATACAGCATATGTTACAATCCTTTCTTAATAAAAGTACAATTGTGAGACAGCCGATATAATCATTATATCGGCTGCCATGCGGAATTGTATTTATATTGTTTACTTTACTGTCAAAACAGTTTTGATTTCCTTAAGCTCGGGATTGACGTCAAGCTCTTCCGCAACGTCTAAGACAGGCTCGCCGTAAACGTCGAAGTGTACTCTTCTAATACCGCTTGATCTCGGACCGTAAACCCCGGGACGTGCGTGATAGGTGTTCCAAACCTTGCCGTCGTCATCGATGACGTATGCGTTGTGACCTGTTCCGAACTCGCCCTCAACGCTTCTTGAGGTGAAGGAAGGATAATTGCTCTTAACCCAGTTTTCAGCGACGAGCGGGTCCTTGCCCTTTTCAAGTGTAATGAACGAAACGACATATGTTGAGTCGACAGCGGCACTTGAGAAGGAAAGCCAAACCTTGTCGTCTGTCAGAAGTGCAAACGGTCCCTCGTCGACAAAGGTGTGATTGTTGGCCCAGCCGTAGTCGGGCTTGGAAAGAACAATCGGATCGCTTGCAAGCTTCCATGGGTCATTTGTATCGAGCCGGGCAAATAACAGCCAAGCACCCTGGTCTACAGGCACGAACTGACGCTGCGACCACGCAACATAGTCCTTGCCCTCCCAGCGGAAGGTGGTCATATCAAGTGAAATAACCTTTCCTGCTTCGCAGAGCTCGCTGCCGTCCTTTTTGGTTATGCGCTTTGTGCGCGACCAGTCGTCCTTATTCATTGGGTCGCCGCCCTCACGCAAAACCATCAGATGGCTCTCTTCCCAGAAGAATTCTCCGGTTGTTGCAGCGTGGAAAATGTAAAGCCTGTCATTAATAATATGGAACTCAGGCGCCCATAAGAGCCCACGGATATCTTCATAGGTATTTGTATCAAGAATACACACTTCTTCTGCATTGACAAGCTCGGGTATGCTGTCGGCACAGCGGATGTTGAGCGTGCGGTTGCCGTCGGCGTCGTTTGTTGCGATGAAGTAGTATTTTCCGTTCCACTTGCCGATGCACGGGTCGGCTCTGTCGGTAGCAACAGGGAATGCAAAGTGATCCTGATGAACGCTGCCCTTGATTTCGTATCTTCCCGGCTTTGAAAAATCAACTGCGGACAAATCCCAATCCACACGCTTTTCATCGGTCGAGCCGTCGGTGTAGCGGGCAACTGCTTTGATGTCTGAAAGCTCGTCGGCGCTTGACGCTGTTACCTCGGCAGGGAAGTCTATAGCAATATTTTTAGGAGTTGTAAGCTTATTGATGAGCTTTTCGGCGATATCGTCGGGGATTTCAATTTCGCAGCTTGAATGTGCGCCTTCAATGTCAAGTCCTTCAAGCTCAGGCTTTTTAAGCTGACAGTTCGGGTCATTGTCGCAGACATTGACGGGCATACAGCTCAAGGAATAGAAATCAGCACACTTTGCAGCCTTGTGAACGCCTTCGGTCATATAACAGATTTTATATGCCTGACCCTTTTCACAGAACTTGACTGCAACCTTTTCAACGTATGTATCGCAGAGCTTTATGAGTCCCAGCTCGTCATAGTGCAAAAAGTCGGATGTAACAGCAGCTAAAACGCAGCCGCAGCTTTGCTCGTCCGGACTTCCGTCGGCGTTGGTTCTTATTGCAACAATGCCGTATTTACCGTCCTGAAGCTTGAAGGCAAAGGGAGCTTTTAAGGATTTAGCGTTCATTGTGCCGTCGGGGTTGTGTGTGACCTTTGCAAAGAAAACACCGGAGTTGTGATTGAGAGCCTTGTAGCCGTCGCCGCAGTCGATGGCAAGGTGCATACTGTATGCAAGCTTGGCATCGTAAATGTCGGTATGCATCGGTTCTCTTGTGTAGATAAGAAGATTTTTGGACATTGAGATAATCCTTTCATTTAGTTATATGATTTAATTTATAAATCTGCTTTATACCTTATAGAATAAGCTATAAGGTATCCTTTTTCAATGATAAATAATGATAATAATATTGATGTATAATGATTAATTCTTCGAATTTTATTGATAATTTATAACATGATATATATGCTTATTATCAACGTGTATTTATCAAGGCTTGCGGTATACGAAAAGAAAATATTTAAATACAATTGAATCCGTTGCGGCTGTATCGGCAGTGATATGAAGATTGATTTATAGGATTATTCCGAGCTTAACAGTCTATGCAATTTCAAGTCCTGCGATTATGTCACGTTATGAAACGAAAATAATTTGACATTTATGAGGTTATACCGAACACAAAGGTCGGTTTTAAAGAAAGTTCTGCTTTTTTACTTTAAATCGCAAAATTTTTCTTTAAAAACTATTGACAAATGCGTTTAAGGTGATTATACTAACATAAGATGTTAAATAAACAGGAGATTTGCTATATGTTAAGAGCTTATTTTTACAACGCATATTACTTTTACTTTACCCAGCTACAGTTCTGATGTAAAGTGATTTGTGTTGCAAAAATGAACTTTAAGTTTTAGTTTATCGGCTGCACAGGTTGCTTGTGCGGCTTTTTATTTTAGATTAAAAAATGTAAATGCAATTTGAAAGGAATGTTTTTAATATGGTAGTAGCTTTAAAGAAAAACGTCAGTGAAGAAAGAAGACAGCAGCTTATCAGCTGGCTTAAGGGAATGGGAATAGGCGTTCACATTTCCGAGGGAGAGTTCAACACTGTTATCGGACTTATCGGTGACACATCAAAGGTCGATAGGGATCTTATTGAAAGTCTTGATATCGTTGAGTCGGTAACAAGGGTTTCGGAGTCGTTTAAGTGCTGCAACAGAAAATTCCACCCCGAGGATACTGTTATCGACGTCAAGGGTGTTAAGATAGGCGGAGGAAACTTCTGCATGATGGCAGGACCTTGCTCGGTTGAAACCGAGGAGCAGATAGTAGGCATTGCAAAGGCTGTTAAGGCGGCAGGCGCAAATATGCTCAGAGGCGGAGCCTTCAAGCCGAGAACCTCACCGTATGACTTCCAAGGCTTAAAGGGAACAGGAATTGAGCTTTTAAAGATTGCCAGCAAGGAAACAGGCTTGCCTATCGTTTCAGAAATTATGAGCATAACCGATTTGCCGCTGTTTGAGGATATCGACGTTTTGCAGGTCGGTGCAAGAAATATGCAAAACTTCGACCTTTTGCGTGAGCTTGGAAGAACCAACAAACCAATACTATTAAAAAGAGGACTTGCAAACACACTCAAGGAGCTTTTGATGAGCGCTGAATACATCATGGCAAGCGGTAATGAAAACATCATGCTCTGCGAAAGAGGAATAAGAACCTACAGCGACTACACAAGAAACACTATGGATATCTCGGCAATCCCGATGCTCCATGAGCTTTCACATCTGCCGGTTATAGCCGACCCCAGCCACGCTACAGGTATGGCAAGGCTTGTTGAGCCTATGGCTTTAGCGTCAGCTGCTGCCGGTGCAGACGGACTTATTATCGAGGTTCACAACGACCCGATGCACGCACTTTGCGACGGTGCGCAGTCGCTTCGCCCCGAGGACTATGCTAAGCTTTCTGCAAAGATTGACGCTGTCAGAAAGGCGGCACTTTAAATGACAGTCGGAATAGTCGGCTTGGGACTTATAGGCGGTTCATTTGCCAAGGCTTATAAAAAGGCAGGACATGAGGTTTTAGCCTTTGATATTGATAAATCCTCACTTGAATTTGCAAAAATATCGCTTGTCTGCGACGGCGAGCTTAACGAGGACAATATATCCGCCTGCGACATAATTTTAATATCCGTTTACCCCAAGGCTGCGGCTGAATATATGAATGAGATGGGCAGATATATCGGCAAAAAGCCGATAGTTATAGACTGCTGCGGAACAAAAAGGCTTGTTTGCCGAGCAGGCTTTGAAGCTGCCGAAAAGTATGGTTTTACCTACCTCGGCGGTCACCCGATGGCAGGAACACATTTTTCGGGTCTTAAATACTCAAGAGCTGATATGTTTGTCGGTGCGCCGATGGTTATTGTCCCTCCCGATTTCAACGACATCATGCTTTTGAGCAGAGTTAAGGAGCTTTTAGCTCCTGCCGGATTCGGTCATATATCCGTCACTACAGCCGAAAAGCACGACGAGATGATTGCTTTCACATCCCAGCTCGCCCATGTTGTGTCAAACGCATACATTAAAAGTCCGACAGCAGGAGCGCACAAGGGCTTTTCAGCCGGAAGCTATAAGGATATGACTCGTGTTGCATGGCTTAATCCCAAAATGTGGGCTGAGCTGTTCATAGAAAACAAGGATTACCTTGAAAATGAGCTTGATATATTGATAAATAGCTTAAATGAATATAAAGAAGCGATTAAAAACAGCGATATTGAAACGCTGGAGCGTATTTTACTGGAAGGAAAGCAAAGAAAAGAGGAGGTCGACGGAAAATGACGGTCATTGAGGTTTCAGCTTCAAAAAACTATCAGGTTTTAATATCCGAAGGACTTCTTGGCTCAAGCGGCGAGCTGATTTCAGGGCTTGTCAAGGGCAAAACCGCAGTTATAGTGTCCGATGACAATGTTTTTCCTCTTTACGGCGAAAGAGTTAAGAATTCTTTAGAAAAATCCGGCTTTGCGGTGATGAGCTTTGTTTTTCCTCACGGCGAAAAGTCAAAGAGCATGGCGGTATACACAGAGCTTTTAGAGTTTTTACTCTCCAATAGGCTTACAAGGAGCGACTTTTTGGTTGCGCTCGGCGGGGGAGTAGTCGGCGACCTGACAGGCTTTGCCGCCGCAACCTATCAGAGGGGAATAGGCTTTATTCAGATTCCGACAACCCTTTTGGCGATGGTCGATTCCTCTGTAGGCGGAAAAACCGCTGTCAATTTAGAAAACGGAAAGAATCAGGTTGGGGCGTTTTATCAGCCGTCACTGGTTATATGTGACCCGAACGTTTTGTCAACACTTCCTAAAGATGAATTTCTCTGCGGCTGTGCCGAGGTTATAAAGTATGCGGTTTTATTCAGCGAGGAATTTTTCGGGGAGCTTATGAATACTCCTGTTGAGAATCAGCTTGAGCACGTTATAAAAACGTGTGTGACCATGAAGCGTGATATAGTTAAATCGGATGAGTTTGATTTGGGTCTGAGAATGCTTTTAAATCTTGGACACACAGTAGGACACGCCGTTGAAGCCTGCTCAAGGTTCACGGTTTTGCACGGTCAGGCAGTGGCAATAGGTATGTGCGTTATTGCAAGAAGTGCAGTCAAACGGGGATATTTATCGAATGATGACGCACAAAGAATAGTTTCCCTGATTGAAAAATACTCACTTCCCACCATGGCTGAATATCCTATAGACGATATGTTTTCGGCGGCTCTTTCCGACAAAAAAGCTTCATCAAAGGATATAACAATTATAGTGCCGAGAAAAATCGGAGAGTGCGAGCTTGTTAAGATTAAAAAGTCCGAGCTTATTGATTGGATGAAGGACGGTGGGGTAAAGTGACTGTAACTATTCCCCACGGCTCAAGAAGCGGACTTATCTTAGCTCCGGCTTCAAAATCCTTTGCCCACAGAGCGGTCATAGCGGCGGCACTGTCGGACGAAAGCTCAGTTATCATATGCGACGGCATTTCAAAGGACATCAAAGCGACAATTTCCTGTATGAATTCGGCAGGAGCTGATATAAGAGTAAACGGCAGCAGAATCGAGGTCAACCCGATAAAAAAAACTGTTGATAAATGCGCTCCCGACTGCGGTGAAAGCGGTTCAACGCTTCGCTTCTTGCTCCCTGTTTTCGGAGCACTGGGAATAAACGCCGAGTTTTTGCCGAGGGGCAGGCTTTACGATAGACCTCTTTGTCCGCTGGACGAGGTTTTGGCAAGCTACGGAGTAACGGTAAACAAGCGTGACGGCAGAGTTATCTGCCAAGGTCAGCTTAAAAGCGGCGAGTATAAAATTTCAGGCGACGTTTCAAGTCAGTATATATCAGGGCTATTAATGGCTTTGCCGTTGCTCGAAGGCGATTCAACGCTTGAAATTATCGGCAGAATCCAGTCTGAAAGCTATATAAGGATGACTGAGGACGTTTTAAAGAGCGCCGGGATAGTGTTTGATAAATGCGGCAATGTATATAAAATTTTCGGAAGTCAAAAGCCGAGGATGAGCAGTGAGTTTAAAGTCGAGGGCGACTATTCAAATGCTGCCTTCTTTATGTGTATGGGTGCAATGAGCGAAAAAGGAGTTACAGTTTCGGGACTTAATTTATCCTCATCTCAGGGTGACAAAGCTGTTATCGAAATATTAAAAAGGATGGGCGCCGATATTGCTTTCGGTTCAGGCTCGGTAACAGTGAAAAAGAACTGCCTTTTAGGCACTACAATCGACGCTTCGCAGATTCCCGACCTCATACCGACCTTATGCGCATTAGCGTGCGTTTGCGAAGGACAGACGGTTGTTATAAACGGCGAAAGGCTTAAGATAAAAGAATCCGACAGGATTTTGTCAACCTGCCGAATGCTCAGTAATCTCGGTGCAGACATCACTCCGACAGACGACGGAATGATAATCAACGGCAAGGCGAAGTTAAAAGGCGGAACAGTCGATTCGTTTAATGACCATAGAATTGCAATGTCTGCGGCTGTTGCGTCTTGCTCGTGTGACGGCGACGTTACGGTAAACGGTGCAGAGTGCGTCGAAAAGTCTTACCCTGAGTTTTGGAATGACTTTTCAAGTCTTGAAATTGAAACGGAGGAAGCTTAAAATGAGCAGCAACTATGGCGAAAATATCAGGCTGACGATTTTCGGTCAGTCTCATTCACCGGCGATAGGCATGACCTTAGAGGGGCTTCCCGCTGGATGCAAAATAGACGAGGATCAGCTTATAAGGTTTTTAAAGCGCCGTGCGCCGGGTCAGAACAGCTATTCGACACAGCGCAGGGAGGCGGACGCTCCCGAATTTTTGTGCGGAGTTAAAAACGGCTTCACCTGCGGAACTCCGTTAACAGCTATTATAAGAAACACCGATCAGCATTCAAAGGACTACAGCAACTTAGCGGTTCTGCCCCGTCCGGGTCACGCCGACTACACCGCACAGGTTAAATACTTCGGCTATCAGGATTACGCAGGCGGAGGTCACTTTTCCGGACGATTGACTGCTCCTTTGTGCATAGCCGGTGGAGTAATTCTACAGCAGCTAAAAAAAGAGGGCATAAGTATATTGACAAGAATCAGTTCAATAGCTGATGTGTGTGACGAAGGCGAGCTCAATGCTCCGACATCCGAAAAGGCATTCCCGACCGTCAGCGATGAGATGGGTCAGAAAATGATCGAGCGCATCGCTGAAGCGAAGTCCGACGGCGATTCAGTCGGCGGTGTTATTGAGTGCAAAATCTTAGGCTTGCCGGCAGGACTGGGTGACCCCATGTTTGACGGCATGGAGCAAAGAATAGCTTCAATAGTTTTCAGCATTCCTGCCGTTAAGGGTCTTGAATTTGGCTTGGGCTTTGAATGCGCAAGGATAACGGGAAGCGAAAATAACGATGAATTTGCCGTTGAAGGCGGCAGAATCGTCACCAAAACCAATAATTGCGGCGGTATTCTCGGAGGAATAACCAACGGTATGCCGCTCACCTTTAAAGCGGCGTTTAAGCCCACACCGTCAATCGGCAAGGCTCAGCAAAGCGTTAATTTGACTTCTTCTGTCGAAGAAGAGCTGATTATCAAGGGCAGACACGACCCGTGCATTGTCCCAAGAGCAGTGCCGTGCATAGAGGCAGCAGCTGCAATAGCTGTATACGATGCTATGCTTTCAAGAAAAAAAGAGATTAAATAGGCCGTTTGTGCTATGAAAAAGAGAGGTTTTTTATTATGGATCGCAAGGATTTCAGAGAAAAAATAGACGCTATTGACGATCAGTTAGTTAAGCTGTTTACCGAGAGAATGGAAATTGCAGGCGAGCTGGCAGGATATAAAAAGGAGCATTCACTCCCTGTTTTAGATGTCAAGCGAGAGAGGGATAAGCTTAAAGACGTTGTTGATAAGACCCCCGAGGAGCTTCAGGAATACACTCAGCTTCTTTACTCATTGATGTTTGAGCTGAGCCGCAGCCATCAGAACAGAGTTATCGGCAAGGGCAGCGACCTGACATCTAAGATAAGCTCTGCCATTGAGAACACCCCTAAGCTTTTCCCGGAAAGAGCGGCGGTTGCCTGTCAGGGCGTTGAGGGCGCGTATTCACAGATTGCCTGCGACAAGCTTTTTAAGTACCCCAACATTATGTATTTCTCCTCGTTTGAGTCTGTTTTCACAGCTATTGAAAAGGGCTTTTGCAAATACGGTGTTGTTCCGCTTGAAAACAGCACCGCAGGCTCTGTCAACTCAGTTTACGATTTGATGATGAGCCGTAAGTTCAGCATAGTAAGAAGCATAAGAGTTAAGGTTGCCCACAACCTTTTGGCAAAGCCGGGAACAGCCATTTCAGACATCAAGGAGATTTACTCTCACCAGCAGGCAATAAGCCAGTGCGCTGCATTCTTGCAGACATTAAAGGGAGTTAAGATTATTCCCTGCGAGAATACAGCAGTTGCTGCAAAGATGGTTTCAGAGTCTGACAGAAACGACATTGCAACCTTGTCGTCTATGGAGTGCTGCAAGCTTTACGGTTTATCCTGCCTTAAAGAAAACGTTCAGGACAAGGACAACAACTACACACGTTTTATTTGCATTTCAAAGGATTTAGAGATTTACCCCGGCTCAGATAAAACAAGCCTTATGGTAGTTTTAGAGAACAAGAGAGGCTCTTTGTATATGCTTCTTTCAAGGCTTTACGCTTTGGGAATAAACCTCAACAAGCTTGAAAGCCGTCCTATTCCCGAAAGAGATTTTGAGGTCATGTTCTATTTCGATCTGGACACACCCGTTTACTCGCCTCAGTTTTTGCAGCTTATGAGCGAGCTTGGTGATATATGTCAGGAGTATAACTACCTCGGAAGCTATCGGGAGGTCTTATAATGCTTCGCTGCGGTCTTTTGGGCGAAAGGCTTGTTCACAGTTATTCCCCTCAAATCCATTCTATGTTGGGGGAATATGAATATAAGCTTTATGAAAAGTCCAAAGAAGAGGTTGTTGACTTTTTAAAAAACGGCGAGTGGGACGCTTTAAATGTAACAATCCCATATAAAAAAGTCGCCGCCGAGTGCTGCGACGAGATGTCAGAAACGGCGCGTATTCTTAAAAGTGTCAACACAATAGTCAAAAAAGACGGCAGAATTTACGGCGACAACACCGATTACTTCGGCTTTTGCGAGATGGTTAAAAAAAGCGGAATTGACGTTTTGGGCAAGAAAGCGTTGGTTTTGGGCAGCGGCGGAACGTCTGTAACTGTGTGTAAGGCACTTGCCGATATGGGCGCTGACGTAACTGTTATCAGCAGAAGCGGCGAGAATAATTATACAAACCTTGATAAGCATTCGAACGCTAAGGTCATAGTAAACACAACCCCTGTCGGGATGTATCCGAATAACGGCTCTGCGTGCGTTGATTTAACACTGTTCCCTGAATGCGAAGGAGTTTTAGACGCTATATATAATCCATTAAGAACCGCCTTACTGCTTCAAGCTGAGGACTTGAAAATTAAGAATCTGAACGGTCTTTATATGCTTTGCGCTCAGGCAAAAAAGAGCGCAGAGATTTTTACCGGTTCTATTATTGACGATTCAAGAACAGATTATATTTTTAATAAGCTGTCTTGCGAGATGGGCAATATCATACTTATAGGTATGCCGGGGTGCGGAAAGAGCGCTATAGCAAAAGAGCTTGGCAAGCTTTTAAACCGTGAGGTCATTGAGCTTGACGATAAAATTGCCGAGAGCGCAAAAAAGAGCATACCAAAGATTTTTGAGGATATCGGCGAGCAGGGCTTTAGAAAGCTTGAAACTGAGCAGACTGCAATTTATTCAAAGCTTTCGGGTAAGGTTATTTCAACAGGCGGCGGATGCGTCACTGTGCCGGAGAACTATGGGCTTTTGCATCAGAACGGCGTTATCGTCTGGATAAAAAGGGATATATCAAAGCTTCCCAAGGATTCACGTCCTATATCATTAAAATCAGATTTATATGAGCTTTATAACCGTAGGAAGCCATATTACGAGCGCTTTGCCGATTTTTCAATTGAAAACGACCAGACAATTGAAAAAGCCGCTTTAAAAATAGTGCAATTGCTTAAAGCGTGATATAATTGTCGCAGTGAAAGGAAAGTAAAATATATGAAGCTTCTTATAATCAACGGTCCTAATATCAATATGCTGGGAATAAGAGAGCCAGGGATTTACGGCGACAAGACCTATTCAGCGCTTGTCGAGCTTATAAAGTCGGCGTGCGAAAAAGAGGGAATAGAGCCTCGGTTCTTCCAGTCTAATCACGAAGGAGCTATTGTCGACGAAATTCAGGCGGCATACGGTGTTTTTGACGGCATAATAATCAATCCTGCCGCATACACCCACACATCGGTTGCGATTTTGGATGCTTTAAAAGCTGTGTCCATACCGACTGTGGAGGTTCATATTTCCGATGTTAAGGAGCGTGAGGACTTCAGGCAGATTTCATATGTTTCAAAAGCAGCGATAAAGACAATTATGGGCTTGGGCTTTGACGGATATGTAAAGGCTGTTGAGTATTTAAAGGAATACGTTTTGAAAAGCAGCAGATAGGAGAATTTCCATGGCAATAAAACTAATCATAGATTCGGCTTCGGACATTTCATGTGACAAGGCAAATGAAATGGGTTTAATTCACCTGCCGATAATAATTTCATTCGACGGCAAGGAGTATAAAGACGGTCAAGACTTAACGCCCGATTTATTCTTTGAAAAGCTTATCGAGTCTGACAGTATGCCGACAACATCTCAAATATCGCCCACGATATACGAAGAAGCCTTCACAAAGGTTCTTGAAAACGGCGACACTCCCGTTGCGATAACGCTGTCATCTAAGCTGTCAGGTACATATCAAAGTGCCTGCATTGCAGACGAAGCTGTCGGAGGCAAAGCGTATGTAGTTGATTCGCTCAATGCTTCATTGGGTGAAGCAATCCTTATTCAATACGCTGTAAGCTTAGTGAACAGCGGCGTAAGCGTTGACGAGCTTGTCGATGAGCTTAATTCGTCTAAGGAAAAAATTCACGTCCTTGCGCTCTTGGAAACACTTGAATATTTAAAGCGCGGCGGAAGAATCTCGAAAACCGTTGCACTTGCGGGAAGTCTTTTATCGATTAAGCCTGTTATCAGCATTGAGCAGGGAGAGGTTGCCCTTGCAGGAAAGGCAAGAGGGTCAAAAAATGCGAATAATCTTTTGGCTGAGCTTATTTCAAAATGCGGCGAGGTAGATTTTTCAAAGCCGTTCACACTTGCGTTTTCCGGCTCTGACGGCAGCGTTTTAAATAAATACGTTGAAGATTCAAGACAATTCTGGGAGCATGGCACGAGCAGTCTGCCTATATTAAAAATCGGTGCGACTATAGGAACGCACATCGGACCCGGTGCTATAGGAGTTGCATTTTTCAGCAAGTAATAGTATAATGGTTCAAGTGCTTGCTGTAATACTGCATCCATAGCGGTATCGTATAGCGGAATATACATTGCTGTTTGTGGATGTACGGCAAGCGTCCTGACGACCATAAAAGCGTTTGTGCGAAAGGAACGGTTTTTATTTGATGAAAGAAATGGAGACAATTATCGCCAGCAACATAATTGAACTTCGGACAAAATCGGGTTTTACCCAGCTTGAGCTTGCGCAGATGATCAATTATTCCGATAAGTCGGTTTCAAAGTGGGAGCGTGCGGAGTCTGTACCGGATGTTATTGTTTTGAAAAAAATGGCGGACATTTTCGGAGTTACGGTTGATTATATGCTGACTCAGCACGACCCGACAGAAAAGCCGACCATAATGACGACAGTAAGAGCGTTGCCGTTTAAGATTATAACGAGCATAACGATTGTCGGAATTTGGATATTGGCTTTGCTGATATTCATAATCGTCTGGCTTTGCGGAAGTATAGTTTGGCTGATTTTTGTGTATGCCGTTCCGATTTCTTTGATAACTCTTTTGATTCTTCATTCGATTTGGGAAAAGGGAAAATACAACTTTTATATCGTTTCTCTTCTCATACTGAGCGTCATTGCGACAATTTATTTTACTTTTTTGGAAAGAAATTGGTGGCAGCTGTTCTTGCTGATAGTACCGGCTGAAATAGAAGTATTTCTTAGTTTTTACCTGAGGAAAAAGCGAAAACAATCACATAATATGTAATTTATCGAGCAGTAGAGTTGCAATAGAGCCGACTCTACTGCTTGATTTCTCTTTGTAGAGTGCAAAAACTGAATGAGAGCTTGAAGCTTTCGCCATACTGTGGTATGATAAGCTAAGAAAATACGCAGGTTACTCACTGATTTTGCATAAGGAATTGGAAATGTGCAAATTTCAAAACACACCGCACAGGGGTATTTCCTGCCTTGAATTTCAGAAGGGATTGGAATAAAAATGATAAGGCTTTTTACGGATACATCGGCAAATCTGCCTGTTGAGCTTTTAAGAGAACATAATATAACGATAGTGCCGTTTTCATATACAGTTAACGGAGAGCCTGCCGATTACAACACCATAGACGGCTTCAACGGCAAGGCGTTTTACGACGCAATGCGTCAGGGCGCGTTTGTTAAAACATCGATGATAAATATTGTGACCTTCGTTTTAGCCTTTGAGGAGGCACTGAAAAACGGGGATGACGTTATGTATATAGGAATGTCCGGCGGAATCAGCGGAGCTGCCAATTCAGCGGCAATTGCCGTTAAGGAGCTTAAGGAAAGCTACCCTGAAAGAAAGATAACCTCTATTGACACTTATGCGGCCTCTCTGGGCGAGGGCATACAGGTTTTGAGGGCAGTCGAGCTGATTAATCAGGGGGTAGCGTTTGAGGATATCGAAAGGATTATACTTGAAGAACGTGAGACAATCTGCCAGTACTTTACTGTTGACGATTTGGAGTACTTAAAGCGCGGCGGAAGAATTTCAAACGTTACGGCTTTTGTCGGCTCACTTTTGCATATCAAGCCTATCTTAACAGGCGATGAGCAGGGACGAATTGTCATCTGCGGAAAGGCGAGGGGAAGAAAGCAGGCTATTATAACTCTTGCCGATAAGTATGACCGATTGGCAAAGGATAAAAACGCAACAGTGGCAATAGCTCACGCCGACGACGAGGGAGCGGCTGACGAGTTGATTTCAGAGCTGAAAAAGCGTGGCTTCAGCGGAAAAACAATTGTTGAATGCTATGAGCCGGTGACGGGCTCACACGTCGGACCCGGAACGCTTGCATTCTTCTTTGCAGGTACTCATAAGTAAAATTGTTTGGTTATAATACTAAAGGGCTGTTTTTCACAGCCCTTTTTCATTAGATGGGTATTTATACAAAAAGAAACTGAGCATCGGTTTTGATACACGGAGTATAAAACCGGTGTTCTGTTATGTCTCAGCTTTGGAAAAAAGATTTTTCGGAAGATAAATAAAAAAGCTTCCGTATTTCTACAGAAGCTTTTCTCGGTGCGGTGCGTTCCACGCTGGTGCCGCTGACCGGACTTGAACCGGTACGGAGGTTAATCCGAGGGATTTTAAGTCCCTTGTGTCTGCCTATTCCACCACAGCGGCAAATTGCGAATATTATAATAGCACGACAGCATTTAAATGTCAATAGTTTTTCATAAAGTAAATTGAAGTTAGACGGAACAACAGCAGAACAGAGCAAATACAGCTGTACTCTTCGCTTAAGAAGAAAACGCCCGTTTCGGACGTTTTGCAATTTCTCGGCGATATAGCTGCCGCTTACGGAACTGACGAACTACAGTTCTCAGTCCGAAATTGATTCATCCTGTGAATCCTCATCGTCGTCAGAACCGGAAATGAACATTTCCTCTGTGGTTTGCTGCGCCAGCTTCAGCTTTTCGGTTATGGTGACCAGCGCATTGGTAGTTGCCTCCAGCGCATCAATAGCAGTAGCCATGCGCCCTGCCAAATGATAATACATAGCCTTGTAATCCGGCATACAGATACCTCCCGAGCAAATTTTTAATAATCGGCACTGCTTCGTGAAGTAGTGCCGATTAATTGGTTGGTGGACCCGATGGGGTTCGAACCCACGGTCTCTGCGTTGCGAACGCAGCGCTTTTCCAGCTAAGCTACGAGCCCGTATATTGATACTGTATGTTATTTTATATCCAACTTGCTGATTTGTCAAGATGTTTTTTCACCGCTTTTTTAGGTCGGAAGTGATTGAATAATTAAGTGCCAGACGGTCGTGAAACCATAAAAAATGCAACAAATTTTTATTTATCTATATTCTTATAAGAAAATATCAATAAATTATTAGCTTTTGCAGTTGATTTGTCGGCAAAATTAATATATAATTATTGATACTGACTTTGTATCCTCTGATGTGTGATGTGTCGTGAGGGCAGAAGAAGTATGTGGCGTTTAAGCGTCGAAAGGAATGATATTATTATGAAAATGAGGATTGCTTGCATGATTATTTGCGCATTGACAATGGCTTCTGCACTGACAGGCTGCGGAGCGACAAAAACCGACTTTACTATCGCAAAAGAGCTTATTCCGGGTTCGGATCAGGGATTCAGTATAAGTGAAAAGCTGACTAAGACCAATAAGCCGATCGGCGAACACAACCCTGTAGCTTCCAATGTATTTTTTGCCGACCCTACATCGGTTGAGTATGACGGCAGACTTTATGTTTACGGAACAAACGACCAGCAGGAGTTTGACAACAAGTCCGGCACCGGTGAAAACAGCTACGGAAGCATCAACTCTTTAGTTTGCTATTCGACAGACGACATGGTCAACTGGACATATGAGAATACTATTCCCGTAACTGAGATATGCACATGGGCAGGCTGTTCTTGGGCGCCTTCAATTGCGTCAAAGAAGAATGCACTCGGCAAGACTGAGTTCTTCCTCTATTTCTGCAACAGCGCAGGAGGAATAGGTGTTATGAAGTCTGATTCGCCTACAGGACCTTGGAAAGACCCTATCGGCAAGCCGATAGTTGCCCCTGATTCTCAGGAGCTTAAGGAGGACCCGGTATTTTGGTGCTTTGACCCCGGCGTAGTTGTTGACGACAACGGAACAGGCTGGCTTGCATTCGGCGGCGGCGACCCGATGCACGCCGGTGAAAATGCTATGTATACCGGTAACTCAAGACTTGTTAAGCTCGGCTCCGATATGACATCTCTTGACAGTGAAATAATCGTAATTAAAGCTCCTTATCATTTTGAAGCTAATGAGCTTAACTATATCAACGGTACTTATGTTTTGACGTATTGTTCAAACTGGTCGGCAAGAGATTTATGGTCTATTAAGCTTAACGCTCCCGAGTCTACCATATGCTCAATGGTATATATGACATCAACAGACCCGCTCAATCCTGACAGCTGGGTATACAGAGGCGAGTATCTTTCAAATCCGAGCTGGCACGGCTACCCGACATCTAACAACCACTCACATCTTCAAAAGTTTAATGATAAGTATTACATCCTTTATCAGAACGTTTCACTTTTAGAGAATATGCAGTCGTCAGCAGGCGGATTCAGAAGCATCGGCATTGACCCTTGCGAGGTAGATGAAGAAACAGTGACTATCAGCCCGGCTTCAATGACAGACGCAGGTGTTGAGCAGATTAAGAATCTGGACGTGTTTAAGGTTATTCCTGCGGAAACTGCGGTTACAACAGCAGGCGTTGCATTCTATAACGACGGTGAAAGAAGCTTTGTAACAAGTATTTCAGACGGCGATTGGATCGGTCTTTCAAAGGCTGATTTCGGTGCAGGCGCTAACTCGTTTGCTGCAACCGTAAGAGGAAAGGGTATTATCGACATCAGACTCGACGCTCCCGACGGTAAGTCTGTCGGTTCTCTTCAGTTTAAGTCTGAAAGCGGTCAGTTCCAGACATTTGTCTGCGACCTTGATAAGACCGTTTCCGGTGTACACGATTTGTACTTTGTATTCAACGGCAACTTCGTGTTCGACGAATGGCAGTTTGCATACATTACCGAGGATGCCGCTGAGTAATCGGCGCACTGAAATAATGCACTATTTACTGCGATTAAGCCGTATTTAACTGCTGAGCATTTATATTGAATAAGAAAGCTTCCCGAGGTGAGTGGCGTACACTCGCACGGGAAGTTTTTTGTTGACAGTCAGTGATTTATGCAATATATCAACGCTCTGAATTGTATTATAAAAGAAAAGTCGTGATTAAGAGATTAAGTGAATGTTAAAAATCTTAAGATTCAGTTACAATTATGTGAAATCGATTGATTTATTTTTCATATGCACTATAATGTATTAGTAACGACTGCTATAAGAAGGGAGAATTATCGGATGGCAGAAGAAGTTAAAACGTTTACCGATTCGTCGCCCGCAAAGAATAAAGAAGCTCCGATGCTTAATGATACAGATTTAAAGACTGCACCGTTGAATGAGCAGACTGACGGCGGACTTCGCCAAGCCTCGGCAGTTCAGCCCATTGAGGAAAACATCAAAGACCCCAATGTGTCGGCTAAGCCTGCTATTGTGATTAAAGACCTTGTCAAGATATTCACAATAGGAAAAGAAAAGGTCAGGGCGTTGGCAGGAATCAATCTTGTCGTCAATCAGGGCGAGATAGTGTGCCTTTTGGGTACGTCAGGCTCAGGTAAGTCAACGCTTCTGAATATGATGGCGGGGCTTGAAAAGCCGACTAAGGGCACGGTTACGATATACGGCGAGCGCATTGACAAAATGAGCGAGCGAAAGCTTGCAATGTTCCGTCAAAAGAATATGGGCTTTGTATTTCAGTCATATAACCTGCTGCCTAATTTCACAGCTATCGACAATGTCGGAATGCCTTTGGCGTTTTCGGGCGTTAAGCGAAAGGTTAGAGACAAGAGGGCAAAGGAGATGCTCAAGCTCTGCGGCTTGGGCAAGCGAATGAGGCATAAGCCTACTCAGATGTCCGGCGGACAGCAGCAGCGTGTCGGAATAGCAAGAGCCTTTGTCGGAAAGCCCAAAATAGTATTTGCGGACGAACCGACAGGTAACTTGGACACAAGAACTACCATAGAGGTCATGGAAATGATGGTTTCGATGTCAAGAGAAAATCATCAAACGCTTGTTATAGTAACTCATGACACGGAAATTGCCGCCTATGCCGATAAGATTTATCATATAATCGACGGTGTGATATCATCTGTTGAGGATAATACTCATAAGCAAATCGGAGTAGGCTCCGAGGAAGCTGCCGAGATAATCAGGGCGGCCGAATCAGTATAAAGAGAAAGGAAAAAAGATTATGAAAAGAATTTTAGCACTTTTGTGCGCTGCGTTTTTAGTTTTGACAATGGCGACAGGCGTATTTGCCGATGAAGGCAACGGCAACCCGATTGTTCCGACATTTGAAACTTCATACGGCGTTTCAATAGACAGCCCGACTGTCAGCTCACAGTACATAAACGCCGGCGACACTTTTAATATAAGCTTTTATTTAAACGGCAACTCGAAGACGACATGGGTTTATCCCGACGGCTCAAGGCTTCCGTCGTCATATTCAAGCTGGGATAACACCGCTAAGACAACAGCGTCGGTATCCGGCAACGGCTTTACTCTTGCAGGTGCTTTGGCAGAGCAGGAGCTTGTAAACGGACGAAACACAGTTTCCATTCTTTCAGACAGCTCTCTTAAGTCCGGCAGATATCAGGTTACATTGACCGTAACCTGCACAGGAGCAGACGGCAAATCGGTAAGCGATGCAAGAACATTTAATATTGACATTGAGTCTTCTGAGGTTGAGCTTGAGGAAAACAGCGATACACCTAAGTTTACCTTGACAGGCGCTTCTATCCCCGAGGGCAAGGGCAAGTCAAATCTTTCAACTAAGCTCTCTATTTCCTTGACTAATGAAACAAATTACCCTGCAAACGACGTCAGCGTCACACTTACAGGTCTCGGCGATCTTATTCTCAATACATATACAGATACCGTCAACATAGGCTCTGTCGCTGCAGGTGACGAGATAAAGGCAACCTTCCCTGTTAAGTTCCCCGAGTATCCTCAGCTTCAGACAACATTGACTGCTAAGGTCGACTACAAGGACGCACAGGGCAACCAGCATACAGATAATGTTAATATCTACTTGCAGGCAAAGGTTAAGGAAAAGGAAGAAAACAAGGACGATAAGACCTTAACTCCTAAGGTTATCGTTTCAAGCTACTCTGTAGACGTAGAAAAGGTAATTTCAGGCGAAGAGTTTGTTTTGACCTTCATCTTAAAGAACACCAGCCACGACAAGGACATTATGAATATGACAGTTAACGTCAACACAATGTCCAGCGGCTCAAGCGGAAACGGTCAGTCTGCAAACGAAACTGTTTTCTCGCCTATCGACGGCGTTACATCCTTCTACACTGAAAAGCTCGAGAAGGACGGCGAGGTCGAATATAAGATTCGCTTAAAGACCAGCGCATCTGCCGGTGCAAAGTCATACCCGATTGAGATTGGCTATAAGTTTGAGTATGAAAGAAACGGCGTTTACAACTCAGGCGACGCTTCAATGCCTATCAATATCCCCGTAACTCAGCCTATCAAGTTTGAGCTTATGGAATGGTATCCGCCGGAGGAATGCCCTGCAAGCGGAACATCGATTTCCTTCCAGTACTTCAACAAGTCTAAGAACCCGATGACCAACCTTGCAGTCAGCATGGAAGGCGATTTCACTATGCCCACTCAGTATGTAGGCACATTGAACGCATCAAGCTACGACTTCTTTGCCGGTCAGATTACTCCTAACGATCCCGGTGCTGTAGGTCAGAAAAAGAACGCAATACTTGTGTTCACATTTGAAGACGCATCCTCAAATGAGCAAAGAGTTGAATATCCCTTTGAGGTTACAGTGACAGAGGCAGCTGCAATGAATCCCGGTGACCCCGGTATGATGATGCCCGGAGACGTTATGGATCCCGGCATGATGGACCCCGGAATGGATCCCGGTATGTTTGACCCCGGTATGGACGCTAACGGCGACAACGTAGACGGAAGCGGTCTTCCCGGATGGGCTAAATATGCAATAGGCGGCGGCATACTTGCAGTAGTTATCGTTATAATTGTTGTTATAGTTGTCGTATCTAAGAAGCGCAAGGTAGCTTTATATGATGAGGATGATGAATAAGGAGTTTTGCGGCTTAAAAGAAAGGCATGGTTATAAATGAGAAAAACCGATGTTTTGCGATTTGCCGGAGGAAACTTCTTAAGACGTAAGGCAAGAAGTGCTTTAACCGTATTGGGCGTTATAATCGGAACTGCGGCTGTTGTTATAATGCTTTCCATAGGTATAGGCATGAACAAGGGCTTTGAGGATCAGATAAATTCCTACGGCAACATCAAAGAAATAAACGTTTGCGAACGTTACGGAACTATTAATGAGGAAACAGGTGAGTGGGAGCAAAACGAAAGCCGTGCTCCGCTCGACGACATCACTTTAGCAGACCTCAGAGCTATTGAAGGCGTTGAAGCAGTAACGCCGAAAAGTCAATACTGGGGAGTTATGATAAAGGACAACAAGGAAAAAGCGTCGAATGCGCAGATAGTCGGTATCGACGCCGCTTCAATGGAGGACTTCGGCTACGAAATCTTATACGGCAGACTGCTGAACGAAAGCGATATCGGAACAAATAATTTCGTCATGTGCTTCAATATGCCCTTCTACTTCTATGAAATGAGAGGCGGAGAAGAGGTTTATTGGCACGACTCTGTTGAAGGCGAGGAGCTTCCGTTTAACCCCGTAGGCGATTACAGATATCAGTTTACATGGTACTGGAACTACGGCACAGGCGCTGTCGACACGACAAGACCGAGAATCAAGCTTGTTGACGGAAAGTGCGTCGGTATCCTTGCTCAGAAAAAGGGCGGCGACTATTCGCAGGAAATATACATGGACGTCAAGAGCGTGCAGGAGCTTCAGAAAACCCTGCAGGCAAACCAGGATAAGTACTACGGCAGAGGCGACGAGCCATCGTACGGCGGTGTGGTTGTAATAAAAAGCGATAGGGCTGTGATAGGCGGCGGAATATCAATCGGCGGCAGCACTACATCCGATACAGACAGAAAGAGCATTTACGACAACATAACTGTTTTAGCTAAGGACCCTAAGAAAGTTCAGGACATTGAAAAGCAGATTCAGGAAATGGGCTATGAAACCAATTCATCTATGGAGTGGCTTACTCAGCTTCAGGAGCAAACAAAGTTTCTGCGTTCCATTTTGGGCGCTATAGGTGTTGTTGCATTCTTTGTTGCGGCAATCAGTATTGCCAATACAATGGTAATGTCTATTTATGAGAGAACAAGAGAAATAGGCATTATGAAGGTTTTGGGCTGCAAGCTCTCGGATATAAGGGGAATGTTCCTTATTGAAGCTGCAATTATAGGCTTTACCGGCGGAGTTTTGGGCGTTATATTCAGCTACGGAATGTCGGCGCTTGTAAATATGCTCGCTGGAAAAGGCGGTATGAGCATGATGGGAATAGACGCTGCAACCTCCAATTTGTCCGTAATACCGTTATGGCTTGATATAGCTGCGCTTATTCTGGCAACGGCGGTAGGCGTTCTCGCAGGACTTTATCCTGCAATCAGAGCTACAAGGCTTTCAGCACTTGAAGCTATTAAGAACGAGTGATTTCGTTCTGACGACAATATGTACAGGGCTAAGAACTGTATAACTTTAATCATAATTTTACCAATCAGCCCGACGGAGCTTCTCGCTTCGTCGGGCTTTGTGTGTAATGCAGCGATGAGACTTTGAGATTTTGGATTTTTGACACTGCATATAATATCATCGCCTTGACGTTGGCTACAAAAATTCAGGACTGTTTTTGTGCGAAATAGACAGAAAAAATCTTTAAGTGTCTTGAATTAATTGGGAATTGATTGTTGACATATTAATTCTGCGATAGTATAATAAATAGATGTATGATAATCGGTAAAAAAATTTAGGAGTGATTTCGATGTCTTTATCTTCAGAAAAGATATATACCAAGGAAGGACTTAAGGAAGAATTAATTCAAGTGCTTGATACAAAATTCAACGTCAAGCCGTCAAACGCTTCCGACAGACAGGTTTATGAAGCGTTGTCCTCAATTATTGTAAATGAATTGACCGATAAGCGTCATAAGTATACGACCAAGGTTCATTCAGAGGGCAGAAAACAGGTTTATTACATCTCAATGGAATTTTTAATGGGCAGATCCCTCAAGACAAATCTTTATAACCTTGGAATGGTTAAGGCTGCCGAAGCAGCTTTGAAGGATTTGGGCATAAAGCTCAGCTCTTTATATGAGCAAGAGCCCGACGCAGGTCTGGGCAACGGCGGTCTCGGCAGACTTGCTGCTTGTTATTTAGACGGCATGGCAACCGACGGCTATCCTGCTACCGGCTATTCTATCCTTTATGAATACGGCATATTCTGTCAGAAGATTGAGGACGGATGGCAGGTTGAGCTTCCCGACAACTGGCTTCCGGGCGGAAGATGCTGGTTGGTTGAGCACCCCGAGTCTCAGATTGAAGTTCATTTCGACGGTAACCTGAGAGAATACTGGGACAGCCACTATCATCATGTCTCGTTGGAAAACTATACAACGGTTATTGCAGTTCCTTACGATATGTACGTCTCAGGCTACGACAGTGAAGCGGTTTCAAAGCTTCGTCTTTGGAAGGCAGTTTGCCCGTCGTTTGATATGGGCGACTTTAACTCAGGCAACTATCAGAAGGCACTGGGTCAGAATATAGTTGCACAGGCTATTTCAAAGGTTCTCTATCCTAACGATAACCACAACGACGGCAAGTCGTTAAGACTTCGCCAGCAGTATTTCATGTGCGCAGCGTCAATAGGAGATATAGTCAACCACCACATGGCTACCTACGGAACCTTAGACAATCTTGCAGAAAAGGTTGCCATTCAGATTAACGATACTCACCCGACTCTTGCAATCCCCGAGCTGATGAGAGTTCTTCTGGACGACTGCGGATATCCTTGGGACAAGGCTTGGGATATCGTTAAGAACACCTTTGCATATACAAACCACACCGTTATGGCGGAGGCTTTGGAGAAGTGGAATTCAAATCTTTTGAACACCGTTATCCCGAGAATCTATTCTATCATTGTTGAGATCAATAACAGATATTGTGCCGAGCTTTGGGAAAAGTATCACGATCATCAAAGAGTAAGCGCAATGTCAATAATTCAGAATAATACAGTGCACATGGCAAGACTCTGCGTTGCGGCTTCTCACAGCGTCAACGGCGTTTCAAAGATTCATTCTGAAATTATCAAGAGAGACGTTTTCAGAAACGAATACGAGAACACTCCCGAGAAATTCACAAACGTTACAAACGGTATAGCTTACCGTAGATGGCTCTATCAGTCCAACCCCGAGCTTTGCAAGCTCTTAGACGATACTGTCGGAAAGGGCTATCTTAAGAATGCAGATGAGCTTAAAAAGCTTGAAGCATATGCCGATGATGCCGACGTTTTGAATCGTTTGGCGCAGATTAAGCTCGCAAATAAAAAGAGCTTTGCCAAGTATTTAAAGACAAACAGGGGAGTTATAATTGACCCTGAAACCCTGTTTGACGTTCAGGTTAAGCGCTTGCATGAGTATAAGCGTCAGCATTTGAATCTTTTGAACATTGTTTCAGAGTATAACTACCTTTTGGAGAATCCTAATGCCGACTTCCTGCCCAAGACTTATATTTTCGCAGCAAAGGCAGCTCCCGGATATTATCTTGCTAAGCAGATCATTAAGCTCATATGGAGCTTGGGTGAGGAGATAAAGAAGAACCCTGTTATATCCCAAAAGCTCAGGGTTGTATTCTTGGAAAATTACAATGTCTCACTTTCCGAGCTTTTAATGCCTGCATCTGAGGTATCAGAGCAGATTTCCCTTGCCGGCACTGAGGCGTCGGGAACAGGAAACATGAAGTTCATGCTCAACGGCGCGGTAACCCTCGGCACTAAGGACGGCGCAAATATCGAAATAGGCGAGGCTTGCGGAGCTGACAACATTATCAATTTCGGTATGACTGTTGAAGAGGTCGAGCACAAGAAACGCTCGGGATATTCACCTATCTATCTTTACAGCTCAGACCCTGTTATCAAGGCTGCTATCGACAGAATCGACTCCGGCATAAACGGCACCAAGTTTGACGAGGTTGTTCACTCTTATAAGTACAGCGACCCGTATATGGTTCTTGCCGATTTCAGATCCTATCAGCAGGCTCAGAGCTACGTTTCCAAGACCTACGCAGACACATTGAAGTGGCAGAGAATGTCGCTTATGAACATTGCAAATGCAGGTATTTTCTCAGCAGACAGAGCTGTTGAGGATTACGCAAGGGATATATGGGGACTGAAGTAAAAATATTTTGAAAATGTATGTGCTAAAATGATAA
>DKWG01000052.1:0-25683 GCA_002491605.1 Ruminococcus sp. UBA7158
TCTGCCAATTCCGCCATACCTGCATATTTCTGACGCCGAGCAAAGTCAGCGTCAGTCAACTTTGATATTTTAGCACAAATAACTCAGTTTGTAAAGGGGTAAAACTCATTTTTTCGAGTTTTCGCAATCAATTTAAATGTCAAGTGACTCAGATATCCCCGACAAGCTCTCTGTAAAGTCCGAGATAAAGCTCTGCCGACCTTGCCCAGCTGAAATCTTCATTAAGTGCGTGGTCTACAAGTGAGCTCCATTTTTTCTTGTTGTCATAAAGTGCTCTTGCCCTTACAGTCGCATCGAGCATATCATGTGCGTTATAGGTCTTGAAGGTGAAGCCGTTTCCGCCCTCGCCGCCGCAGTCAATAATACTGTCTTTTAGTCCGCCTGTTTCTCTGACAATCGGAATAGTACCGTAGCGAAGCGATACCATCTGAGCCAAGCCGCAGGGCTCGCTTTGAGACGGCATTAAGAACATATCCGCACCGGCGTATATTCTATGCGCAAGGTCAGGTATAAAGCCGATTTTCACTCCTACTCTTTCGGGATATCTATATGCCATCTCCCTGAAGAAGTCCTCATACTGCTTTTCGCCCGAGCCTAAGATGGTAAACTTATAGCCTAAGTGAACCATATCCTCAAACACACGCTTAACCAAGTCCAGACCCTTATGTGAGACAAGCCTTGTTACAATTCCCATTACCGGCTCGTCTCCGACCGGAAGTCCCATCTCTTCCAAGAGCTTTTTCTTGCACTCGGCTTTGCCCGACTTATTGTCCTTTGTAAAGTTTTTGGGCAGCGCCTTGTCAGTCTCGGGGTTATATACATTTTGGTCTATACCGTTTAAGAAGCCTGTGAGCTTATATTGCTTGCTCCAAAGAACCGGGTCAAGACCGTGCGAAAAGTACGGATTCAGAATTTCCTGAGCATATGTCGGCGAAACTGTTGTAATCTTATCGGCGGTTTCAAATGCGCCCTTCATAAAGTTAGCGCAGTTGTCATACTCAACTATGCCCCTTGCATAGTCGGGCAAGCCGATTACCTCCGAGCACAGCTCCATGCCGTATTTGCCCTGGTACTGAATGTTGTGGATTGTGAAAACGGTCTTAATGCCGCCCAAATCCTTTTGATTCTTGTAGAACAGGCTGTAGTATACGGGCACCAATGCCGTCTGCCAGTCATTAGCGTTTATTATGTCCGGAATAAAATCAATGTGCTTAATCATCTCAAGGATAGCACGGGAGAAGAAGGTAAATCTTTCGGCGTCGTCGTAGTGACCGTAAATACCGTTGCGCTTAAAGTAATATTCGTTGTCGATAAGATAATAGGTAACACCGTTCTGAACTCCCTTGAATATGCCGCAGTATTGATTTCTCCATGCTACGGGGACATAAAAGTTTGTTACATATTCCAGCGACGCTCTCAGCTCGCTTTTGATACTCGCATACATCGGAACAACAACCCTGCAATCGTGACCGGCTGCATTGAGTGCAACAGGCAAAGAGCCTGCAACGTCGGCAAGTCCGCCGGACGCAACATAAGGCAAAGCCTCACTTGCACAATATAATATTTTCATCAGCTTATCAATCCTTTCGGTTAATGATAGATAACCTGCCCTCGCCGTTTCATTTCCTTTCGGGCGTAGGGCTGCACAAATGCTTTTTCTTTAATACCTATGGGGTCGCAGAATATCTAAGACTGACAATAATCTGCGACCCCGACAATTTAAAGTGTGCGCTTTTTTGCTATATAAAGCGGACTGCCTTTAGCGGAGGATATGCAAAGCTCGTCGCCGATGTTGACATTTTTGTCGGTAATAATGTTTGAAACCTCAGTCGACTTGCCTATAACAGTGTCCTGCATGAGAATGCAGTTTTTAACAACAGCGCCCTTTGAAACTCTGACGCCTCTGAACAGTATCGAGTTTTCAACGACACCGTCAATAACGCATCCGTCAGCAACCATAGAGTTGGATACAGAGCTTGAAAGACCGTATTTTGAAGGTGCATCGTCACGAACCTTAGTGTAGACAGGACGCTTTTTGAGTATCAGCTTGCCGAGCTTTTCGGGGTCTAAAAGCTCCATGCTTGCGTCATAGTAGCTTTCAAGACTTGAAATTCGGCTGTAATAGCCGGTGTATTCATAAGCTCTTATATTGAGCTTGTCAGTCATAGCCTGCAAAACATCTCTGTCAAAATTATATTTTCCTCTGGGAATTAAATCGCAGATCAAGTCAATAAGCAGCTGCTTTTTGATGATGAAGATATTAAGTCCCATCTTATACTCGCCGGCTCTTGCGCGGTTTATAACCGTTTCCCTGATTCTTCCGGTTTCGTCGACCTCAAATGTAACTGAATTCGCAGTTTCCTTATCGGTGAACTTTCCGGATGCAACAACGCAGGTTATATCCGCTCCTGAACCGATATGTGTCTCTATCAGCTTGGAATAATCAACGTTTATAACAAGGTTGCAGTCAGATACAACAACATATTCGCAGGGTACCTTTTTAATGTATCCGAGAGCGCCCATAAGCGCTTCGAGCTTGCCTGTGTACAGACCGGAATCAACTCTGCCGTATGGCGGAAGTATTGTCAGACCGCCGTCCGAACGAGCTAAGTCCCAGTGACGTGCAGAACCGATATGGTCTAAAAGCGACTGATAATTAGACTTTGTTATAACTCCGACGGTTGTCATGCCGGAATTAACCATTCCCGAAAGCTGAAAATCTATCAAGCGGAATCTTCCGCCAAAAGGAATAGAAGCCATGGTTCTGTTTGATGAAAGCTCAGGGAGCAATTCATCATGAGAATTGGCAAAGAGTATTCCCAAAACATTTGTCATATTATAGCTCATCTTTTCTTACTCCTTTTATATGTTATGAGAGATAATCTGCTTGGGCAAAACTGTAGCACCGGCGCTTACTGTTACCTCATGTCCGACAACTGCAACTCCCCACTCGTCTCTGTTTTCGCAATCCTCGGGTCTTGTACCGATATGTGCCCCCGACTCAATAACGCTTGATTCGCCTATTATGGAATACTCGACAACAGCGCCCTTCTTAACCGTTGCACCCGGCATGAGAATTGAATCGGTTACTGTTGCGCCCTCCTCAATGGTGACTCCGCCGGAAATCATTGAAAATTCGACCGAGCCGTCAATAACGCAACCTGTTGTTACCATTGAGTTTTGAATCTTTGCGTGCTTTCCTATGATGTGCGGTGCCCTTGAATCGTTGTTGGAATAGATTTTCCATGTCGGGTCATAAAGATCTAACGAAATTGTCGGGCTTAATAAGTCCATATTTGCTTCCCACAAGCTGTCGATAGTGCCGACGTCCTTCCAATAGCCCTCGAAGCGATACGCATAAAGCTTTTCCTTGTTTTCAAGGAGTGCAGGAATTATGTTCTTGCCGAAGTCCTTAGTGGCTTCCTTGTCGTTTTCATTTTCTATGAGATATTCTTTAAGTGTCGGATATGAGAATATGTAAATACCCATTGACGCCAAAGTGCTCTCCGGAACCTTGGGCTTCTCAACGAACTTGGTTATAGCGTCGTTTTCATCGGTCGACATTATTCCGAAGCGAGACGCCTCTTCATATTCAACATTCAAAACAGCTATTGTGCAAACAGCGTCCTTTTCCTTGTGGAAACGAAGCATATCCGAGTAGTCCATCTTGTAAATATGGTCACCGGAAAGTATTACAACATACTCTGGGTCATATCTGTCGATGAACGAAAGATTTTGATATATGGCGTTCGCAGTGCCTTCATACCACTGAGCGCCTGAGCTTGACTGATAAGGCGGAAGGATATGCACGCCGCCGTGTATTCTGTCTAAATTCCAAGCCTGACCGTTGCCGATGTAATCGTTTAATACAAGCGGCTGATACTGTGTCAAAACGCCTACTGTATCAATACCTGAATTGACGCAGTTGGACAGCGGAAAATCGATGATTCTGTATTTTCCTCCGTATGGTACGGCAGGCTTGGCAACATTTTGTGTCAGTGCATAAAGTCTTGAACCCTGACCGCCTGCCAAAAGCATAGCCACGCATTCTTTTTTGTTATACATTTGCTCTCTTCCTTTCAAATGATTATCTGTGCTAATCTCAAAACAGCTCTTCGCCGTAGATATCGACGATAGAATATTTTCGGTTACTTGAGATTAGTATTTTCCTTAGTCTTTTTGCCGACGGGGCTTTTTCTAACCTTGAAATACATTACCGACATCGGCGGTATATCTACTGCTATCGACTGCTCACAGCCATGCATCGGTATTCCCTCGGATTTGACCGGTGAGTTCGCATACGGCGAGCCGTCCTTAGATGAGGAGTTGAACACCTCGGTATATGTTCCCTTATACGGAACTCCGAAGCGATAATCCTTTCTTTCAACAGGGACGAAATTGCAAACTGCGATTATTTCCCTGCCATCATCGTCAATTCTGCGAAATACTATTATGCTCTGGGTGTAATCATCGGCAGATATCCATTTAAAGCCTTCCCACGAGAAGTCCTCCTTCCACATCGGAGGATTATCTAAATAAAACTTATTCAAATTCTTGACAAACTCTTTAAAGTCCCTGTGATGCTCGTAATCGTCAATCATAAACCACTCAAGCCCTGACTCGTAGTCCCACTCACGGAACTGGGCAAACTCTGAGCCCATAAACAGCATCTTCTTTCCGGGATGCGCCATCATGTAGCTCAAGAAAGCCTTGTCGCCCAAAAGCTTCATCTGAGTATCACCCGGCATTTTGTTTACAAGCGAGCCTTTTCCGTGCACAACCTCATCATGAGAAATCGGGAGTATGAAGTTCTCTGAAAATGCGTAGAAGAAGGAAAATGTCAGCTGATTGTGGTGGTGACTGCGAAAAAGCGGATCCATCGACATATACTTCATCATGTCGTTCATCCAGCCCATGTTCCACTTGAAGTTAAAGCCCAAGCCGCCTATGTCGACCGGCTTAGTGACATTCGGCCAAGCTGTCGACTCCTCGGCTATCATAATTGCGTTGGGATTCCTTGCAAAAACAGCAGAGTTGAGCATTTGTAAGAACTCAACTGCTTCGAGATTTTCATGACCTCCGTTTTTGTTAGGACGCCACTCCTGCCTGTCGTAGTCTAAGTACAGCATGGACGCTACAGCGTCTACTCTTAGTCCGTCAACATGGTATTTTTCTATCCAATACAGGGCGCTTGAAATCAAGAACGACCTGACCTCATTTCTTCCGAAGTCAAATACTCTTGTTCCCCACGACTTGTGCTCCATCTTCAGCGGGTCTGAATACTCATAGCAGGGCGAGCCGTCAAACTCGTAAAGACCTGCTGCGTCCTTCGGAAAATGCGCAGGTACCCAGTCTAAGATAACTCCTATTCCGGCTTGATGGAAGCGGTCTATCATGCGCATGAAATCCTCGGGAGTACCGAACCTCGAGGTTGGCGCAAAGTAACCTATTACCTGATAGCCCCATGAGCCGTCGAACGGATACTCTGTAAGGGGCATGAACTCGACGTGTGTGTAGTTCATTTCCTTGATATAAGGAATAAGCTCGTCTGCCGCCTTTTCATAGCTGAAGAAGTTACCGTCCGGATATTTTCTCCATGAACCGAGGTTGACCTCGTATATGTTCATCGGTGAGTTATAAAGCGGTTTATTATCCCGTTTCCTCATCCATGACGAATCCTTCCATTCGTACTCGGATACGTCAAATATCTTTGTTCCTGTTGAGGGCTTTGTCTCCATGTGCGTTCCGTAAGGATCAGCTTTCATTCGCTTTGATCCGTCAGCCCCTTCGACAAAGTATTTATACGTTGAAAAACGCTCTAAGCCATGAACGGTTGTCTGCCAGATTCCTCCGCCGATATTTTCCATGGGGTTGGCGGTTTCGCTCCAGTCGTTAAAATCACCTGCCAATGATACTCTTCTTGCTCTCGGCGCCCACACTCTGAATACATAGCTGCCTTCAAGAGTCTTATGCGCACCGAAAAGCTCGGCGGCATCATAGTTTCTGCCCTCTAAGAAGCTCTGAATCGCATCATTTACATTCGGTCTTTCATCCAAAACCATAATATTTAATCATGCCCTTGCAGCCCAAAGGCTCTCCTTTCGTTGATATTTTAATACCTATAATTGCCGTTCAATACATTTTAAGAGGCTGTGTTACTTATTCTGATACTTCTTTAAAGCTTCAGCATTACAGTTTCTATAAGAAAAAATACATACTCAGCTTATTATATCGAATCCATTTGCAGCTGAAAAAAGTATGATCAGCAATCCCAAAATATAAAATCATAAAATGACAATATGCCTTATTAGTATTATAGCAACTTCACTTTTATTTTGCAATATTTTTGGATATAATTTTCAGATATATACATTTTGCAACACATAAATTTGTATATATTGACGAATAATTTAACCGTTCTTTCTGATTCTCACGACAGAAACTGTTATATCGTCATCCGACTCCGACGCCTGTGAAAGCTTCGCTGCTTTTGTAAGCTGAGCGCACAGGTCCTCGCAGCTCATTTCAGGGTCGGATTCAATAAATTCAGCTATTGTCTCACCGCTGATTCGGTTGGCGCCGTCCGTCATCATTACAATTACAGTGTCTGAACAGTCTTTAATACTGTGCTCCGATACAGACATATCTTCTATGATGCCCAACGGATATCCGCCTGCCGGAAGCATATATTGAGCGGTGTCGCCGATGACATAGCTTTTGTCTGCACCGCACTTATAGATATTAATCTCGCCTGTAAACACATTAGCTCTGAGCATATCAAGCGTAGCGAAGCTCTCATCCTCAAAGCAGCATCTCATGTACTCCGACGCCGTTTTCAATGCTGCATTAACCGACAGCCCTGCGTTTATCAGCTTCTCAACAGCCTTGACAAGACGTTCCGATGAAAGCTTTGCCTCCCTGCCCGTTCCCATTCCGTCCGATATAACAGCATAGCTATACTTTCCGCAGTTCCAAAGACCTGCATAGTCTCCGATGCACCGTCCTATTTTCTTTGCTATTTGACATACTCCGGCTTCAAAATGATATTTAGGCTCGGGTGTCAGTAAAAATCTTTGAATACCGCTGTTTGACGAGCTGAACACATCCGTTATCGTGCGACCCAAAACTGCCGAGCATATCTTTTTGATTTTGCTCTCATTTATCCGTGCGTTCTGAGAAAAGTACAGCTCTACGCATCCGTCCGTATCTGCAAGGCATGATAAAACCTCAATACCATCCCTGTTGAACGCACCTTCGAGCTTTGACGTGAGGATTTCATCCGTTTGACGGCTATCGCAAACGTCTAACGCTATGTCACGCAGTGCGTCAGTCATAAATACAAAGCTTCCGCGACGGGCGTCAACGTATTTCTTTAAGTCAAACATATAACGCTGCCGTCTCGCCGCTTCGTAGGCACATCTTTTCACTTCACGGCGGCGTATGCAAAAGTCCATGGAAGCGTTTATATCTCCGAGCAAGGGATTGTCAAGCTCGCTCAACGCAGTGCTTGCCGCTTCGCTCGACTCACTGTAGCACGACTGATACCTGCCGCAGCCCATACACACTCCTGCATAGACGGCGTCTGATATCCTAACGGACTCCTTGGTATCTGATAAAGCCCCGGAATCATCATCTGTATCAGTCAATGTGTCCGAATCAAATGCCGATGATATCCCGGATGAAATAAAACCGAGCCTTTGCTTCAACGCTCTTAACTCAGAGGACGGTGAAGCATCATCTTCGATGCCGTTTAAAATGGCTTTCGACGGCAAAAGCATGAATGCAGCTGCGGCAAAAAGTGACTCAAAAAGAATCCTTGCAGCATTCATTTGCAATGCAAACGACAATGCCGTTGCCGCTGCGAATATATAAGTGCAGACAAATATGCGCTTTCTTTTTATAATGTCCGGACAAATTGCAGTTAACATCAGCATCACTGCCGCTTCCGCAAATAGGTTTTCGCCGCTTATTATAAGTGCCGCACCCACAGCCGATATGGATATCACAGCGCTTGCTTTTTTCAGTCTGTGCATAAGCACGCAGGTAAAAAGCATAAATACGCATGACCCGAGATTGAAGTATTTAAAATGCACACACGCCGACCAAGATACAAAAAACGCCGCAGCGACCGTCGCTCCCTTCAAGCCTGCCTTTTTTATGTCCGACATCGATGAAGTGTTAAACGTGTCAGTCATAATGTATATCGCTGCTCCTGAAAATGCCGACAAAAGCATAACGCTTATATATGCTCGCAAGTCCTGTCTGCCGACAGCAGCTGCTAAAACTCCTCCGCTTATCATTACAACAACTGTCACTATCGCCGCCGCAATGGGGTATCTTTTTCGGCTTATTCCGTCAAACAGCCGACTCACAAGAAGCAAGCAGGCGGCGCAGCAAATTACGCTTACACTCTGCGTGTTTATTCCGACAGTGAACAAAACCGTTAGCGCCCCGACAACGCTTGCCAGCCCGAATCCAAAGGGCAACACCGCCGCAAGGCAGATGATGTGAACTCCCCTGACCCCAAAAACCGACCCGAACGCCATCGCCGCACCGACTGCAAAGCATCCGATAAGCTTCATGATAATCCCATAGTTAGATTTTAGCACCCTTAACCCAGTGTCCTTCATTTTTTGTCCTCTTCCTTTCTCAAAATCAGCTTCAAGCAGCATTTAATCAAATCCTGTACCTGAATACATCCGCCTTGTTAGGCTGAACATCATCCCAAACAACAATATGTACATTATCCTGTTAATTGTAGCTCAGTCTCACAACGCAATATGTCGAAGCCAAGCTGTAAGAATTCCATTTTGATTTTCGCTCTGCGGACAAAAAAACGCACAGCGTTTCAGACGGAACAATATGTCCGAAAAACGCTGTGCGCTCACTTATTAATTTACAGACACATAAAAGTATCGCCCCACTGCCTGCAATAAGACAGTAGGGCGATACGATTAAACTAATTCAGTTGCCGATTGGTTGAGAAGGCTTACTTTCTCTTTATAACAACTATGAGTGCCGCAGCAGCCATAGGCAAGAGTGATAAAGCCAAACCTGTTTCAGGGTTAGTCTCCTTATCCTCGGGTACTGTAACCTCGGGAATTGTTTCAGACGGCTCGTCAGTCTCAACAGGTGTATCTGTTGCTTCGACAGGCTCGTTTACTTCAATTTCATCGACTGTAAGTGAGGATGAGTTATCGTCCTTAACCCAGATAGCGGTGTATACAACATCAAACTGATTAACGAATGCTGATACGTTCGGGCTCCAGCCTGCAAATCTGTAGCCTTCACGGATCGGAATGCCATCGAATTCAGGTGTTCTTGAACCCATCATAACGTTTGAATATACCTGATCCTCACCGCTGCCGTCCTTATAGGTTATGGTGCAGGTGTAGCTGTAATCGTAATCCCAAACAGCAACAAATACCAAGTTACCGTCGGCATCCTGACTATCGAGTCTCCAGCATCTGAACACATGTCTGTAAGGAGGTGTCGGAGGTGCAGGATACATATCAGGTGTTACAGGTGTATTCTTATCGACTATAATCTTAGCAACAGTGATTATGTTGTCCTTGAATTCTACGTTGCGAGTTGTGCATGAATACTGTGCTGTGTAGGTGACAATTATCTGACCGGTTGCTTCGTCCTTTGATTCAACACCGTCGGTGAATGAAGTGAAGGTGAAGTTATGACCGTTATCAGCAGTGTAGTCAGGAACACTTCCGACGAATGCCGGCGCATTAGCTACCAAGCACACAGCCTGCTCTGTAGTGTAAAGAACTTCGTTCTTGTGATCAAGCCACTGATACTTCATCTTAGCTGATGTGAGCTCAACTGTTATGTCCTCGCCGTTGTATGTCCACTCAAGGGTAACAGGATTCCAAATCAAGTCAGCAGAGTATGTGTCAGCTGTGTATGCTCTTGTTGCTTCTGCTACTGCCAATGTGTGCTCGCAGTTGCGGTTTTCTTCAGTCTTTAATGCTTCGCTTGATTTAGCTGCGCAAGCTGCGATATTGATTGTGAGTGTGCGGTGGAATTCACCGTTTACGAATACAGGCTCACCGACAGAAATCAGATCGCTGTTTGCAAGCTCGGCAAGTGTTACGGTGCTGCCGCAGTCAACGCACTTGAAGGTAATTGTCTTTGCGAACAACTCGATCTCAGATGCAGTTGCATCACGAGGAGTTATAAGCGACCAGTGAGCGTTGAGCGTGTGATCTGCCTTTGTTGCAACAACTGTTTCAGCTGTTACTTCAACCTCGCCGTCAGCAGTTGTCATGAACCAGCCGTCGAACTTGTAGTTTGCGTTAGCGTGTACGGGAGTGGGAAGCTCGCCGTAAGCTGTGTTATATGTAACCTTCTTAGTTGCAGGGTCTACTGTGTTGCCTTCGCCTGCATCGAAGGTTACTACAAAGCTGTTGGAGAGAAACACTTGGTAGCCGTTGTTCTTGATGGAAGTAGTGGGATACTCAACAGTCCAGCCTGTGCCGTCCTGCTTGTAATCGGTCTTGCTTCCTGTGTACTTAAGCTTCAAGGTGTATGAAGCAGCAGAAATCTCTGTATGTTCCTTATCCTGCTCGCTTGTGTGACCGTTCATGTTGCAAAGAACGTATCCCTCGCCCTTCTTTGCGATAAAGTCGTCAACATAAGGTGCAACATTTACCTTAAGCTCACAATAGAAGTCTTCGCCTTCCTTGTACATCTCGCCAAGCTCATAAGAGTCAGCAATCAAATTCTTGATAGTGTACTTCTGATAAACTCTTAAGTTGTTGCAGTCACGCAGCCACAGCATATTGCCTGAAAGCTTTGAAATAGTTGGAGCAGCCGGCTTATCAAGGCACATGACGTTGATAACAACAGGGCTTGCGTCTACAGACTTCCACATACCGACAATCGGTGTACCGGTTGCGGTTGTTCCCTCAGCTGTAGGATCCCAGTACAGCTTGATTGACGGACGACGATTTGAAGCTATTGACTGACCGTCGGGCATATAGTGCTTCATGCCACCGAAGTAATTATTCATGGTGACAGTTGTGTTAACGAATCTTTCAAGAGATATCTGAACTGTAATTTCCCAGCGACCGAGCTCTTCGTTGTATGCCAAATCGTTGTTTGTGGGACGTGATGTGTTCACATAGATGAATCCGCTGTGTGTCATGTGGTGCGCATCATTTGTTGTGCACTGTACAGTGTAAAGATTATCCTGGATGTTTGTTCCGTCCTTCGGATATGCAGGACGAGGAAGATCCCACTTTGCAGTAAGAGTATGTGCCGACTTTGTAGCAACAACTGTTTCAGCTGTTACTTCAACCTCGCCGTCAGCGGTTGTCATGAACCAGCCGACGAACTTGTAGTTTGCGTTAGCGTGTACGGGAGTGGGAAGCTCGCCGTATACATCGTCGTATGTAACGGTAACACTTGCAGGAGTAACAACTCCGTCGCCGGCGTCAAGAGTTACATTATATTCATTAGCTGTATATGTAACGTAAGCATTTGTCCAGCCGGTGATCTTTCTTGCGTCGTCAAGCTTGTGACCGTACCAATCCCAGTTAAACCACTTATCTAAGGTGTAACCTGTCTTTTCAGCGACGGTTACGTTTGCATTCAAATAAGGTACAAGCTCAGTTCCGTGAAGAACCAAAACATTGACGAGGCTTTCGGCATTATCCTTATCGCCGTTGGTTACTGCCTTGATGCTTAAAACCTCATAGTCTGTAACCATGAGCTGAAGGTTCTGCCATGAACCGGTGACTGTCAGTTCGGACAAGGGTCTTGCATTGCCGGAATTCTTGTAGTTGTTCCAGCGACCGTCGTCCATCCAGCCGGTGGATTCAAAGCCGTTTCTTGAGGAATAGTAATTGTTGATATCAAGCTCTGCAAGGTCAATAACCGTACCCTCACAATATTCCTGAGGGTCAAGTGTGCCTTGATATACAGGCTTGGTTGTATTTCCGTTTGCATATACAACAAGGTGAACGTTGCCGGGCTTTACTTCTTCTTCAAAAGCGGCAACTAAAGCTGTGTTGGAATTTATTGTAGTATTGCCGAGGTCAATTACCGAACCGTTTACAGACCAAGACGATACTTTTTTGCCGGTAGTTTCCTCGAAAGCCACCACTTGGGGACCTCTGTTGCCATATATGATTAATTCAGGTCTGATAATACCGTCGTATTGCTTCTTTATAACAGGTGCGGAATCGGTGTTTTCGGCAAACATTCCGACAACAAAGCTATAAATATCATATTTCGTATCCGCAGAAAGCTCAGTTATCTCATAGAGCAATCTATCAGCAAGGTACAAAGCATACTTGCCTTCAGGAACCTTAACCGAATAGGTTTTTCCGTCGGCTGTCATTGTATATTCAGCTTTTGTTGCTTTATCAACAAGCTTGAGCTCCAAGGGAGCAAATGTATGCCAATCAACTTCATCGTAATGATGATTTACTGTTACGGTATAATCTTCAAACTCCGAACAGGTTGCAACTAAAGCTGTATTAGTACCCATCCAATAATCGTCAAGGACAATTTCTTCACCATTTACAGACCATGACAATACTTTTTTCTTGCCAGCACGCTCCAAAAATTCCTTAACCACGCCACTGGTACTGCTATACTTAACTTGTCCTCCAGTGCTATTACGTGGCTTGTCATATTGCTTGACCACAAGAGGCGGATTATCCATGCTGCCATCAAACATTCCGGTAACAAAACTGAAAAGTTCAAGAATTACATTACCGGAAACGTTTAAGTCGATTTCAAAGTAACCTCCGTCAACGTAAGCAACATCATACACTCCAGCAGGAACCTTAGCCGTAGCAACATTTCCTTCGTATATCATATCATACTTAGCATTTGTTTCTTTGTTTATAAGCTCGAAAGCTGGATGCTTGAATTCATACCAGTCAACTTCATCATAAACATGATTTACGGTTACAAGATGTTGTTCCACAACAGGGGTCGGGTCAACATCGCCGTTATCCGGATCAGTTTCGGGAATTACGAGCGGTTCGCCGTTATCGGTGTTTAATCCGTCAGTATTGCTGTTTTCCGGTGCAGCAGGAACACTTGCCGGATCAGCAGGAACTGAAGAACCTTCAACCGCAGGCACGCCGCTTTCGGGGATTCCGAGATTTGAATCGGCAAACACGCTCAATGTCATGCTCAGGCACATAGCTAATGCCAAAAGCAAGGACACGCTTCGTCTGCCAAGAACTTTTAAATTCTTCATTCATTTCATCCTTTCTCAATATGTATATCAACCTGCAAGAAGCCCCGTCAGGCACTTGACGCCCTCCGTCGGCAGCTTGCCGGTTAATAATAAGCAGCACTCAACGCATACTCATCATTAAGCAAATAATATCATTATTTTTTTACAATGTCAACATTTAATTCCCTCGAAATCGATGAAACTATTACATAATTCAGCTTTTTATACTGCTGTAATTTGTATACATTGAAGACTGAAACATTCATTTGCGTATAAGTCGGAAACGGATAAAATCTATATAAAATATTTAACCTTGATGTCTGATGTCAGTTGAAAATATCAGTAAACTTTTTCCACAAAAAATACCTTGACAAAGGCAAAGGGCGGTGATATCATTAACCCGTTAATTATTAACTAACTAAAAATCTAAATGAAAGGAATGGTGAAATAAATGAGCGAGTGCGGACACGACAGATACAAGCACTGTATGCATTTGTTTTTAAAATGCAATCGGCTTCATCATGCAAAGGTCGAACAGCTTGTCAGCAAGCTGGGGCTTCACCGAAGTCAGCATTCGGCGCTTTTAACCGTCAATTTCAACAGAAACATTTGTCAAAAGGACTTGGCATCGCAGATGGAAATATCCCCTGCCGCAGTAACAGTAACGCTGAAAAAGCTTGAAAATCAAGGCTTTATCCAAAGAATCCAATCGGCTGAGGATTCAAGGGTCAATAATATCACCGTAACCCAAAAGGGCAAGGAGATAATCGATAAAACCTCAGCGATTTTCCATGAAATCGATGAGCAGACCTTCAGCGGCTTCACACCGAATGAAATTGAGACACTTATAGGCTATCTGTCCCGTATTTCTAAAAACCTAAAGGAATATCCGGCTGAAGATGCCGAGTCAAACTAAACAGCACTGAAAGGAGAATAACATTTTGAAGAGTTGGTTTAAATACATACGTCCATATCTGCCTTTCTTCATATTAACGCCGATATGTATGCTTGTGGAGGTCGGAGGAGAGGCTGTTATGCCAAAGCTTCTGTCTGTCCTCATAAATGAGCAAAACGCCGGCACACTCACCAACGGCATAAGCGTTGCTGTAATGGCAGGAGTTATAGGCTGCGCATTGATGATGATGGCAGGAGGAGTCGGAGGAGCTTATTTCGGAGCGAAAGCATCCGTAAACTTTGCCGCAGACCTCAGGCAGGATGTTTTTGAAAAGGTTCAAAGCTATTCCTTTGCCAATATCGACCGTTTCTCAACCGGTTCGCTTGTTACAAGGCTGACAAACGACGTCACCCAGATGCAGAACTTTGTAAACATGATGCTTCGCCTGGCGTTCAGAGCGCCCGGTATGCTCATTGCGGCGCTTTTCATGGCGATAAGCCTTCAGCCGACGCTTTCCGTAGTTTTTGCCGCAGCAATCCCTATTTTGCTCTTAAGCGTTACATTCATAGTTAAAACAGGCTTCAAGCGTTTCCAAACCGTTCAAAAGAAAATAGACGGTCTTAACTCGACGGTTCAGGAAAATGTCACTAACGTAAGAGTAGTCAAGAGCTTTGTCAGAGAGGACTTTGAAATCAACAAATTCGCAAGGGCAAACCGTGACCTAAAGGATTCCGGAATGAGTGCGTCAAAGGTAATGATATTCATGGGACCGGTTATGACGCTTATAATGAACGTCACCACCCTTTGCATTATCTACTTCGGCGGAAGCATTGTTTTAGACATCGGCATGGAGGTCGGCGACCTCACGGCGTTTATAACCTATGCGTCGCAGATACTGTCGTCTCTTATGATGGTTTCAATGCTGTTTATGATGTCCTCAAGGGCTCTTGCATCGGCAAAAAGAATTAAAGAGGTGCTGACAGAGCAGCCCGACATTGCAGACGACAACGCTCAGTACCCCGACAAAACAGTCGAAAACGGCGAAATTGAATTCAAGAACGTCACCTTCCGCTACTACAAAAATTCCGACGAAAGCGTTTTGGACGATATCAATCTAAAGATTCCTGCAAAGTCGGTAGTCGGCATAATAGGTTCAACCGGCTGCGGAAAAACGACCTTAGTATCGATGATCTCAAGGCTTTACGACCCCGATGAAGGCGAAATACTGATAGACGGCGTTAACGTCAAGGACTACTCGCTTTATAATCTCCGTGAGGGAATAGGAATGGTTCTTCAAAACAACACCCTGTTCTCGGGAACTATAGAAGAAAACCTTCGCTGGGGCGACGAGCAGGCGTCCGAGGAGGAAATAATCGCCGCCGCTCAGTCAGCGCAGGCAGACAAGTTCGTCAGCTCCTTTAAGGACGGCTATGACACCAAAATCGACCAGGGCGGAACTAACGTATCAGGCGGTCAGAAGCAGCGTCTGTGCATCGCCCGTGCGCTTCTTAAAAAGCCGAAGGTACTTATACTCGACGACTCGACAAGTGCTGTCGACACTGCAACCGAGGCTCAGATTCGTCTGGCATTTAAAAACGAGCTCGCCGATTCAACAAAGATAGTAATTGCTCAAAGGATTTCATCCGTCAAGGACGCCGACATGATAATCGTCATGAACGAGGGCAGGATTTCGGGAATAGGCACACACGATGAGCTTCTTGCATCAAACGAGGCTTATCAGGAAATCTATTACTCGCAGAACGACGCCGAAAAGAAGGGAGCGTGAGTAGGCCGTGGCAAGATCATTAAAAGCATTGCAAGAACAATATAACACTGCGGCGGTAGCTCCTGTGGGTCGCGGCCCGGGCGGCGGTCCGAGAAGAGGTCCGGGTGGCGGAAGGCATGCGCCGATGGGAGGCTCCAAGCTCAAGGACTCCAAAAAGACCATCAAAAGAATGCTGAGCTATCTTTCCGAGTATAAGCTGCGAATCGTGCTTGTTCTTTTATGTATGATCATAAGCACTGTCACCGCACTTTGCTGTTCCTATCTTTTAAACCCTGTTATAAATAAGCTGGCGCTCTATGTCACCGGCAAGGAACAGGAAATGAGCGCAATGGAACGCTTTGCGGATAATGTATTGACTAAAATCACCGGTCCGATAAACGCCGCAATTAAAAGCGAGATGCTCACATACATTATAGTTGTAGTGGGAGTATTTGCGGTAATATATTTAGTCGGTATCATATCTAACTACTTGCAGTCAAGGCTTATGCTTGTTATAACTCAAGGCTCTATTGAAAAGCTGAGAAACGACCTGTTCTCAAAGCTGCAAAAGCTTCCTGTCAGATATTTTGACTCCCATCCGACGGGAGAGGTTATGTCACGCTTTACAAACGACGTCGACAACGTTGAAATGATGATAAACAACTCCCTCACCTCGCTCATTTCAGGACTTATAACTCTAACAGGCACATTTGTGTTTATGATAACGACTAACTGGGTGCTTACACTTATAACTATAGTATTCATCCCGATATTTGCCCTCGGCGGAGGTGCAATAGCAAAGATATCCTCAAAATACTACAGCTCACAGCAGGCAGCCTTGGGAGCCGTCAACGGCTACACCGAGGAAACCGTTACAGGTCAGAAGGTTGTCAAGGTATTCAACCACGAGCAAACAGCTGTCGAGGAATTCAGCCTTTTGAATCAGGATATGCGTGAAAAGCAGTTCAAGGCTCAGTTCTGGGGCTCAATAATGGGTCCTATCATGGGCAACACCTCTCACATTTCCTACGGCGTTACAATAGGAATAGGCGGTATACTGATGGTTGCAGGAAAGCTGTCTGTCGGCGCACTTTCCGTGTTTGCAAACTATTCAAAGCAGTTTTCAATGCCGATAAACATGATTTCACAGCAGATGTCGACAATTTTCTCCGCACTTGCCGGAGCTGAGCGTGTATTCGAAGTTATGGATCAGGTTCCCGAAACTCCCGACGTCGTCAACGCTTCAACACTGCCTATAAACGGCGAGGTGGTTTTAAAGAACGTCACCTTCGGATACATCCCCGAAAAGACTGTTCTCAAAAATATCAGCCTGTATGCTCATCAGGGACAAAAGATTGCGTTTGTCGGTTCAACCGGCGCCGGCAAGACCACTATCACCAATCTTTTAAACAGGTTCTATGACATATCTGAGGGCGAAATACTTATAGACGGCATCAACGTCAAGAATTACAGCCGTGACTTCCTTCGCCAGAATATAGCAATGGTTTTGCAGGACACTCACCTGTTCACAGGAACCGTTAAGGACAACATCCGCTACGGCAGGCTTGACGCTACCGACGAGGAAATCGTCGCCGCCGCAAAAACCGCAAGTGCCCATTCATTTATAATGAGACTTGAAAACGGCTACGACACTGTTTTGGAGAGCGACGGCGCAAACCTCTCGCAGGGTCAGCGTCAGCTGTTGAATATCGCAAGAGCCGCCCTTTCAAACGCTCCTATCTTGGTTTTAGACGAGGCGACATCCTCAGTCGACACCAGAACCGAGCGTCACATTGAGCACGGTATGGATAGGCTTATGAAGAACCGCACAACCTTTGTTATAGCCCACCGACTTTCAACCGTCAGAAATGCAAATGCAATTATGGTGCTTGAAAACGGCGAGATAATAGAACGCGGCGACCACGATTCACTGCTCGAGCAAAAGGGCAGGTATTATGAGCTTTATACCGGAGTTAAGGAATTGGATTAAAGGATTTGAATACAAAAATCAGCCCACCATCGTTGAGAGAATTCACAACGGTGGTGGGCTGATTACGGTTCAGTCCGAAAAACAAATTCAAATCCATAACGCACCGCAGCAGCGCACGTTTAGCTAAAGCCGCACGTCATCTCACAGCGTTGCAGCCATTACCGCTTTAATGGTATGCATTCTGTTTTCAGCCTCTTCAAAGACTATCGACTGCTCGCTTTCAAATACCTCGTCGGTAACCTCCATGCAGTCTATACCGAACTTTTCGTTTATAGTCGAGCCGATAGTTGTTTTTAAGTCATGATAAGACGGCAGGCAGTGCATGAACACTGCGTCCTTGCCGGCTATGCTCATCAAGTCTGAGTCAACCCTATACGGACTTAGCTCGCTGATTCTTTCCTCCCACACCTCATCAGGCTCGCCCATCGACACCCAAACGTCTGTATATATGACGTCTGCGCCCTTAACGGCTTCCTTGGGGTCTTCGATAAATCTGATCTTTGCGCCGCTTTCTTTCGCCAAGTCCTGACACTGAGCAATCAGCTCGCTGTTCGGAAAGTACTTTTTCGGAGCGCACGCCGTAAAGTTAAGACCCATCTTAGCGGCGCCTACCATCAGGGAATTGCCCATGTTATACCTTGCGTCTCCCATGTAGACAAAGTTTATTCCCTTAAGGCGACCGAAATGCTCCCTTATTGTCAAGAAGTCGGCAAGAATTTGAGTCGGGTGAAATTCGTTTGTCAAGCCGTTCCAAACCGGAACACCCGAGTACTTTGCCAGCTCCTCAACTATGCTTTGACCGTAGCCGCGGTACTCTATTCCGTCGTACATCGAGCTTAAAACTCTTGCCGTATCGGCAATGCTTTCCTTTTTGCCTATCTGTGAGCCCGTGGGGTCCAAATAGGTGACGTTCATGCCCAAATCATACGCCGCAACCTCAAATGAGCAGCGGGTACGGGTGCTGGTCTTTTCAAAAATAAGAGCGATGTTCTTGCCCTCGTGGAGCTTATGCGGCACGCCTGCTTTCTTCTTTGCCTTAAGCTCTGCGGCAAGGTCAATAAGATATTCAATTTCCTCGGGGGTATAATCTAAAAGCTTTAAAAAATCTCTGTTCTTAAGATTCATAATACACTTTCCTTTCATAATGGCTGTCATAGATTTTTAGATTAAAAATGTCAGTCTACTCAGCCGTCTCTTTACATACGTCTGTAAAAATATCAATAGCTCTTTCCAAAAGCTCCGTCGGGATATTGAGTGCAGGTAAAAACCTAACCTTATGCTTTGCAGTCAGACAAAGCACGCCTCGTTTCATGCACTCATTGACAATTTCCGCTGCCGGTCTTTTGGTCTCAACGCCTATCATAAGTCCCATGCCCGAAACGCTGAGAACACCGCTTGCTCCGTTCAGCCTGTCAAAAACGTACCTGCCCTTTTTTCTGACATTTTCTAAAAACTCATCGTCCAGACGATTTAGGATGCTCAAGGCTCCTGCGCAGCATATGGGATTTGCACCGAAGGTTGAGCCGTGGTCGCCGTGACCGAATACATCCCGAACCCTTTCGCCGAGCAGAGTTGCTCCTATCGGCAGTCCTCCGCCCAAGCCCTTTGCCGTTGTGACTATATCGGGTGTGATACCATAGTTCATGTATGAATAAAGAGCACCGGTTCTGCCGTTTCCGGTTTGCACCTCATCGACTATCATCACTATGTCCTCAGAACGTGAAAGCTCATAGATATCCCTTATAAAGCCTTCGTCAATGGGCAGAACTCCGCCCTCGCCCTGAATACATTCAATCATTATGCCGGCTGTCGGATGCTCATGTACAAGCTTTACAACCTCGTCAATATCCGAAGCGTGATAGAACCCCGGGGTCAGCGGCTGATAAAGCTCGTGATAATGCTCCTGACCGGTTGCCGAGAGGGTTGTGAGCGTTCTGCCGTGAAAGCTGTTTTTAAGCGTTATAACAGCTGAATACTCAGCGCCTTTTTTAGTCTGTGCATACTTTCTTGCGGCTTTAATCGCACATTCGTTAGCCTCTGCACCGGAATTGGAGAAGAACACCTTTTTCATGCCAGTTTTTAAGCACAAAAGCTCCGCAAGCTTGGCGCACGGCTCGGTGTAGTACAGATTTGAGGTGTGATTAAGCGTATTGAGCTGCTTTGACACAGCATCCGCCCAAACATCGTCGCTGATTCCGAAAGCCGTAACGCCTATGCCCGAGCCCATATCTATATACTCTTTTCCGTCGGCGCCGTATAAAAGAGAGCCTTTGCCGGATACAAGCTCTACGGGAAAACGAGCATATGTGTCAGCGACATATTTTTTATCGAGTTCAATAATCTTGCCGTTCATTTTTATCATTCCTTCCGCAGGAGTAGGATGTCCTTAATTGCCCCTGACCATTGTTCCTGCGCCTTCGTCAGTCAAAAGCTCCATAAGTATCGCATGGGGAATCCTTCCGTCCATAATCGTGACGTTTTTAACTCCACGGTTAATCGCCTCGATACAGCAGTCGACCTTCGGTATCATTCCGCCGGATATTATACCCTGCTCAAAGAGCTTTTCAGCCTCTGCGACTGTGACCTCGGGAATGAGTGTCGACGGATCGTCCTTATTTGTAAGTATACCGGCGATATCAGTCATCATAATCATACATCTTGCCTGCAATGCGCCTGCTATATGCGCAGCTGCCGTATCGCCGTTGATGTTATATGTATTTCCGCTTCGGTCACAGCCGACAGTTGAAACGACGGGAATATAGCCCTTTTCAAGCAGGTCCGTAACCGCAGATATATTTACCTTTCTTATATTTCCGACATAGCCCAGCCGCTCGTCCTTAGGCTCGGCTTCTATGAGCCTGCCGTCCATTCCGGAAATGCCCATTGCCTTGCCGCCGCAGCACTCAAGCAGATTTACAAGCGTTTTATTTATCTTGCCTGCCAAAACCATCTGGACTATATCAGCCGTCTCCTTGTCTGTGACCCTCAAGCCGTCGACAAACTCCGGTTTTTTGCCCAGCCTCTGCATAAGCTCGCTTATCTCGGGTCCGCCACCGTGCACTAATACTACCTTAACGCCTACCAGCCACAATAAAACTATATCCTGCATAACCTGAAGCTTCAGCTGCTCGTCTATCATGGCGTTGCCGCCGTATTTTATTACAATAGTTTTGCCGTTATACTTTCTTATATATGGCAGCGCCTGAGTGAGCACCTCGGCACGCTGCGCATTTGAAAAGTCGTTTTGCATAGTTTACATACCTTTCATAAACGAATTGATTATGTGCGATAGTCTCCGTTGATTTTAACATAGTCGAATGTCAAATCGCAGCCCCAAGCTGTCGCTTCATACTGCCCGTCTCCCAAGGTGACTAAAATCTCTATTTCGTCCTCCAAAAGAATTTCTTTAGCCTTTTCTTCGGAAAACTCAACGCCTGCACCGTTTTTGCAGACCTCAATACTGCCCTTTTTCGAAGCGAACGAAACTCCGACACTGCTTATATCAACATCCGCTCCGCTATAGCCTATTGCGCACAATACCCTTCCCCAGTTGGCGTCCGAGCCAAACATCGCCGCCTTCAAAAGGCTTGAGCATATAACGCTCTTGGCTACCTTTCTCGCAGTCAAAACGTCCTGAGCGCCTGTTGCCCTGCACTCCAAGAGCTTTGTTGCACCCTCGCCGTCCGAAGCTATCTTTCTGCAAAGATAAACCGTGACGGTATTAAGAGCCTTCATAAAGGTCTTGTAATCCTCAGATTCCGAAGCTATCTCTTCATTGCCGGCAAGACCGTTAGCCATTACGCACACCATGTCGTTAGTAGACGTATCGCCGTCGACGCTTACCATATTAAAGGTGGATGCGATATCCGTCCTTAAAGCCTTTGAGAGCATTTGTGAGGAAATGCTTGCGTCTGTAGTGATAAAAACGAGCATTGTCGCCATGTTCGGATGAATCATGCCGCTGCCCTTGGCAATTCCGCCTATGCGGCAGGTCTTACCGCCGATTTCGAACTCCACGGCTATTTCCTTGACAACAGTGTCGGTAGTCATTATACCCTCAGCGGCAAGCCCGCTTCCGTTGTCAGAAAGCGACGCCACAAGCGAAGGTATTCCGTTTTTAATCGGTTCAATGCTGAGCGGCTGACCGATAACGCCTGTTGAGGCAACAATTACATCCTCAGCCCTGATTCCCATGGCGTTTGAAAGCTCACAGCACATTTTTTCGGCTATTTCCTCACCGTCGGCGTTGCAGGTGTTGGCGTTGCCGCTGTTGCAGATTATTGCCCTCGCCTTTCCGTCGCTGATGTTTCGTTTAGTAACAATAAGAGGTGCGCCCTTTACAAGATTAGTCGTATATACCGCCGCAGCATTTGCCGAAACGCTGCTGGATATTAAAGCCAAGTCCCTTTTATTTTTATTCTTGCGGATACCGCAATGAATGCCGCTCGCAGAAAAACCCTTTGCAGCGCAAACGCCGCCTTCAATTATGTTCATTCTATCACCGTTTCTCTTAAAATAATACTATGGAGTTGTTAATTATAACGTCTGCACTCTCATCATGAATCAGTATAAATGCTCACACGATCAATCCAGTAGTTTCGTCGACGCCTAAAACTATATTCATATTTTGAATAGCAGCACCCGACGCTCCCTTGCCGAGATTGTCGAAGCGTGACACTAAAATTATTCTTTCCTCATTGCCGTATACGGATATCTGCATATCGTCACGCCCTGACAAGGCGTTTGACGAGATAAAACCGTTTTCATCCGATGAATCCTCAAAATGAACTATCGGACTGTGATACCTGAGCCTGTACACTTCTTTTATATCATCGATGCAGCCGTTAAGCCTTGACGCAAAGAGCGGTACAGTCACTTCCATTCCGCTGTAGAAATTCGATACAACCGGGCAAAAGACCGGCGGATTATCCAGTCCGCTCATTTTTGCCATCTCCTTTAGGTGCTTATGCGACTGAGATAATCCATACTGCCTGGGGGCTGAAAGAAGGGAGCTTTTGTCCTCGGACTCATATTCCGCTATCATCTTTTTGCCGCCGCCCGAGTAGCCTGTTACGGACATACAGCTCAAAAGCTCATCGCCTTTAACTATTCCTGCATCTACAAGCGGCGCCATCAGAGCTATAAACCCGCTCGCATGACAGCCTGGATTGGCTATTCTTTTTGACGCTGAGATTTTTTCTCTCATGCCCATAAGCTCGGGCATTCCGTATGTCCAGCAATCAAGAGTTCTGTGGGCTGTGGATGTGTCTATAACAACTGTGTCGGTGCTGTCCGCGAGTATGGCAGCTTCCCTTGCAGCGTCATCCGGCAGGCACAAAAAGGTTATATTGGCTTTTGACATGGCGTCCTGCCTTGCGGATTTATCCTTTCTGAGCTCGTCGGAAAGAGTTATCAGCTCAATATCTCTGCGAGCAGTCAGCCTTTCATAGATTCTGAGTCCTGTCGTTCCTGCGCTTCCGTCTATAAATACAGTTGTCACAATTAATCTTCCTTACTCAAATAGTCCTTTGCAAATACAATTTGCTTTTCAACTGACGAAACCGACGTTCCGCCCTCGCTTATTCTTTTATCAACGCAAGCCTTAAGGTCGATGTCTTTATACACGTCATCGTCAAAAAGCTCGCTGTACTGCTTATATTCGTCTATCGTAAGCGTTTCCAGTACCTTTTTCTCCTGTATGCAATAAGCGACAATCTGACCGCTTATCTTATATGCGCTCCTAAAGGGCAGTCCCTTTTTAACAAGATAATCTGCCAAGTCGGTGGCGTTAATAAATCCGTTCTGTGCGGCTTTAAGCATATTTTCCTTGTTTGCCTTCATTGACGATACCATTCCGACAAACACCTCAAGACACATTTTAACGGTATCTATAGCGTCGAAAACGCTTTCCTTGTCCTCCTGCATATCCTTGTTGTATGCAAGCGGCAGACCCTTTAAGACGGTTAACAGCGCCATCAGGTCGCCGTATACCCTGCCTGTTTTTCCCCTTACGAGCTCAGCCATATCGGGATTTTTCTTCTGCGGCATGATAGACGAGCCTGTTGTGAAGCTGTCGGAAAGCTCGACAAACTTAAACTCCCAGCTCGACCACAAAACAATTTCCTCGGAGAACCTTGAAAGGTGCATCATCAGCATTGCGATATTTGACAAAGCCTCAACGCAGAAGTCCCTGTCCGAAACGCCGTCTATACTGTTTAGCGTCACTGAGTCAAAGCCAAGCTTATCCGCTTCAAAGCGGCGGTCTGTGTTATAGGTTGTTCCTGCCAATGCACATGAGCCTATCGGCGAGATGTTAATACGCTTTCTTGCATCGGCAAAACGGTCGACGTCACGCATAAGCATCATGACGTACGCCATCAGATGATGACCGAAGGTTATAGGCTGCGCCCTCTGAAGATGAGTATACCCGGGCATAACGTAGTCCTTGTAAGCTTCCGCCTTTTCAAGCACTGCTTCAATAAGCTTTAAAACATTTGCCTTAATTTCGTCCAGCTCGTCACGCATATACATACGCATATCCAGGGCTACCTGGTCGTTGCGGCTTCTTGCTGTGTGAAGCTTTTTGCCGACGTCGCCCAAGCGCTCGGTCAGCACCTGCTCGACAAACATATGAATATCCTCAGCATCAAAATCTATTGAAAGCTTTCCTTCATCCAAATCGGTCAGTATGCCGTCAAGACCGTCAATAAGCTTTTGGGAATCGTCAAGAGATATTATCCCCTGAGCGCCGAGCATAGCGGCGTGTGCCATGCTTCCCTTTATGTCCTGACGATACATCCTTGAATCGAAGTGAATGGACGAATTAAAGTCGTCAGCTATTTTATCGGTTGAACCGTCTGTTCTTCCTGCCCACATTTTTCCCATATCGTATATACCCTTTCAACAACTCTTCCGACAGACAATTTTTGCCCGTCGGAAGAAAAACGCTTATAAATTACTTTAAATTATTCTTTGCCTTCATCTTAGCATAGACCTTGGTCGGCAGACCATAGAGATTGATAAATCCTGCCGAGTCAGCCTGATTGTATACATCGTCCTCATCGAAGGTTGCAATCTCAGGGTCGTAAAGTGAATATGGAGATGTAACGCCTGCATTTATCATGTTGCCCTTATAGAGCTTTAGGGTGACGTCTCCTGTAACGGTCTCCTGTGTTGTCTTGACAAAGCTTAAAATTGCCTTGGTTAAGGGGGTGAACCACTGCGCTGTATAAACAAGCTCTGCGAGCTTTTGAGCTACCAGCGACTTATAATGTGCTGTTTCCCTGTCTAAGCATATAGACTCCAAAACCTCATGAGCCTTATAAAGAATAGCTCCGCCGGGTGTTTCATAAACGCCGCGGCATTTCATACCGACAAGGCGGTTTTCAACTATATCCAAAAGACCTATTCCGTTTTCGCCGCCGAGCTGATTTAGCTTAGTTACAATTCCTACTGAATCCATCTCAACGCCGTCAACACTTGTGGGGACGCCCTTTTCGAAGTGAATCTTAACATATGTCGGCTTATCGGGAGCCTTTTCAGGGGACACGCCCATCTCCAAAAAGCCCTCCTTATTATAAAGCGGCTCGTTTGCAGGGTCCTCAAGGTCTAAGCCCTCATGCGAAAGGTGCCAGATGTTTTTATCCTTGGAGTAGTTAGTCTCACGGCTTATCTTAAGCGGAATATTATGTGCCTCGGCATAGTCGATTTCTTCCTCACGGGACTTTATATCCCACTCACGCCAAGGAGCGATTATAGGCATATCGGGAGCAAAAGCCTTGATTGCCAGCTCGAAGCGGACTTGGTCGTTGCCCTTGCCGGTGCAG
>DKWG01000052.1:25990-35104 GCA_002491605.1 Ruminococcus sp. UBA7158
CTTGCCGGTGCAGCCGTGGCAGATAGCATCTGCTCCCTCGGCTAAAGCTATCTCGGCGATCCTTTTAGCTATCGGGGGACGTGCGAATGCTGTTCCCAAAAGATAATCCTCATACTTAGCGCCTGCTTGAACGCAGGGGAAAACATAGTCGTCTAAAAATTCCTTGGTTAAATCCTCAATGTAAAGCTTTGAAGCTCCGGTTTTTAAAGCCTTCTCCTCAAGACCCTCAAGCTCGCTCGCCTGACCTACATTTCCCGAAACGGCGATTATCTCAGGGTTATTATAGTTTTCCTTGAGCCAAGGGATGATTATGGAGGTATCAAGTCCTCCGGAGTATGCAAGTACTATTTTCTTTATGTTTTCTTTTTTCATAGCTGTATCCTTTCTACCGATGCTTTTTGTATCGGCACTATAATTTTCATTGTCATTGATTATATCACCAAGCGAATAAATATGCAATAGCTTTGAATAAAAATTCATCATTTCGTACGTTTATACAAAAAAGCTGCATATAATCTGAATGCTTATTGCATATTAACAATGTAAAGCGGCGCACAGCAAATATAAACTGTGCGCCGCCGAGAAATCAAAGGCTTCATCGATATCTTCAGGCACATAATGCCCTCAATTCTTAAAAGCCGATGATTTCATTGCTTTACTTAAAATACTTAACCGCCGCTTCAAACATTCTTATGTCATAGTTGCCGGGGACGTTTTTATATAGTCCTGCACCTACTCTTTCTGAGTGTCCCATCTTTCCGAACACTCTGCCGTCGGGCGAGGTTATTCCCTCAATGGCATACATTGAATCGTTGGGGTTGAAGTGGATATCGCTTGTTGCGTTGCCCGAAAGGTCTACATACTGAGTTGCAATCTGACCGTTTTCGGCGAGCTTTTTAATAAGCTCTTCGCTTGCCAAAAATCTTCCTTCGCCGTGTGAAATCGGGACGTTCACAATGTCGCCGACATTCATCAGACTCAGCCATGGAGACTTATTGGATGCGATTCTTGTTCTGACAATTCTCGACTGGTGGCGGGATATTGTGTTGAAGGTGAGCGTTGGGCAGCTTTCGTCGGTGTCAATAATTTTACCGTATGGCACAAGTCCGAGCTTGATAAGTGCCTGGAAGCCGTTGCAGATTCCGCACATCAAGCCGTCTCTGTTTTCAAGAAGCTCTGTAACACCGTCCTTGATGGCAGCGTTTCTGAAGAAGGCAGTTATAAACTTTCCGCTTCCGTCAGGCTCGTCGCCTCCTGAGAAGCCGCCCGGGATGAATACCATCTGAGCATTTGAAAGCTTCTTAGCAAATGCGTCGACGCTTCTTGAAATGCCGTCGGCACTCAGGTTGTTTATAACAAGAATCTCAGGCTCAGCGCCTGCATCGGCAACAGCCTTTGCGCTGTCGTATTCACAGTTTGTTCCCGGGAATGCAGGAATCAAAACCTTGGGACGTGCGCACTTAACCAAAGGAGCCTTTCTTTCCTTTGCGGTGTACTCAAAGTTTTGCATATTTACACCGCTGTTTTTGATGTTGCAGCTGTAAACGCTTTCGAGCTTGTCCTCATATGCCTTTGAAAGCTCACTAAGCTCAACCGATTCGGAGTTCAGAGTGATTCTGCCGTCGTCGGTAATCTCGCCTATCGTTTTTACACCTTCGATGTCGCTTTGAACCTCGAGGATAAAGGACGCATAGCTGTAGCCGAACAGCTTGTCAAGCGTAACCTCGCTGTCGAGCTTGACTCCGAGACCGTTTCCGAATGCCATCTTCATAAGAGCTTCTGCAATACCGCCCATTCCGGGTGTGTAGCAGGAAACTGCCTGACCGCTTCTTATAAGTGCTGTTACCTTGTTGAAGGTGTCGATGAGCGAGCCTGTCTTGGGAAGTCCGTTTTCATCTGCCTCGGGAGTTATCATAACAAGCTTATTGCCTGCCTTCTTAAGCTCAGGAGAGATAATATCCTTGACCTTCTGAGTTGTTACGGCGAAGGAAACGAGTGTCGGGGGGACGTCTATATCCTCAAATGTACCGCTCATTGAGTCCTTGCCGCCTATTGAGCCTATGCCGAGCTCGAGCTGAGCCTTGAACGCACCCAAAAGTGCTGCCAAGGGCTTGCCCCAACGGCTTGCAGACTTGCCCGGGTGCTCAAAGTATTCCTGGAATGTCAGATAAACGTCCTTAAATTCAGCACCTGTTGCAATCAGCTTTGAAACAGATTCAACAACCGCTAAATATGCTCCGTGATAAGGGCTCTTCTCTGTTATAAACGGATTGTAGCCGAATGCCATGAGCGAGCAGTCGTCTGTGTGCTTTTTCTCAACGGATATCTTTTGAACCATTGCCTGAATGGGAGTAAGCTGATACTTACCGCCGAACGGCATTAAAACAGTTCCTGCGCCGATAGTCGAGTCAAATCTTTCGGAAAGACCTCTCTTTGAGCAGATGTTTAAATCCTCGGCAAGTGCGAGGTAGTTTTCCTTAAAGCTGCCTGTAACCTTCTTGTCAATGCTGCCGGGCTTTGCAGGCGCAACGTCTATATGCTTTTCTGCGCCGTTTGAATTCAAGAATTCACGGCTGATATTAACTATTTCCTTGCCGTTCCACTTCATAACAAGTCTTGGGTTTTCCATGACCTTAGCAACCGGTACAGCCTGCAAATTCTCACTGTTTGCTAAAGCCAAGAATGCGTCGACGTTATGCGGTTCGACAACAACAGCCATTCTCTCCTGCGACTCGCTTATTGCAAGCTCAGTGCCGTCAAGTCCTTCGTACTTCTTGGGAACAGCGTTTAAATCGATTTCCAAGCCGTCGGCAAGCTCGCCTATTGCTACTGATACGCCGCCTGCGCCGAAATCGTTGCAGCGCTTTATCATCAAGCAGGCTTCTTTGTTTCTGAACAAACGCTGAAGCTTTCTTTCCTCGGGTGCGTTGCCCTTTTGAACCTCAGCTCCGCAGGTTTCAAGCGACTGTGCAGTGTGTGACTTAGATGAGCCTGTTGCTCCTCCGCAGCCGTCACGTCCTGTGCTGCCGCCCAAAAGAATAACGATATCGCCCGCTGACGGAACTTCACGTCTTACGTTCTCTTGAGGAGCGGCGGCAATAACCGCGCCTATTTCCATTCTCTTTGCAGCATATCCCGGGTGATAAATCTCATCGACAATGCCGGTTGCAAGTCCTATCTGGTTGCCGTAGGATGAATATCCGGCGGCGGCTGTTGTTACAATCTTTCTCTGCGGAAGCTTACCCTTTATAGTCTCGGAAACAGGCTTTAAGGGGTCGGCAGCGCCTGTAACTCTCATTGCGCCGTATACATATGAACGTCCCGAAAGCGGGTCTCTTATGGCTCCGCCTATGCAGGTTGCAGCTCCGCCGAAGGGTTCTATCTCTGTCGGATGGTTGTGTGTCTCGTTTTTAAAGAGCAGGAGCCAAGGCTCGCTTACACCGTCTACGTCTACGTTGATCTTAACCGTGCAGGCGTTTATCTCCTCCGACTCATCAAGCTTATCAAGCTTGCCGTATTTCTTCAGATACTTAACCGCAACTGTAGCTAAGTCCATTAAGCATATCGGCTTTGTTCTGCCAAGCTCACGTCTAACGCTTAAGTACTCTTCATATGCCGACTGCAAAAGCTCGTCCTCAAAGGTTACATTGTCAATAACAGTGAGGAAGGTTGTGTGACGGCAGTGGTCAGACCAATAGGTGTCTATCATCCTTATTTCTGTGATGGTGGGGTCTCTGTGCTCCGAGATGAAATACTGCTGGCAGAATGCTATGTCGTCAGCGTCCATAGCCAAGCCGTATGACTTGACGAATTCCTCAAGACCTGCTCTGTTAAGCTTGGTAAAGCCGTCAAGGGTTTTAACCTCAGTGGGAATATCGTATTTGATGTTGAGGGTCTCAGGCTTTTCAAGGCTTGCCTCTCTTGCCTCAACGGGGTTTATAACGTACTTCTTGATTTCCCTGATGTCGTCCTCGGTCAAAGCACCGTACAAAGCGTATACCTTCGCAGTGCGGATAAGCGGTCTTTCACCCTGAGAAATTATCTGAATGCACTGTGAAGCCGAATCGGCACGCTGGTCAAACTGTCCGGGCAGATATTCAACTGCAAAGACATATGCGCCGCCCAAGTCAGGATTGTCGGACAAAATATCCAGCTGCGGCTCTGAGAATACCGTCTTTTTAGCGTAGTCAAAAAGCTCGTCTGAGATGTTTTCAGCGTCATATCTGTTAATTATTCTGACATCCTCAAGCCTGGATATGCCCAAAAGCGTTTTAGCGTCGGACAAAAGCGCCTTCGCTTCATGAGCAAGCTCCTTTTTCTTTTCAACAAAAATTCTGTAAACCATTTTACTTTAATCACCAATGCCCTAATTGATTTTTGGGGCAGTCCTTTCTGTAAATTAGGTAAACTTAATCTAAATTCTCATCAATTATTCTTGGCTTTAAGCGCTCTTGCGCCTATGTCCCTGCGGTAATAAGCATTGCCAAAGCTAATCTTTTCAACGCTTTTATATGCTGCTGCAATTGCCGATTCAAGAGTATCGCCAAGCGAGGTAACGCCAAGAACTCTTCCGCCGTCGGATAAAAGCTTGCCATCCTTAAGCTTTGCTCCTGCAACGTAAACGTTATGCTTAACCTCATCGGGAATGCTTATTTCATATCCCTTTTCATATGCCAAAGGATATCCGTTTGAAGCCATTATAACACAGCAAGCGTTTTTATGGCTGAACTTAACCTCGATATCTGAAAGGGTCTCGTTGGTAACGGCCTGCATAACTGTCAATAGATCTGTTTCAAGGAGCGGCAAAACAACCTGAGTTTCGGGGTCGCCGAAACGGCAGTTGTATTCTATTACCTTAGGACCGTCCTTAGTGAGCATCAATCCAAAATATAAACATCCTTTAAAGGTTCTGCCCTCTTTGTTCATGGCGTTGATTGTGGGGAGGAATATTTCGTCCATACATCTTTTTGCAACGTCCTCGGTGTAATAGGGGTTGGGGGCAATTGTACCCATTCCGCCTGTGTTCAAGCCCTCGTCGCCGTCGTGCGCACGCTTATGATCCATCGATGAAATCATGGGAACAACCGTCTTGCCGTCTGTAAACGACAGAACCGACACCTCGGGTCCTTCCAAGAACTCCTCAATAACAATGCTGTCGCCGCTTGAGCCGAACTTTCTGTCCTGCATTATCTCCTTAACAGCGCTGAAGGCTTCTTCCCTTGTAAGGCAAACTATTGCGCCCTTGCCCAGAGCCAGGCCGTCAGCCTTTACAACTGTCGGAATAGGTGCGGTTTCAAGATACTTTAAAGCCGATTCGGCACTTGTAAACACCTCATAAGCAGCTGTAGGTATGCCGTATTTCTTCATAAGGTTTTTGGAAAATACCTTACTGCCCTCAATAACGGCGGCGTTTGCTCTCGGACCGAAAGCCTTTATTCCCTTTTGCTCCAAAGCGTCGACGCATCCCAAAACAAGCGGGTCATCAGGGGCAACTACGGCGTAGTCCACCTTATTGTCTACGGCAAACTCAACTATTTTTTCTATATCCTTAGCTCCTATAGCCACGCACTCGGCGTCGGCGGCAATTCCGCCGTTGCCCGGGAGCGCATAGATTTTTTCAACCGAAGGGTTTTCCTTGAGCTTTTTTATAATGGCGTGCTCTCTTCCGCCTGAACCAACGACTAAAATCTTCATAGGTAAGACTGTTTCCTTTCTTCAAGTAGTCTTATACAACAATCAATTATGAATCAATGGTGGAACAATCTCATGCCGGTGAACGCCATGGCAATTCCGTATTTGTTGCATCTTTCGATTACAACGTCGTCTCTTATAGATCCGCCCGGCTCAGCGATGTACATAACTCCGCTTCTGTGCGCTCTTTCGATGTTGTCGTCAAACGGGAAGAAAGCGTCTGAACCAAGTGAAACTCCGGTTATAGAGTCGAGATAAGCTCTTGCTTCTTCATTTGTGAGCGGCTCGGGACGGGTTGTGAAGTACTTCTGCCATACGCCGTCAGCTGTTACGTCCTCTTCGTTCTTGTTGATGTAGCCGTCTATGACGTTGTCACGGTCGGGTCTGCCGATAGTGTCCTTAAAGGGCAGATTTAAAACCTTGTCGTGCTGGCGCAGGAACCATGTGTCTGCCTTTGTACCTGCAAGACGTGTGCAGTGGATTCTTGACTGCTGACCTGCGCCGACGCCGATAGCCTGTCCGTCATATGCAAAGCAAACGGAGTTGGACTGTGTATACTTAAGTGTGATTAAGGATATAATTAAGTCTCTTACTGCTTCCTCGGGAAGTGTTTTAACATCAGTTACAACGTTTGAAAGAAGCTCACGGTTTATTTTGAAGTTATTTCTTCCCTGCTCGAAGGTTATGCCGTATACCTGCTTGTGCTCAACAGGCATGGGGACAAAATCGGGGTCGATTTTAACTATATTGTAGCTTCCCTTTCTCTTGGACTTGAGTATTTCAAGTGCCTCAGGCTCGTATCCGGGAGCGATAACACCGTCTGAAACCTCACGCTTTATGAGCTTGGCGGTCGTAACGTCGCAGACGTCGGAAAGCGCAACCCAGTCGCCGAAGGAACACATTCTGTCTGTTCCTCTTGCTCTTGCATATGCCAAAGCCAAGGGTGATGCGTCTAAGTCCTCGATATCGTCAACAAAGCAAGCCTTTTTGAGCTTATCAGACATCGGGATTCCGACTGCCGCCGATGTAGGGCTGACGTGCTTAAAGGATGTTACGGCAGGAAGTCCCAGCGCCTCCTTAAGCTCCTTAACCAGCTGCCAGCTGTTAAAAGCGTCTAAAAAGTTGATGTATCCCGGTCTGCCGTTTAAAATCTCTATAGGAAGCTCGCTGCCGTCCTCCATAAATATCTTAGAGGGCTTCTGATTGGGGTTGCAGCCGTATTTAAGTTCAAATTCTTTCATAGTTAAGGTTTTCCTTTCTTAATCATTAGGCGATTACTTATTCTTGTTTATAAGGCGTGTGTCCTCTTTGCCTGTTTCAAGGTCAATGTAGTCAACATATAAAGAAATCTTATTGTCCTCGTTGAGTCCTTCCCAGAGCTGTGCTGTAAACTCATCGATGTCGTCGGGAATTTCAACTCTTTCAGGCTCGCCCTGGAAGGTCGGAATGGGGTTGCCGTCGCAAACATATGTGTGTATAAAGTGACCGAGACCCGCGATTGAAGGATATGAGAAGGTGTAGCGGTTGCAAGCCGAACCCTCGGCGTCTGCGCTTTTAAGAATGCTCATCTCGTAGCTGAAATCACCGTCAGACAAATTGATTATACCGCTGATACGGGGGGTGAAATTGGGTCTGTCAGGCTCGAATTCTCTTACCGTTAAGGATTCTGAGAAGCTCTTGCCTGCCTTAATGCCGTCGTAAATGGTGTCGGTCTGGTCGCCGTTTGTAACTATGAGCTTATTTTCAAGTCTTCTTACAGCGGCATAGATGATTAGGCTTGGGTCTTCAACCTTTGAAGCGTCAAAAGGCTCGGTGAACAAAGCATTGTCTCTTTCAACAAAAACTCTGTTGCGGCTGTTTGCGCTCCTGCCCATGATAAAGTAAGCAGTCACTGCCTTCTTGCCCGACTTTGACTTTCCTATAACAATTCCTCTTCCGACATAGGAATTGTCCTTAATAAGCTCTTTGATATTATTGATGCTGTAAATATCCATACTGTTTACCTTGCCTTTCTCATCAATTATTTTTTTACATACCTTCTCACAAGCTTCAGGGAGTATCTTCCACTCCGCCTGCTCCATTACTCTTTTTTGCAAAACCTCGGGAGTGTCGCCTTCTAAGACCTCGACCGCTTTTTGCATTATAATCTCGCCGCCGTCGGGGATTTCGTTTACAAAGTGGACGGTTGCGCCCGTCACCTTGACGCCCTTTTCGAGTGCCGCTTCATGAACCATCAAGCCGTAGAAGCCCTGTCCGCAAAACGACGGTATCAGCGAAGGATGAACGTTTATAATCCTTTTATCAAATCTGCGTGTAAAGCTCTCGGACAAAATGCTCATAAAGCCTGCCAAAACGATTATGTCTGTTTTGGCTTCGTCCAAAAGCTCACAGATTCTTTGCTCAAACGCTTCCTGCGAGCCAAGCTCTTTTTTTATTACCGTTTCAGTCCTGATTCCGGCATTTTTTGCTCTTTCCAAGGCGTATGCTTTGGAATTGTTTGAAATCACCAGCGAAATCTCGCCGCTTTTTATAACTCCCGACTTTTGAGAATCAATAAGAGCCTGCAAATTCGTTCCGCCGCCCGAGACTAAAACTGCGATTCTTGCCTTTTCAAGCATTGCGATTCCTCCCGTGATGAAATTATATTAAAGAAGTGTAATCTTAGTATCAGACTCAACGATTTTTCCGACTGTATAAGCGTCCTCGCCGCAGCCTCTTAAAATCTCAAGCGCTCTTTCCTCGTCTTCGGGTGCAACGACTATGCTCATGCCAACGCCCATGTTGAAGGTGTTAAACATATCTCTTTCACTTATGCCGCCCTTCTCGGCTATGAGCCTGAATATCGGCAATACCCTTACGTCTGACTTGGCGATTTCAGCGCCCAGTCCATCGGGGATGCTTCTTGGGATATTCTCATAGAAGCCGCCGCCTGTTATATGGGATATTCCCTTGACCTTAACGCTCTTTAAAAGCTCCATAACGGGCTTGACGTATATCTTTGTGGGGGTTAAAAGCGTTTCGCCGACTGACTTTCCGCCCAGAGCGTCGACAGGTGTCTTGATGTCTGCATTTTCAACATCGAATACCTTTCTTACTAATGAGAAGCCGTTTGAATGAACTCCGCTTGAAGGAAGCGCAATAATAACGTCTCCTGCACGCATTGAAGTGTTGTCAATAATCTTATCCTTATCCACAACTCCAACGCTGAAGCCGGCGAGGTCGTATTCATCGACAGGGTAAAAACCGGGCATTTCAGCAGTTTCGCCGCCGATTAAAGCCGCATCAGACTGCACGCAGCCCTCGCATACGCCCTTAACGATATCTGCAATCTTTTCGGGATAGTTCTTTCCGCAGGCAATGTAGTCAAGGAAGAACAAGGGCTTTGCGCCGCAGCAGATAATATCGTTTACACACATTGCAACG
>DKWG01000052.1:35399-36306 GCA_002491605.1 Ruminococcus sp. UBA7158
ATATCGTTTACACACATTGCAACGCAGTCTATACCGACTGTGTCGTGCTTGTCCATTAAGAATGCAAGCTTGAGCTTTGTTCCTACTCCATCGGTTCCGCTTACCAATACAGGCTTGTTAATGCCCTCAAGGTCAAGCTCGAAAAGTCCGCCGAAGCCTCCGACGTCTGAGCATACGCCCTTGGTCATTGTCTTTGCAATATGCTTTTTCATAAGCTCAACTGCTTTATAGCCTGCTGTTATATCAACGCCGGCAGCAGCATAGCTGTCTGATTTTGAGATTTCGTTCATGATATTTTCCTTTCTTCAAAAAGTCGTTAATCAAAATAATATTGTCAATTATACGGCAATAGCGTGAAAAAGGTCTCGGGCTTTATGTCCTTAAGATTTTCACGCTTTTATTATAAACGATGTTTATTCTTTACCGTCCCAGCAGTATGTGCAAATGCAGTCGGGATCAATTCCTATCGCTTCGCAAAGGCCCTCAAGAGTTTGGAACTCTAAAGACGCAAAGTGAAGCTTATCGCAGATTGCCCGGCGCATTGCCATTCCTCGCTCGGTGCTTCTGTCGCTGTATTCGTCTAAGTGCTTCAAGCCCTCTTCGCCCTCAAGCTCGTAGATTGTGGAGCGGGTTATAAGCTCCATATCGCTTGTTGCTCTTGAGAAGTTCAAATACTTGCAGCCATACATAATAGGAGGACAAGCCGAACGCATATGAACGCTCTTTGCTCCGTTTTCATACAAAAACTCAACAGTTTCACGAAGCTGAGTTCCCCTTACTATTGAATCGTCGACAAACAAAAGATCCTTTCCGCCGATGAGGTCGTGAACAGGTATCTGCTTCATTTTTGCAACCCTGTTTCTCTCTGTCTGGTTCGACGGCATAAAGCTGCGCGGCCATGTCGGGG
>DKWG01000052.1:36624-87278 GCA_002491605.1 Ruminococcus sp. UBA7158
GCGCGGCCATGTCGGGGTGTATTTTATAAACGGTCTTGCAAAGGGTACGCCGCTGGCGTTTGCATAGCCTATAGCGTGAGGTGTTCCCGAATCGGGTACGCCGCCTACATAGTCAAGCTCGGGGAGCATTCCGTTCTTCATGTCGTTTTTCGCCATAGTCTCGCCGTTGCGGTAGCGCATTGTTTCGACATTGATTCCCTCATAGCTTGAAGTCGGATAGCCGTAGTAAGACCATAAAAATGCGCATATTCTCATCTTTTTTTGAGGAGGACGCAAAACCTTAACTTCATCTGCGCTCAGTTCAACTATCTCACCCGGACCAAGCTCTCTATATGCCTGATAGCCGAGCTTTGAATATGCAAAGTTTTCAAACGACACGCAATAACCCGATTCGCTTTTGCCAAGAGCCACAGGTATTCTTCCGAGTAAGTCCCTCGCGGCTATGATGTTTCCGCCGTCCTTCAGGATTAAAACGGACGCCGATCCCTGTATCTCGCTCTGCGCCAGCTTTATGCCCTCTTCAAAGCTGTCACGCTGATTGATCAGCGCCGCTATAAGCTCGGTCGAGTTGACCTTGCCGCCTGTCATGGCATTGAAATGTCCGCCGGTAACACTGAAATACTTAGACAGTATTTCCTGAGTGTTATTGATGACTCCGACGATACATATGGCATATGTGCCGAGACGTGAACGAATCAAAAGAGGCTGTGGGTCAGTATCGCTTATACAGCCTATAGCCGACTTTCCCTTCATCTGCTCAAATATGTGCTCGAATTTTGTTCGAAAAGGAGAGTTTTCTATATTGTGTATGTTGCGCTGCAAGCCCATTTCATCGTCATAGGCTGCAATTCCTCCGCTTTTGGTTCCCAAGTGCGAATGATAGTCTGTGCCGAAAAATACGTCCGCAATTACATCGTTTTTTCCGACTGCTCCGAAAAATCCACCCATCGATTTTACTCGCCTTTCAGATAATAAGTATGCTTTAAATCCTTTGAGGATTTACGTTTTTAATGAAAACCACATCGGCGGCTTTTGTCTGCCGCCGAATGTAATATTTCAAATGAACCGACGATTGCCGATCAATATGCTTCGCTTCAATCAGGAAAATCAAGCGAAGAACAGCTTTGAAAGAGTCATAGGATCGATATACTTGCCGTCCTTATAAACTCTCATGTTTCCTGAAGCAATCTCGTCAATGAGCATAACCTTGCCGTCCTTGTCGTAGCCGAACTCGAACTTGATGTCGTAAAGAACAAGTCCCTTAGCTGCCAAATCGTCTGCAACAATCTTGGTGATCTGCTGAGTCATAACCTTGATATCGTCATACTGCTCAGCACTCATAACGCCGAGGTCAACAAGACCGTCCTTGGTAACGAGCGGATCGCCCTTTTCGTCGTTTTTAAAGGTTGTCTCAACGTATGCAGGAAGGTCTGCACCCTCTTCAATGTAGTCGCTGTAGCGGCGGAAGAAGCTTCCTACTGCCTTGTAGCGGCAGATGACCTCAAGACCCTTACCGAATACCTTAGCAGGCAAAACCTCCATAGTGGTGTCCTTAAGGTCAGCGCTGACATAGTGTGTCTTGATTCCTGCTGCGTTAATCTTTTCAAAGAAGTAAATAGACATACGAAGGTTGACATCGCCGACGCCCTCAATAGTCAAGCCGACTGAGTTCTCTCCGGGATCAAAAACGCCGTCCTTACCGGTGCAATCGTCCTTGAACTTGAGAAGGTAATTTCCGTTTTCGAGTGCGTAAACGTTTTTAGTCTTTCCTGTGTAAACTAACTGCATGATAAATTTCTCCTTTTTATTATAAATAAATTATAAGCTTATGAATTGAACTGAGTCGAGATTGCCTCGTCCTTTTTCAGGACATTTTGCATATCTGCTTTTCTCTTTGCGTCGAGCTTTTCGGCGAGTGCTTCATCCGAAACCGCCAAAATCTGGGCACAAAGCAAAGCGGCATTAACTCCCCCGTTTATGGCAACAGTAGCTACAGGTATGCCGGATGGCATCTGAACTGTTGACAAAAGGGCGTCAATACCGTCGAGTGTCTGTGATTTACAAGGTATGCCTATAACAGGAAGCGTTGTATTTGCAGCAATCGCCCCTGCAAGATGCGCAGCCATTCCTGCCGCCGCAATTATAGCTCCGAAGCCGTTTTCCTTAGCCGAACGTGCAAAGTGCATTGCCTCATCGGGAGTTCTGTGAGCCGAATAAACGTGCACTTCAAAAGGTATTTCAAGCGCTTTAAGAGTGTCTGCTGCTTTTTGAATGATTGGCAGGTCGCTGTCGCTGCCCATAACAATTCCTACTTTTTTCATAGCAGATTTTATCCTTTCGATAGATGAAAATAACAAGCGGTCAATGGTTTATTCTAAAAAATATAAAAAGGCGCACCTTCAAAATGAAAAGTGTGCCCAGACGGTCGGCTCGGAACGATTTCCGATGCTCAATTCCTTGCTCCTCTGCGGTGCTCCGCAAAATTCCGTCAGTCACAAGAAACGCTGTTAAATTACTATATTAAGTATAGCAAATAATGCGATTTTCGTCAAGGCACACAAAATATTTTTCTTAATTTCGTCTTGTTTCACAATAAACGCAGCGATATATTTTATTTTCTTTGTCAGTAAGCTTAAAAGCCTGCGGCAGCTCCTGCTCGGTAGTTGTTATACATCTTGAGTTGCGGCAGGTAAACTCGCCGTACACTATTTCCTGCTCTTCTTCATCAGGCTTTTCATAGGGCACGTCGTCCTTTATAAGACCCAACAGCTTCATTATAAGAGCCATTCTTATGTATCTGCCGTAGTGTGCCTGCTTGAAGTAGCAGGCTCTGGGGTCGTCGTCTACTGCAACGGATATCTCGTTTACCCTCGGCAAAGGGTGCATAACGCACATATCAGACTTAGCCAGCTTCATCTTTTCGGCAGTGAGAATATAGCTGTCCTTAAGCCTGAAATACTCGTCCTCGCTGACAAAGCGTTCCTTTTGTATTCTTGTCATATACAAAACGTCAAGCTCGCCTATAACATCCTCAAGCGAACGGCTCTGAATACATTCAAGACCCTTTTTCTCGATGTATTCATACTTGACAAACCCGGGAAGCCTGAGCTCCTCCGGCGAAATGAGCACAAATCTGACGTTTTGGTATCTTGACATAGCCGCAATCAGGGAATGAACGGTTCTGCCGAACTTCAAGTCTCCGCAAAAGCCTATGGTTAAGCCGTTGAACCTGCCCTTTTCGTGACGGATGGTCATCAAGTCCGTCAGCGTCTGGGTGGGGTGATAATGTCCGCCGTCTCCTGCGTTGATTATCGGCACGCTTGAATGCTTAGCCGCAACGATGGGTGCGCCCTCCTTGGGGTGACGCATTGCAACGATGTCAGCGTATCCGCATACCATTGCAATTGTGTCTGCAACGCTTTCGCCCTTTGCCGCAGAGCTTGAATTGGCTTCCGAAAAGCCCAAAACGTTTCCGCCGAGCGACAGCATTGCCGACTCAAAGCTGAGCCTTGTCCTTGTTGACGGCTCATAGAAAAGTGTTGCAAGTATTTTATGGCGGCAGACCTCGCTGTATTTATCGGGGTTTGCCATGATGTCGTCGGCGACATCGATAAGCTTGGCTATTTCTTCAACTGTTAGGTCAAGAATATTAATTAAGTGTCTCATCACTTTGCTCCGTTGACAGCTAAGTAGTTTTTAATTCTCTGAACGTTTTCTGCGTTGGCTTCGTCCTCTTCAAGGTACTCAATGATGTCGTATACATCCACAACGGAATATACAGGGAAGCCGAACTCCTCTTCGATTTCTGCCATTGCGCCCTTTTCACCCTTGCCCTTTTCCTTGCGGTCGACCATGATAAGAGCTGCGGCAACCTTAACGCCTGACAAGCCCGAAAGTATCTCCATGCTCTCACGAATGGCAGTGCCGGCGGTTATAACGTCCTCGGTTATAACAACCTCCTCGCCCTCCTTGGGAACGTATCCGACAAACACACCGCCCTCGCCGTGGTCCTTAGCCTCCTTGCGGTTAAAGAAGAAAGGTATGTCAAGACCCTTATCTGCAAGTGCTACAGAAGCAGAAACAGCTATTGATATGCCCTTATATGCAGGACCGTATAAAACGGTTTTTTTATCTCCTATTTTTTCGGAGTATGCTTTAGCGTAAAACTCGCCTAATTTTTTAATCTGCATTCCTGTTTTAATCTCGCCGGCGTTGATAAAATAGGGTATTTTTCTGCCGCTCTTAGCGGTGAAATCTCCGAATTTTAAAACGTTTGCACTCTTTAAAAAGTCAATAAATTCTCTCTTGTAAGCTTCCATTGAACTTGTCCTCCTTATCAATCAACAAACTCTGCAACGAATCTTTCATATGCCGCAACGGGGTCGGCGGCGGCTGTTATCGGTCTGCCAACTACAATGTAGTCAGAGCCTATTCTTTTTGCCTCGGCAGGGGTCATAACGCGCTTCTGGTCGCCCACATCGCCGTCGGCAAAGCGAACGCCCGGGGTAACGGTCAAGAAATTGTCACCGCAGACCGAATGCACCTTTCCTGCCTCTAAAGGAGAGCAGACGACACCGTCAAGCCCTGATTCTGCGGCATTTTGGGCGTAGTGCATAACAACCTTATCTATAGGCTCGTTTATCAGTAAATCCTCCTCCATTGTCTGCTGGTCGGTGGATGTCAGCTGAGTTACAGCTATAAGTATCGGACGGCTTCCGTCGGGGCGGGTTAAGCCCTCTAATGCCGCCTTCATCATCGGCTTTGTTCCCGACGCATGAAGGTTAGTCATGTCGACATCCAGTCTTGACAAAACGTTCATCGCCTTTTTAACGGTGTTGGGGATGTCGTGAAGCTTCAGGTCAAGAAAAATCCTGTGACCCCTTCTTTTTATCTCCCTGACAATCTCGGGTCCCTCGGCATAGAAAAGCTCCATGCCTATTTTAACGAACGGCTTTCTGCCCTTAAACTTGTCCAAAAATTCAAAGGTCTGCTCCTTGGATGAAAAATCGCAGGCTACAATAACGTCCTTACCCATTGTGCGCTCCTCCTATTATACTCTCAAGATTTTTAATTCCGTATTTATCCATGACCTCGGGCAAATCCTCGATGATCTTTTTGCATATCATCGGGTCAACTAAGTTCATAGCTCCTATTTCGCATGCGGTTGCGCCTGCAAGCATCATTTCAACAACGTCCTCGGCGCTTGCAATTCCGCCCATTCCTATAATCGGGATATTGACCGCTTCGTAAACCTGATAAACCATTCTTAAAGCGACCGGGAAAATAGCAGGTCCCGAGAAGCCGCCCATCTTGTTGGCGATAACAGGCTTTTTGGTTTTGAGGTTTATCCTCATGCCCATCATTGTGTTTATAAGGCTTAAGCCGTCTGCGCCTTCGTCCTCGCACGCCTTTGCTATCGACACTATGTCGGTGACATTCGGCGTCAGCTTTATAATAACAGGCTTTTTAACTGCCGACTTCACCGCTTTGGTAACGCTTGCCGCCGCCTTGGGATCAGTTCCGAAGCTCATTCCTCCGCCGTGGACGTTGGGACAGCTTATATTGACCTCAAGCCAGCCTATTTCATCGATGTCGTCTAAACGCTCACAGGTGTAAACATAATCATCAATACTAAAGCCGGACACGTTCGCCATTACTTTTTTATCAAAGCACTTTTTAAGCTTCGGCAGCTCCTCGCTTATAACCTTGTCCACGCCGGGGTTTTGAAGTCCGACCGAGTTGATCATTCCCGATGTGCATTCGGCGATTCTCGGAGTCGGATTGCCAAATCTGGGGCCCTTAGTCGTTCCCTTGAATGATAAAGTTCCCAAAATGTTTATATCATAAAGCTCGGCGAACTCATAGCCATAGCCAAACGTTCCGCTGGCAGGGATAACGGGGTTGTCTAAGTTTATGCCGCACAGGCTTACATTCAATCGTTCCATATAATTTCACCGCTTTCCATAACAGGTCCTTCACGGCATATTCTTTTATTGCCGGTAAGTGTTTTGCAGGAGCATCCCATGCACGCTCCGAAGCCGCAGCCCATTCTCTCCTCAAAGCTGTACTGTCCATCGGTTTTCATAACCTTCGCCATTGCTCTGAACATCGGCTCAGGTCCGCAGGTGTAGAAAAAGCTGTAGTCAAGTCGGGATATGACGCTTATTACAAAGCCCTTTTCGCCGTATGAGCCGTCAGCCGTGGCGACATATACATCTGCTCCCAAGGCTTTAAACTCATCCTCGTAAAAAACATCGTCAGCCGAGTTGAAGCCGAGTACAACAGTCGGCTTTTTGCCCTCTGCAACAAGCCTTTTGCACAGCCCGTACAGCGGAGGAACGCCTACTCCGCCGCCGACGAGCAACGGGTCTGCTCCGCTTTTTGATGTGTTATATCCGTTTCCGAGACCGACAAGTATGTCAAGAGTGTCCCCTTTAGCCATTTTGCTCATGACTGAAGTTCCTGCTCCGACCACCTTGTATATTATTGTAATGCTCTTATCGTCCCAGTCACACACGGATATCGGTCTGCGAAGAAAGTAACCGTCGATTTTAATATTGATAAACTGACCGGGGGCTGTTATGGCGTCAGTATCGCCGATAAGAATCATCTTAAAGACATCTTTTGCAATTTTTTCGTTAGAGAGAACCTCATATACGCTTTGTTTCACTCTTATAATCCGTCCTTTCGTTTAAAAGTCAAAGCAAATCAGGCGTCAATTGTCGAAACGCAGATTGTTGTTTCCTCTAAGACGTCTAATAATACCTTAACGGTATCAAGCGCTGTAAACATTGTGATGTTATTTTCGGTTGCGAGAGTTCTGATCTTATAGCCGTCGCTTTCATGACCTGTAGAACCTATCTCGGCGGTGTTTATAACATACGCAATGTGACCCTGGCGCAAAGCGTCCTGAATTTCCTCGCTGCCCTCTGAGATTTTTGCTAAAACTCTTGTTCTTATTCCGTGCTCACGCAGGAATTTAGCAGTTCCGCCTGTTGCTTCAATGTTGAAGCCGAGGTTATAAAATCTTCTGATAAGCGGCAGAGCTTCTTCCTTGTCCTTGTCGGCAATTGTTGCAAAAACAGTGCCGTAGTTCTGCAGGTGCATTCCCGACGCCTGCAATGCCTTATAAAGCGCACGGTTCAGCTTGTCGTCATAGCCGATAGCCTCGCCTGTTGACTTCATTTCAGGCGACAAATAAGCGTCGAGTCCTCTTATCTTTGAGAACGAGAATACAGGAACCTTAACATACCAGCGCTTTTTCTCATCGGGGTAGATATCAAATATTCCAAGCTCCTTTAAGCTCTTGCCCAGGATAACCTCGGTTGCAATATCTGCAAGGCTGTAGCCTGTTGACTTTGAAAGGAAGGGAACTGTTCTTGATGAACGTGGGTTGACCTCGATGATATATACCTTGTCGTCCTTGTCGACGATAAACTGAATATTGTAAAGACCTATAATTCCTATGCCCAAGCCGAGCTTTTTAGCATACTGAAGAATCAGTCCCTTAACCTTGGGTGAAATGCTGAAGGTGGGGTAAACGCTTATAGAGTCGCCGGAGTGGATACCTGTGCGCTCAACAAGCTCCATAATTCCCGGGACGAATACGTCTCTGCCGTCGCAGATGGCGTCTATTTCGACTTCCTTGCCGATGATATACTTGTCGACTAAAACAGGCTTGTCGGCATCGATTTCGACAGCGGTCTTGAGATAATGGCGGAGCTGCTCTTCGTTGGCAACTATCTGCATAGCACGTCCGCCGAGTACGAACGAAGGTCTTACCAAAACAGGATATCCGATTTCAGCGGCAGCCTTAACGCCGTCCTCAACCGACGTTACTGCCTTGCCCTTCGGCTGTGGAATTCCAAGCTCTATTAAAAGCTTTTCAAATGAGTCTCTGTTTTCTGCCCTGTCGATGGCGTCGCAGTCTGTTCCTATAATCTTTACACCTCTGTCACGCAGCGGCTGAGCCAGATTGATAGCTGTCTGACCGCCCAGAGATGCTATAACTCCCTCCGGCTTTTCAAACTCAACTATGTTCATAACGTCCTCAGGTGTGAGCGGCTCGAAGTAGAGCTTATCCGAGGTTGTGTAGTCGGTGGAGACGGTTTCGGGGTTGTTATTTATAATGATAGCTTCGTAGCCGGATTTTTTAATTGTTGTAACAGCGTGAACCGTTGAATAGTCAAACTCAACGCCCTGACCGATTCTTATCGGTCCTGCGCCCAAGACGATAATTTTCTTCTTATCCGAAAGCTCAGAGCGGTTTTCGCCCGCATACGATGAATAGAAGTAAGGAATATATGCGCCTGTGTGAAGTGTGTCCGCCATGCGGTAAACGGGCATAACTCCGTTTTCTTTTCTCATATTGAACACTTCAATCTCGGGGACTGACCAGAGCTTTGAAATGTAGTTGTCGGAGAATCCTAATTTTTTAGCTTCCTTTAAAACCTCAAGGTCGTTGGTGTTATTCTTGATAGTGGCTTCAAAATCTACAATTCTCTTGACTGCTTCGAGGAAGTAAGGAGTTATCATTGTAAGCTTATGAAGCTCGTCAACGCTTACTCCGAGTCTTATGAGCTGTGCAACGGCAAATATTCCGTCGTCTCTGAACTCGGCAATATAGTCTCTGAGCTGACTCTCGGTGTAATTGTCAAACTTGGCGAGTCTGAAGTGAGTTGCGCCTGTTTCAAGGCATCTTACCGACTTAAGAAGGCATTCCTCCAAGGTTGAGCCTATGCCCATAACCTCGCCTGTCGCCTTCATCTGTGTGCCGAGCTTATTTGAAGCCGAGGCAAACTTATCAAACGGGAATCTCGGGAGCTTTGCAACAACATAATCGAGATAAGGCGCAGTTGCGGCGGTTGTATTCGCAATCTTTATTTCATCTAATGTCATGCCAACTGCTATCTTAGCAGTTACCTTTGCTATCGGATAGCCCGATGCCTTTGAGGCGAGTGCAGACGAACGTGAAACTCTTGGGTTTACCTCGATAAGATAGTATTCGCTTGAGTCGGGACTTAAAGCAAACTGAACATTGCAGCCGCCCTCAATCTTGAGTGCCTTTATAAGCTTAATTGCACTGTCGTTGAGCATCTTCAAGTCGTGGTCGTTGAGTGTCATTATCGGGGCGACAACTATTGAGTCGCCTGTGTGGACGCCTACAGGGTCGACGTTTTCCATTCCGCAGATGGTGATAACGTTGTCCTCGCCGTCACGCATCATTTCAAACTCGATTTCCTTAAAGCCCTTGACGCTCTTTTCAATCAAAACCTGATGAACAGGTGAAAGCTTAAAGGCGTTTGCACCTATTTCCTTAAGCTCCTCGGCATCATTGGCAAAGCCTCCGCCTGTTCCGCCCAATGTAAAAGCAGGACGCAGAACAACGGGATAGCCTATTCTTTCAGCGGCGGCAAGTGCTTCATCGATTGAATATGTAATTTCCGACGGAATAGTCGGCTCGCCTATCGACTGGCAAAGCTCTTTAAACAGCTCTCTGTCCTCAGCCTGCTCGATGCTCTGACTGCTCGTGCCCAAAAGCTCAACCTGACATTCCTTTAAAACGCCCTTCTTTTCAAGCTGCATAGCCATGTTAAGACCGGTCTGTCCGCCGATTCCGGGGATAATGGCATTGGGACGCTCGTATCTTAAAATCTTTGCAATATATTCAAGGGTAAGCGGCTCCATATAAACCTTATCCGCTATTGATGTGTCGGTCATGATGGTTGCCGGGTTGGAGTTGCACAAAACAACCTCGTAGCCCTCTTCCTTGAGTGCCAAGCACGCCTGAGTGCCTGCATAGTCAAACTCAGCCGCCTGACCGATTACTATAGGTCCTGAGCCTATAATCATAATCTTTTTTAAATCCTGTCTTTTTGCCATTTTAAACAGCCGTCCTTTCTTGAAATACACATATATGTATGTATAAAATTACTTATTGTATCTATAAACCACATCGCCGTTACAAACGGTTAAAACACATCTGCCGAAAACCGACTTCCCGGCAAACGGAGTCGCCCTGCCCATCGATAAAAATTCCTCGGGGTTTACCTTGTACTCATGCGACACCTCAAACACCGCAAAGTCGCTTCCGGTGTCAATTTTAAACCTCTTCTTGGGGTTTGTACACATCAGCTCGACAAGCCGCTCAAGGGTTATAACGTTTTTCATAACCAGCTCGGTGTACATCACCGCAAAGGCGGTTTCCAGCCCCACAACTCCCATCAGGCTCTTTTCAAGCCCACGTGACTTTTCCTCTAAGCTGTGCGGAGCGTGGTCTGTTGCTATCATGTCAATAGTTCCGTCCTTTATGCCCTCTATAAGTGCAAGTCTGTCGCTTTCGTCTCTTAACGGCGGATTCATCTTGAAGCGTCCGTCCTCCTGCAAATCCTTATCGCTTAAAACCAAGTAGTGCGGACCTGTTTCGCAGGTTACGTCAACGCCGTCTGCTTTGGCTCGTCTTATAAGCTCGACGCTTTCCTTTGTTGATATATGGCAGACGTGATAAGCGCATCCTGTTTCCTTGGCGAGTCTTAAATCCCTTTCAATCTGACGGTATTCGCTCTCGCTTGATATACCCCTGTGACCATGCGCCGAGGCATATTCTCCTTTATGGATATATCCGCCGTTTAAAAGCGAGTTGTCCTCGCAGTGGGCGGCTATAATTTTGCCTAACGCCTTCGCCTTTTGCATAGCCGTGCGCATCATGTCCTCGCTTTGAACTCCCCTGCCGTCGTCCGAAAAAGCGCATACCTTATCGCTCATATCAGACATATCCGAAAGCTCCTCGCCCTTTTCGCCCTTGGTTATTGCACCGTAGGGAAGAATTCTTATATGTGAACCGCTTTTTATTAAGTCTGACTGGAGCTTTAAATTATCTAAGCTGTCAGGAACGGGGTTGAGGTTCGGCATTGTGCAAACAGCTGTATAGCCGCCGGCTACCGCCGCCATCGAGCCTGTTTTTATCGTTTCCTTATAAGAAAAGCCCGGCTCTCTGAAATGCACATGAACATCACAAAGACCGGGAACGACAATATAACTGTCCGAAGTCTTGGGAGCAAATCCAAAATCGGACAATGAATTTAAAACACTGTTTCCATCTAAAGAGGTGTGTATAATCTTAATCTGAGACTGCTGCATTGTTAACCTCCGAAAAAAGAAAAAATCCTGCTGATTAAAGCAAGATTGGAGCAAAGCTATAAATACAGCCGCATGGCATACGCTTACAGGCGCAGTCATACTATTCAGAACGGAGCTTATACCGCTGTTAACCAATCTTGCCGGCATCTCTGTACCAACTTAAAAATTGTTTACGTTGATAGTATAGCAGGGTTTCAGCACTTTGTCAACTTTTAAAGTATTACTACACTATAAAAAATACGTTAAAAGTAGTTGAACCTTTTGTGTAATTTACACTTAAGGTTCAACTACTTAGTAGTGTGGTAGCAAACGATACATAATTCAAATAAATAATGGGCAAAAGCCTTCGCAAATCTCACCAAAAAACATTAATGCAATAGCGATATTCAATTTTGCAAGGAAAGTATATCACATAAATTGATTTGTGTCAATAGTATAACGCTATTTTTACAAGGTTTATGAAATATAAAAGTGTGTGTATACTAATAATACAAAAGGATTGATTAATCTTTCAAAAAGGAGCACTTTATGAAGCAAGAATACAAAGGACTGTACGAAAAATTCGGCTTGAACGTTGTCTATTACAGAAAGCGCAAAAAGCTTACACAGCTTCAGCTTGCGGAGTTAGTTGATATCGACAGAAGCCATATAAGCGCAATCGAGCTTGGAAACGTCGGCGTTTCGTTTGATGTGATTTTTAAGCTGTGCGAGGTTTTGGAGGTTTCGCCGAAGGATTTATTTGATTTCAGAGATTGACCTTCCGAGTGAAAGGAATGTATAAGGCATGGCAATGTGGAGCCCATGGCACGGCTGCAAAAGATACAGCGACGGCTGCAAATACTGCTACATACATAAAGGCGACGCACGCAGGGGAATTGATACAAGCAAAATAGTCAAAACAGATGATTTTTACTCCCCTATCCTCAAAAACAAAAACGGCGAATACAAAATCAAGCCCAATCAGACGGTTTATCTTTGCTTTTCGACCGATTTTCTTATAGAAGAAGCAGACGAATGGCGGAATGAATGCTGGAAAATGATTAAAGAGCGTTCCGACCTTCATTTTCTGTTTCTTACAAAGCGCATAGAGAGGTTTTCAAGCTGCATTCCCGACGACTGGGGTGAGGGCTACGATAACGTGACTGTTGGCTGCACTGTAGAGAATCAGCGCAATGCAGACTACAGGCTTAAAATATTCAGTCAGCTTCCGATAAAGCATAAAAACATAATCTGCCAACCGCTTCTTGAAAAAATAGATATCGCAAAATATCTTAACGGCATAGAGCTTGCGGTCGTCGGCGGCGAATCGGATAAAAATGCTCGGGCTTTAAATTATGACTGGGTTCTTTTTATAAGAGAGCAGTGCATTAAAAGCGGCGTGAGCTTTGAGTTCAGACAATGCGGAACTCATTTTATAAAGGACGGAAAAATGTATACACTCAAAACCCGTGACCTTTGCTCTCAGGCGAAAAAGGCTGATATCAATGTACAATGAAAAATAATATGATTATCATCCGCCGGCATGAAAACCGACGGATGATTTTTCGTACTTAATGATGTCAGTCCCCGGCTCTACTTAAAGCAAGCATTTGTATCAGACGGCAACGGTGTTTTTATACTTAAGCTTAATCTTATCCACAATGAGGGCGATAAACTCACTGTTTGTCGGCTTACCCTTACCGGTGTTGACTGTATATCCAAAGAAGGAGTTAAGGGTGTCGACGTCTCCTCTGTCCCATGCGATTTCAATAGCATGGCGTATAGCTCGCTCTACTCTTGACGGAGTGGTGGAAAACTCCTTCGCTACAGTTGGGTACATAAGCTTTGTGACACTTTCAAGCATCTCCCGGTCCTTAATTGAATACATTATCGCACGGCGCAGATAGTGGTATCCCTTTATATGCGCAGGTACTCCGAGCTGATGTATCATCTCTGTCACCACTACCTCCATGTCCGGAGCTGTCCTTGAGGGCCTTTGCGATACCGATGAATCAAATATGTCGTAGCCCATTATCTCCTTTATTCTGTCTCCGAGCATACGGAAATCGAATGGCTTGACAAGGTAATACTGCGCTCCTTCGTTCATAACCTGCCTGAGCGCAAACTCATTTTCACACGGTGCGGTGATGATAAACGCAGGCTTTGGAGTGTTCGACCTGTTAACACGCTTCATAAGCTCAATAGCGTCGAAATTCGGCATCCATAAATCTGCTACAACAACATCGGGCTGCTCGTCTGTAACAGCCTCCAAGACCACTGCTCCGTCCTTGGGTCTTACTATACAGAAAAAGCCCATCTCTCTAAGCTCGCTTGCGCATTTGAGTCCGTATTCCTCCGAATCGTCGCTGATAAGTATTTTTAACTTTTTTGACATTTTTATCTTTTTCCTTTCCGTTTTTCATGATTTATTTTATGCTTTGCGGACTTACATTTTTAAATCCTGTCATATTTTAACATATTTATTTCATAAAATCAAGTTAAATATGAAAAATTGGAAATATATACAAAAAAGTTGAACAATTTTTAACACCTGTGTGTCGAACGGCATCGAAAATGGCAGATAATATCAATTCTCGTTTAAATGACCGCATCCGGCGGCTTTCACGTCTGGTTTTACGGACGCTTTATAAACGATAAATCGCATGATATTTATCTGCCATTAAGATTAAAATTTTATGCTGATATCTCAAATATCAGTTCTTCAAGCTGTGAAGCGGAGCCGGAATCTGTCCGCCTCTGTTTATAAACTTGGACGGCGACATTGTATTGACCTTCATAACAGGTCCGCAGCCGAAAAGTCCGCCCCAGTCAAGCTCTTCGCCGACATCCTTGCCTATTGCAGGAATAACCCTGACGGCGGTTGTCTTTGAGTTAACCATTCCTATTGCCGCTTCGTCGGCTATAATTGCGGCAATGGTATCTGCTGTCGTGTCTCCGGGTACGACTATCATGTCAAGTCCTACAGAGCATACAGCTGTCATGGCTTCGAGCTTTTCAATGCACAACGAGCCGCTCTTTGCCGCCGCTATCATGCCTGCGTCCTCGGAAACGGGAATAAACGCACCCGAAAGTCCGCCGACTGACGAGCAGGCCATAACTCCGCCCTTTTTAACAGCATCGTTGAGCATGGCGAGGGCAGCGGTTGTTCCCGGTGCGCCGCACTGCTCAAGACCTATTTCCTCTAAAATATGAGCAACACTGTCGCCAACCTGAGGAGTAGGTGCAAGCGATAAGTCGACAATTCCAAAAGGCACGCCTAAGCGCTCAGAAGCCGTTACGCCTACTAATTGACCTACCCTTGTAATCTTATACGCCGTTGTCTTTATAATATTAGCAATTTCGTTGATATTCGCTCCCGGATTCTTAGCCAGTGCCGACCTGACGACGCCCGGACCCGATACTCCGACGTTTATAATGCAGTCCGGCTCGCCTACGCCGTGGTAAGCTCCTGCCATGAAGGGGTTGTCGTCAACCGAATTGCAGAATACAACCAGCTTTGCCGCTCCGAAGCAGGCGCTATCCTTTGTAGCCTCAGCCGATTCCCTGACAATTCTGCCCATGAGCTTGCAGGCGTCAAGGTTGATGCCTGCCTTTGTTGAACCGATATTTACCGATGAGCAAACCCTTGAAGTCAGTCGAAGTGCTTCCGGTATGGACTCTATAAGCTCTCTGTCACCGGCTGCAAAGCCCTTCTGAACTAAAGCTGAATATCCGCCGATAAGGTTTACTCCGACAGCCTCGGCAGCTTTATCCATAGTGAGCGCAAATTTTATCGGGCTTTCATGGCAGGCGGCGGAGATCATTGCAATAGGTGTAACTGAAATTCTCTTGTTGATAATCGGAATGCCGTATTCCTTTTCTATTTCATTGCCAACCTTAACAAGGTCCTTAGCGCACCTTGTTATCTTGTCGTATACCTTTTTGCACGCTTTGTCAATGTCTGAATCGATACAGTCGAGCAAGGATATGCCCATTGTTATGGTGCGGATATCCAAACATTCGTCCTGAATCATACGTATAGTTTCCAGTATGTCGCTTAAATTAATCATTTGTTATCACCGCCAAACCTTGTGACGAATGTTTTGCATTCGTCTTGTATCATGCGTATAGTTTCTAATATGTCGCTTAGATTAATCATCTTATAACCACCTTGATGCAAATATCGCTTCTTAGATTAAATGTGATGCATGGTATTGAAAATATCTTCGTGCATAACGTATATAGAAAGCCCCATAGTTTTGCCTAAGCTTGTCATTCTGTCGGACAGCTCGCTCAACGGGATGCTCAAGCTGGTTATATCGACCAACATGACCATAGCGAAAACATCCTGAAGAACAGACTGAGTTACCTCAGTGACATTTGCATTGTATTCTGCGCACATCGACGAAACCTTTGCAAGTATTCCGACGGCGTCCTTTCCTATAACCGATATAACAGCCTTCATTATTGATAATCGTCCTTTCACTAAAAGAATGTAACAGTATTTTCGCTGCTCATAAAATATTCAAAAAGTATTCAAACCGAAAGAATTGCGTTGACCCTAAAGCGGGCAGCTGATACCGAAACGGCATCGAGAGCGATTCTTTCAGATTCGGAGCTATAAGCTCCAAATCATTGTAGCACAGTTTTTTAATCTTGCCAAGTCATAAAAGATAAATTCTTCACTACAAACAAAAAATCATATCACCGGTCGGCTAAATCGGTTAGAAGTTCCGAAAGACTCATCCCGACAAGTCTTCCCGAATACAGTGCCTCGTCCAACGAATTGGAGTTTGAGCCTACCTCTATGAGAATAGACGCATGAGTAAGCTCCTGATTGTAATTCCTTTCGGCAAAAAGAATCGGACGTGTAAACCCGGGATAGTCCAGCTCCATTTTTGACTGAAGCCTTGAAGCAAATCTAAGATTATAGCGGTATTTCGGGACGTTCATGCACCCGACTATTATCATAACCTGTGCCGCAGCTTCACCGTCGACCTCGCAGACCGGCGCATAGCGCACTCCGTCTGATTCTATTGCGTCTCGGTGAACGTCTATAACTATCTTGACAGACGGATATTCCTCAAGAAGCTGTTCAACTGTCTTTGAGCTTCTGTCGTATGCGCCGGTATACCTCGGATAGTCGTGAACGGTTGTGTCATGAATAACGCCTATTCCGCCGGCTTTGAGCTGCTTGGCTATTTCCTCGCCGACTGCAACTATGCTCTTATCAAGGTCGGTGGTTCTGGACGTAAAATCCTTGTCGTATCTGTCCCTCGGGTAAGGCTCGTAGCACTCGGTTGTATGAGTGTGCATTATAAGCACCTCGGGGTCAGGGCAAAGCTCTATTTCAAAATCCAAATCCCTTTGCGCCTGCTCTAAAAGGTACTCAGTATCAATATCGGTACTGTTTTTAATCATACCTCCGCCGGGCAGGCAGACGCAGGTTGTAGTAGGCGAATAGGAATAAGTTTTTCTCACTATTTTTCCGCCCTTTGTGCCAAGGCTGTCGGGATACGGAAGGTCGTTTTGCAAAAGCTCGGATGCGTCCTCCGGCTCTTCTGTCTCCTCGGGAGCTTCCTCTATACTCCAGCCTGAATTTTTGGACAGCTTTATCAGCCTGTCGGAGAGCTTTGAAAAGTCAGAGTCGGCATCGGATGAAAAATCGGTTTTATTTTCATCCTCAGGCTGCTTATATGTTTTATCGGTAACTCCCGGAGAGGATATTTTAGCCGACGCCTCTGCAAGCTCTCCGAAAAACGACATCACACTGCCGGCATTTATAGCAATCAAAAGAAAGCTCATCACCGAAAAAACGGCGAATGCAAAAAGTCCCCCCGCCATAAACTCGGTTATACTGTTTCGAAGATTTGAATTTTTTAATGCGTTTTTTCTTCTCATTTCTTTTTCCTTCCCTTTTATTATTTTAACTGTCGGCATTACCGCTCCGTAACGCCGCAATGCTGTATAAAACCTTAGTTATAAAACAATATGACACTGCAAGAGTTCTTATGAGCGAGCGCTCTTACAATACTTTTTCACTGCGAATATATATGTATATGAAAATTAATATCACCAATCTGTAACTGATTTTTAATTCTTTTTTCATAGACAAACAGCCCTTCGTGTGCTAAAATGAAAACGAAAACAATATAATTTCAGAGGTGCGAAATGAAGCTTCAAATCATTCTTGCCACAGCCGCCATAGCAGTCCTGCTTGCAGGATGTCAGGACGGCAAGGTCGGCAATATCAATAAAGACAGCCAAACAGAACCGAACGGCACAGATGCGACGGTCACTGTGATAACATCATCTCCGGAAGGCGAAACCTCCGTCGGCACATCTGCTTCGGACGCTTATGTATCCGATTCCGAAAGTACCGAGGAAACAGCCGAGCCCGAAGTAACTCAAGGCTTTACTTCCGAGACTGATACCGTCACCGAAGCGGCGTCCGAATCACATACAGTTGCCGATGTGACTGAAGTATCGGAAACAACGCCTGCAAGCGAGCAAACCGAGCCGCCTGTGCCGTCAGATAAGACTGAGGAGACTACAGAATTGTCATTCAATGAGGATTATCCGTTTAATAACGATGACGACTTTTTCTTTGTCGTCAACAAGCAAATAAGGCTTCCCGACGATTATTACATAGAAACCGAAACAGTTCAGGGAAGCTACGAGCTTGAAAAAACCGCAGCTAAGTACTGCCGTGCGATGATAGAGGCTGCCAAGGAGGACGGAATAGAGTTAAAGATTCTTTCCGCATACCGAACAGTCAAATATCAGCAAAAGCTTTTTGACCGCAATGTTAAATCGAGAATGGAAAACTACGGCATGAGCTACGAAGAAGCTTATGCGGATACATCGGTAAACATTGCTCCTCCCGGCGGAAGCGAACACAACGCCGGCTTGGCGGTTGACATTATAACCATGAACGACTGGGACACCTATGAGGGCTTTGAGGACACAAAGGAGTTCGCATGGCTTCAGGAGCACGCCGCAGAGTATGGCTTCATAATGCGATATGCAAAGGAAAAAGAGGACATAACAGGCTACATCTATGAGCCGTGGCACTATAGATACATCGGCGTAAAGTATGCGGCGGATGTTCAGCAGTCGGGTCTGTGCCTTGAAGAATACTTTGAAAAATACGTTTGGAACAACACTGACGACGAAATACTCATTGACGAGTAGCTTAAAAAGACATACACAATTTTTGAGAGGACACCATGAATATAGCTTTCTTTCTGACACTAAAAAAAGACGTTGCATATCTATACGACGACTACTCAATAAGACAGGCATTAGAAAAAATGAAATACCACGGGTATTCCTCCATACCCATTATTTCGAGAAACGGTAAATACGCCGGTACTGTCAGCGAGGGTGATTTCCTTTGGTATATGCTGGACGAAAGCATAGAGGACACCGACGGTGTTTCGATATACGACGCCGAGGATCTTATGCTCAAGGATATTCCGCATAAAAATCAATATGTATCCGTTAGAATAACAGCCTCTATGGATGAGCTTTTTGAGCTGGCAATGAATCAAAACTTCGTTCCCGTTACCGACGATGAGGGCGTATTTATAGGGATAGTAACAAGAAAAAACGTTATACGTCACTTCATCGACAAGCAGCCGGCAGCGAATATATTAAATCAGCCTAAAAAATTATAGCAGTGCTTAATTGCAATAACTGTCACAATATCGTTTTGTGAATGTTAAAATATTGCAGTGTTTCGGAGAACAACTGCAAATTGTGAATGGCTTACTGAAAAATCACCAAATTTATTTCAAAAAAATGTACACTTATGACAATGTTAAAAATAAAGATACGATAATTTATTGACAATATGAGTTTTTAGGTTTATAATGAAGTTGCGATTATAAAAATCGACTAAACTAAATTTATCGGGGGATTAATTTACGATGAAAAGATTAATTTCTGTAGCACTCGCATTGGTTATGGTTCTCGTTGCTTTCACCGCTTGCGGCGAAGTTATCAAGCCAGCTGTCGGCACTTATGCAGACGGAACAGGAACCTCTATCATTGAAGTCGGCGCTTATGATGAAAAGGCTGAATCCGGCACAATGAAGATTTCCAACACCCTTTCTGACTTAGTTTACGAAGGCACCTACACCATTTCAGAAAACGAGCCTAAGGTTTCCAGCATTCTTACCTTGACCACCACAGCCGGTGAGGAAATGTCATTCGTTTATGACATCACCTTGGATGTTATGCAGGATATCAATTCCTGTATCGCTTACTATGGTCCTAACTACGTTGAGGCCGGAGAGCCTGCTGCTGAGTAATTTCAAAATGAAATGAAAACAAAAACAAACCGATCGCTTTAAAGGCGGTCGGTTGTTTTTTTATCATACTGATTCTTTCTTGAAGTGAACGCAGGCACTGCCGCATCAGTTCACATTAATTCGCCGCCGAACCGCTTCAGCAACTGATTCATGAGCTTAACGACAATTATTAAATAATAAATGAACTGCTCCCTGAGATGCTTAACAGTACATCTCGGGGAGCAGTTCTTATCAAAAGGAGTGTTTATAGCGTAATTACATCTTCGACCTATCCTTAGCTCTTTGAACATTAGAAAGTGTTTTCTTTCTGAGTCTTATATTCTTCGGTGTAACTTCAACCAGCTCATCGTCGCCGATAAACTCAAGGCTGTCTTCAAGGCTTAAAACTCTCGGAGGAATAAGTCTTAAAGCATCATCGCTTCCGCTTGCTCTGGTGTTGGTTAAATGCTTGCGCTTGCAGACGTTTACAACTAAGTCGTCCGGCTTCGGCGAAACGCCTACTATCATGCCTTCATAAACAGGCACGCCTGCGCCTATGAACAGCGAGCCTCTTTCCTGAGCGTTGTAAAGTCCGTATGTAACGGCTTCTCCTGATTCAAATGCAACGAGCGAACCTTGGGAACGTCTCGGAATGTCGCCCTTATACTGCTCATATCCATGGAAGACAGAGCTCATTATTCCCTCGCCCTTGGTGTCGGTCAGGAATTCGTTTCTGTAGCCGAAAAGTCCTCTTGCGGGAACTAAGAAAACAACTCTCATTCTTGAGCCGACAGGTGTCATGGATACCATTTCTGCCTTGCGGCTTCCCATCTTCTCAATAACCGAGCCAACCGACGTCTCAGGAACGTCAACAACAAGCTCCTCAATAGGCTCGCAGAGCTTGCCGTCTATCTCCTTATACAAAACTCTCGGAGTTGAAACGCCCAGCTCATAGCCCTCACGGCGCATATTCTCTATAAGAATAGACAGGTGCATCTCTCCCCTGCCTGCAACCTTGAAGGAATCTGTTGAATCCGTCTCGGTTACTCTTAAGGAAACGTCCTTTAAAAGCTCCTTGAAAAGTCTTTCTCTTATATGACGTGAGGTTACATATTTGCCCTCACGGCCTGCAAACGGCGAATCGTTTACCGAGAAGGTCATCTCAACCGTCGGCTCGCTTATTTTAACGAACGGAAGCGGTTCATAGTGCTGATAGTCGCAGATTGTATCGCCTATCGTTATATTTTCAATACCGCTTATGCAAACAATATCTCCGACCTGTGCGCTTTGAGCAGGTACTCTTTCAAGTCCGGCTATCTGATAAAGTGTGACTATCTTGCCCCTGTATTCCTTCTTGGTGCCGTGATAGTCGCCTATCATGACCTCCTGATTTACCTTTATTGAGCCGCGCTCTATCTTTCCTATTGCAATACGTCCGACGTATTCATTGTAGTCAATCGACGAAACGAGCATCTGCAAAGGCTCTTCCGGCTCGCCCTCGGGTGCAGGGATGTATTCAATTATCTTGTCGAAGAGTGGAGTCAAGTCGACGCCGGGAGTGTTTTCATCTAAGGATGCAGTTCCGTCTCTGCCTGAGCAGAAAAGAATCGGAGAATCGAGCTGCTCGTCCGATGCGTTTAAATCCATCAAAAGCTCATAGCATTCGTCTATGACCTCGTTGATTCTTGCGTCCGGACGGTCGATTTTATTGATTACGATTATAACACGGTGACCGAGCTCCAAAGCGTGCTGCAAAACAAATCTTGTCTGCGGCATCGGTCCCTCTGCCGCGTCAACGAGCAGAATAACGCCGTCGACCATCTTTAAGATTCTTTCAACCTCTCCGCCGAAGTCAGCGTGACCGGGGGTGTCGATAATATTTACCTTTATATCCTTATACATTATTGAGGTGTTCTTGGCAAGAATGGTTATGCCTCTTTCACGCTCAATATCGTTTGAGTCCATAACTCTTTCGTTTACAACCTGATTTTCTCTGAATGTTCCGCTCTGACGGAGCATACCGTCGACAAGCGTAGTCTTACCGTGGTCAACGTGGGCAATTATTGCAACGTTTCTTAAATCGTTTCTAACCAAATTACTTCCTCTTTTCTTAAAACTATAGACTTAAAACTTCATATTCTATTCCAAAATTATATTATATGCTTATTCTCATGCAAAATCAATAGACAGTTTTAACAAGACATAAAAAATAACTAAGGGCGTATGTCGTTTAGTTTTTACAACATACGCCCTGTGATTTATTAAGCAGTATATTTTTCTGTGCATATGCTTTGGCACAATCAAATTATTAAAGGCTATCATCCGACACGTTTTACTTAATCTGTACTCTTAAAAAAATTATTCGAACCGCAAAATTTCCTCTTTACAAGCAGAAACATATGTGCTATACTAAAACAAACGTTCGGAACATTAGTTCCATGTGCCGTGAGGTGTTCTATGAAAGATATATTGCACTGTGATTTAAACAACTTTTATGCCTCGGTTGAAATCAGAGACAATCCGTCGCTTGCCGGACATCCTATAGCCGTTTGCGGCAGCATTGAGGACAGAGCCGGAATAGTCCTTGCTAAAAACGACCTTGCAAAAAAGTTTGGGGTAAAAACCGCCGAGCCTATACACGAAGCAAAGAAAAAATGTCATGACTTGGTTATAGTAAGCCCGAGCATAGGAAAATACGCAGCCGTTTCAAAGCAGGTCAGAGAGATTTATTCAAGGTGGACAGACCTTGTCGAGCCGTTCGGCATGGACGAATGCTGGCTGGATATAACCGGCTCGCACTACTTATTCGGGTCAAACGAAAAAATAGCCTACGACATTAAGGAAACGGTAAAGCGTGAAACAGGGCTTACGATATCTGTAGGCGTGAGCTTTACAAAGGTTTTGGCAAAGCTCGGATCGGATATGAAAAAGCCGGACGCCGTAACCGTTTTATCAAAAGAAAATTTCAAGGAAAAGATATTTCCCCTTGCCGCCAACGAGATGATAGGCATAGGACCTTCAACCATGCGTTCGCTTGAAAAGCTCAGAATACACACATTGGGCGACTTGGCAAGCTCAGACCCCGAAATGCTCAAGCGGCACATCGGAAAAGCAGGAATTGTGCTGTGGCGAGCCGCCAACGGCTTTGACGACGCATCCGTGCATGAAGCCTCATATCACCGTGAGATAAAATCGGTCGGAAATTCAACCACACTTAAAAAAGACCTCTACTCAGAAGAACAGGTGTGGCAGGTGCTGCTGTCGCTTTCAGAGGAGGTCTGCCGAAGAATGCGCAGAGACAGCCTTTGCGCAAAGGGAGTTACTATTTCCGTTAAAACAAACGACTTAGGCTATAAAGAATACCAAGCCCCTCTTGAGTACCCGACAAGGGCGTCCCTTCCTTTAGCCAAGGCAGGCTTTAAGCTGTTTCAAGAGCGCTTTGACTGGCACCTGCCGATAAGGGCAGTCGGGATCAGAGGAATAAATCTCATTCCGGAGGGTGTTGAAAAGCAGTATTCAATGTTTGCCGACTGCACCAAAACCGACCGTTTGGAAGCGCTTGCAGATGTCTCGGACTCCCTTCGCCTGCGGTTCGGCAAGGATATAATATTCCCTGCAAGAATTAAAAACGATTTGTTTATGACTCATGAAAAGATAAATATCTTTACTAATACTCATATTTATGATTCAAATTAAAATTCAGTTTCGCTGTTCAAGATTTTGCAGGCTTTGATTCCGCAAGGCTTATTAACAGCGATAATTATCAGGATAGAAAATCTCATCAAAGCAAATATCTAAGGCTTCCTTAATCGCTTTAAGTTCGTCAGGATATATATGCCGCTGACCTGCTTCTATTTTTGCAAGGGCACTTCTTGTTATATCACAGCCGGAAAGCTGAAGCTTTGCCGAAAGGGTTTCCTGCGTATAGCCCTTTACAATTCTCAGGCTGCGGATTCTTAAGCCTATCTGCTTTTCATAATCGTTGTTCATAATACCGCCTCATTTCGTTCTTAAATGAGTGCAAAGCACTTGACAACATCATACATGAATGACATACTATTTTTGCACCTATATAAGTGCAAAAGCAAAACTTTTTTGCTTCGGACTGCTGCCACACAAAACCGCACGGACGTCAAGCTATGGCGTCCGTGCGGTTTGATATCGGTATAAAGATAGCTTTTCTGATAAATAAAAGATCACATCTCGCATTCAATGTCTGCTGATTCCATCGGATAATCAATTTCTATGCCGACAAATTCTACATCCACAATATCCTCATAGTCGGATGGCTCATTCGGAGCTTTGATGCTATACTCATCCTCTTTTGCATACTTAAAGCCGTTATTTGAAACATCAAACTCGCAGTCGATATAGCTTCCCCGTGGGCGCCTCATCGGGATAATAACCCGGTATCTTCCTTCGGCAAGCTCGCCGTATGCCGATTTTATCGGAATTCTAATTCGCTCGATGTGACCGCCGCCAAAGTATACAGATGACTCTCTCGGCTCATAAACAAAGAGCATTTTAATATTTTTCCACTCGCCGTTTTCCGACCTCTGAAGGTAAAAGCTGTCGCTAAGCGATATATAATCATCTTCATCCTTAGGTATACCTGTCACATCAAGCTCGATATGGCTGATTGACGGTGAAACCGGCGACCTTGTTACAAGCTCTATTGCAGCATACTCCTTGCCGACTCTTTCAAGCCTTGTGCCTTCGTGTATAATGTCCTCGGCGCAGACTGTTACGGTGAGCAGTATTGCCGACACTGCTGTAAAAATGAGTTTTATGAATTTTCTCTTCATGATAAGCACCTATCTTTAACAAATGTATATATTTATACAAATTATTATATAGTAGTATCAAATAGTTGTCAATACAATTTGCAAGGCTGCAAAAGGTGTAATGCAGACCGTGTGAAAAAAATCCCCTGCAGACATTAACCACAACATCTGCAAGGGAAAAATTCAAATCATCTTTTCAATCAGGGCTTTCTTAGATAGTAGCCAGCTTCTTATAAGCATCCTTCAAAGCAGGATAAATCTCGGTGTAAAGCTTATAGCAGTCCTCATACTTAGGAACATTCTCTGCAATCGGCTGCTGAACCTTATCTGTCTTAACAACCGCACGGCAAGCCTCTGGAACGCTTGAATAGATTCCTGCTCCGACTGCTGCCAAAAGTGCAACGCCCAAAGCCGGTCCTTCCTTAGAAGAAGCAGTCTTAACGGGGCAGGCGTACAAATCAGCGAGCATCTGTCTCCACAGGGGGCTGGTGCCTCCGCCGCCGCAAGCCATCATGTCGGAAACGGAAATATCCATCTGCTTGAATACCTCAACGCAGTCACGAAGCGAATAGGAAACGCCCTCCATAACCGCTCTTAAAAGATCCTTCTTGGTGTGCATAGCGGAAAGACCGAAGAATACGCCTCTTGCATCCGGGTCGAGGTGAGGTGTTCTCTCGCCCATGAGATAAGGAAGATACAAAAGCCTGTTTGCGCCTATCGGAACGGTGTCTGCTTCCTTGTCCATGAGGTAATAGGTGTCAACGCCCATCATTCTTGCGGTTTCCTTTTCAGCGTCGCAGAAGTTATCTCTGAACCACTTAAGTGAAAGTCCTGCGCCCTGAGTAACGCCCATAACGTGCCAGCTGTTCGGAACTGCTGCGCAGCAGGTGTGAACTCTTCCAAGCTTGTCTATAGAAATCTTTGATGTATGCGCAAATACAACGCCCGATGTGCCGATAGTGGTAAATGCTCTTCCGTCCTCAACAACGCCTGTTCCGACAGCCGCAGCGGCATTGTCGCCTGCGCCGCCGACAACTATTGTTCCCTCACAAAGACCTGTCATTTCAGCGACTTCCTTAGTCAGTCCGCCTGTTACCTCGCAGGATTCATAAACCTTGCCGAGCATCGACTTGTCAAGTCCCAAGGTTTCAATAACCTCGTCGGACCAGTCTCTTTCGGCAACGTTCAAAAGCTGCATACCCGAAGCGTCTGAAACCTCGGTTGCATATTCATGTGTCAAAACGAATCTTATGTAGTCCTTCGGCAAAAGGATATGACGGCATCTTGCATAGTTTTCAGGCTCATTGTTCTTAACCCAAAGAATCTTTGCAGCTGTCCAGCCGGTAAGGGCGGGGTTTGCTGTTATTTCAATCAGCTTTTCTCTGCCGAGAACACGGTTCATCTCGTCGACCTCATTTGCGGTTCTCTGGTCGCACCAGATGATTGAGCGGCGGATGACCTCGTTGTCCTTATCGAGCATAACAAGTCCGTGCATCTGTCCCGAAAGACCTATGCCCTTGACGTCGTGCTTGTCAACTCCGCTCTGAACCATAACAGCCTTAATTGTGTTGATAGCGGCGTTTGCCCAGTCAGCAGGGTCCTGCTCCGCATATCCGTTTTGAGGCTGATACATTGGGTATTCGATAGTTTTTGAGGCAACAACAGAACCTGCCTCGTCAAACAAAACTGTTTTTGTACCGCTTGTGCCGATGTCTACGCCTATAATATAAGCCATGATAATAATTCCTCCTGATTTTTTATATCTTAACCGGTAATTCCGGCTGATTACTCCTGCTTGTATAAGCCAAGCTCCGAAAGGTTTGCAATGATGTCTTCAAAGCACTCGTCGTCGCACTCGACGGACTCTCTTGCGCCCACATTTTCATCGCTTAAAATATCCCAAATGCTTTTGGCTCTACTGTTTTCTTTGTAGTTAAGCTCTTTTAGTATCTGCTCATATTTGCCTATTTGTTTTGAGTATATGCTCAAAAGCTGAAATTCCTGCATAAAAATTTCATCGTCATCAGTATGAGAGCCGAAGCCAAATCGGATTATTCCGTCCGAATATAAAATTCCGGAATACCTCTTTAAAATCGCCTGTGCAACCGGAACGGTGCAATTGTCGAGATAATATGTGTTCATCTCGTCGTTGTCGCCCTCCGGGGTCTCAATAAAGAAAAATACCGGCTCTTTCAGACTTGCCACCGCTTTTTTAAAGAACGGCTTGTAGTCCTCCTGAGAAAGGGTCAGCTCAAGGCTGTCATCCTGCTTTTTATATTCACGCCCGACGCCGCTTGTATCAAGAACGGACACTCCCGGGATAAGCTTTATCGATTTTTCTGACATTGACTGTAATTACCTCCCGAAGAATTCTTTTGTCGGCTTGAAGTCCGATTTTTTGGACTGAAAATTCACTATTCAGACACATTAGTCCGAATATTTGTACATATCATGCCATATAATTAAGTCAGAACAACAAAAGAAAATTAAAAAGAGAAAGGAACTTAAAAAATGACTTACATATTAATTTTAATACTCGGACTCATAGGAATTTACAAGCTCAGAGACGGTCTTTTGATTATTCAAAACAGACGTGACGCCATGGAAAATATCTCAGTTAACATTATATCAAATAATTCACCGCAATGCAAGCCATTTAAGCAAGCCGGATAATTTATTTGTCAAATGCCTTACGGCGGCGTTTTCTTGAATACCGGACGCCTTTTGCAGAGCAAGGGCTTACGTTGACGTAGACGTTTTTTAAAAAGTATGATATACTTTTTAAGTGTACAAAAAGCCCCACCGCTTTTGTCCCGTGACATTTGCATGAAAGGATGTGTTAAAAATATTAGAATACATAATTGCGGCACTGCTTATTCTTTTGATAATTCTTGTGGCGGCAGTGCTTATATCAATAAAAAAAGAGCCTAACACTCGCAAATTGCTGTCTATCGAAGCTCAGCTTGACGGCATTGAGCGTTCTATGGCTGTTTCGGACAAGCTTTTGCGTGAAGAGCTTTCAAACGCCTTAGATGCAAGCAGGCGCTCGTCGGCTCAATCTATGGAATCAGGATTTTACGGAATACAAAGCACCCTAAATGACAAGCTCGACACTATTCGCAGCACCGTTGATGAAAAAATGACAAAAACGCTCAACGAGCGATTGGATTCAAACTTCAAGCAGATAGGAGAACAGCTTGCAGAGCTTTATAAGTCCCTCGGCGAGCTGAACAGCCTTTCCGGCGGCGTTATGGACTTAAACAGAACCTTGTCAAACGTCAAAGCAAGGGGCATATGGGGAGAACAGCAGCTTGCAGCCATTTTAGAGGACACCATGACTCACTCGCAGTACGACCGAAACGTTATAACCAAGCGAGGCTCGCAGGATAGGGTTGAGTTTGCCGTAAAGCTGCCGTCAGGGACAAGCTCTGATAAATTCACCTATCTTCCCATAGATTCAAAAATGCCTTCGGACATTTACAAAAGAATCTACGACGCTTCCCGTACCTGCGACCCGGAAGCCGTTGCGGCGGCATCAAAGGAATTAGAGCTTAGAATTAAATCAGAAGCTAAAACCATAAGCGCAAAATACATAGACCCTCCCAACACAACCGATTTTGCAATAATGTTTTTGCCCACAGAGGGACTATACGCCGAGGTTTTAAGAATAGACGGCTTAAGCGAGTGGTGTCAGACAAACGAAAAAATCATGATAGCAGGTCCTACAACCGTAACCGCTCTTTTGAACAGCTTAAGAGTCGGCTTCAGAAACGTTGCACTCAATGAAAAGAGCCTTGAAGTGATGAGGCTTCTCATGGCAGTTAAGACTCAGTATTTAAAATTCGGCGAACAGATTGAAAACGTCCGCACAAGGCTTAATTCTGCGCTTAAGAGTGCGGACGAGCTTAAGCACCGCTCGGACATAATCCAAAGAAAGATGAGCACAATAGACGAGCTTGATAATTCAGATTCTGCCAAGCTTTTGGGTCTGGAGGACTTTTTAGATGAGTGAGCCTTATTTTATCGACAGAATCAAGCTTAAAAGCTCAGTTCCCGATGATTCGTATTTAAAGAGCATCCCTGCTGTTAAATATCTTGAGAAAGCTAAAGAGCTTGTTTTTAACTCAAACGTCACCATTTTTACAGGTGAAAACGGCTCGGGAAAGTCGACGCTTATAGAAGCTATTGCAGTAGCCTGCGGCTTCAATCCCGAGGGCGGCACAAAAAACTACAGCTTTTCAACCAATTCAACGCATTCGGGACTGTGGGAGCGTATCACCGTTTCCAGAAAAAAGCGTGAGCGTGACGGATATTTTCTGAGAGCCGAAAGCTTTTACAACGCCGCAACCTACTTAGAGGATCTGGATAAAATAGAGTGCGCCGCACCGCCTGTTTTGAACTCATACGGCGGCAAGTCGCTTCACTGCCGTTCGCACGGCGAAAGCTTCATGACCCTGACGGAAACACGCTTCGGCTCGGACGGGTTATATATTTTAGACGAGCCGGAGGCGGCACTTTCGCCGATGAAGCTCATGCGGCTTTTGGTCAGGATTCATGAGCTTGAACAAAAAGGCTCGCAGTTTATAATAGCAACTCACTCCCCGATACTCATGACCTATCCGAGTGCTGAGATCTTAGAGCTTTCGCAAAGCGGAATTAAAAGCGTTGACTACAGCGAAACTGAGCATTATGTTCTTACAAAGCGGTTTTTAGAAGCACCGGAGAGGATGTATAGGTATTTGTTTGAGGAGGACGGATGATTTTTCAGTGTACTGTATATTACTCTGACATACCAATCATTTTCCATACAAAAGAGCGGATTTTCCCTGATTGTGGGAAAATCCGCTCTTTTTGCGTGGCAGCAACGAGCCGATTATCGGTTTACCGTCTAAGGCGGCAAACTTAAAGCACTATAACAGTCCTTTACTGCTATTATAACATAGCTTCATTCTAACGGATGTTTCAATTTGAAACATTTATCAAAATGTATCTGACCTGCTCCGTCCTCATACATCCTTTGCCCCAAGCACCATCGGCTGGAGCTGGATGTCAGAAAGCGCAAGCTCAATGGTCCTCTCTATAAGCTTAAACTCAGCCACCATTGAAAACGGCTTTAAAATGTAGTCATCCTGTAAATACGGAACAAAGTAATAGTTCTTTGCCGATTCAAGCGCGCCTATATTTTTAGCTGCCGCAGCCAAAGCGTCGTTGGTTGAAACTGCTATTACAACAGGGCGCTGATTTCTGATATGGCTTTTTACCGCCATCGTCACCGGTGTGTCGTTGACGCCTGTTGCAAGCTTGGCAAGGGTGTTTGATGTGCACGGAGCAACCAGCATCAGATCAAACATCCTCTTCGGACCGATAGGCTCTGCTTCTTCGATTGTGTGTATGATTTTGTTTCCGGTGATATCCTCAAGCCTTTTTCGGTTTTCCTCGGCACTGCCGAACCTTGTCGAGATATTATAAGCGTTAAAGGACATCACAGGCGTAACCTTATACCCTGCTTCAACAAGCCTTGCAGCTGCTTCAAAGGCTGATTTAAACGTGCAGAATGACCCGGTCAGCGCCATTCCTATTCTCGGTTTATCCATAGGCTTCGCCGTCTCCCTTCAATCTTCTTATAACCGACTGCGCCATCTGTCTGCCTGCTGATTCCGGTGTATACCTTCCGGGGATTCCCGAGGCTATGTTCACCTTAACTCCTAAGCGTGAAGCGGCGTTCATATCCACCCCGTATGGCTTCGAGGCAAGCTCCAATATCCATCCGCCTTTCTTAACGCATCTAAGCGTATCCTCAAACAGGACGTTTTGCGGCACTGTGTTCACAATGATATCAGCGGCGGCAACAGATGATTTATCGATAAACTCAGCCGTTTTAAAGCCACGGTCTGCGGCGTCGTCCAAGGCCTGACTTTTCCTTGCGCTCACTGTAACGTCAGCACCCATTGCTCCGAACAGCTTTGCACATTCACGAGCCACTCTTCCCCATCCCAAAATCAAAATCCTCGATCCGCCCAAGCCGTATTCAGAGCTTTTGACGATTATCTGCGCTGCGCCCTCGGCGGTAAGACCGGCGTTTGCGAGCGTCAGCTCCTCATCGGAAAACCAATCGTATACCTTGACGTTTTTATCTTCAAATCTTTTAACCTGTTCCTTGTCAAGCATTCCCAAAAACACCGTTCCGCCCACTTTAACCGATTCAACCGCTTCATCAACAGTGATAATTCTTTGACTCAGCGGAGCGTTTATCAAGCCGCCGCTTCCGGTTACATATGGCAGCACTAAAACATCAGCCGAACAATGCGGTGCCTCGTCACATCCGAGTCCGCAGGAATGAACAATCATATTCGGCTCCAATGAAAGCCTTCCTGCACAGTATATCTGGCGGGTATCCCCGCCCAAAACAAGTACTTTCATAAATAATAACCATGCCTTCTTCTGATTTTATACTGTTTTTCCGTCTGCTAATAGATTTGAAAACAGTATTATTGCGATTTGGCGGCGTCGTAAAAAACTAAGACAAGCCGTCCTTCGGCGCCTGTATACCAAAATATGTTTTCTTTGCTTCAACAGCCTGTCACGTCCTAAAGACTTAACCTCATACAGCATAATATGCACACCGCCGCCGCAAGGTGATGTTTAGTACAAAACAACTAAAACGCAAAGCAAATTTTAGTGATAGTTTTTAACCGCTTATGTCTTGAAACAAGCCGTTAAAAATGCTATACTTTATTAAGTTTTATTTGTTGTTTGTGCGGCAATGCCGCTTTATTTTTTGTTCTGGAGGAATTGACTTTGGTTGAAATAGGTTTTGACAACGATAAGTATCTTTCAATGCAGTCTGAAAAGATAAAGGAAAGAATATCTCAATTCGGCGGAAAGCTATACCTTGAATTCGGAGGAAAGCTTTTTGATGACTACCATGCCTCAAGGGTTCTCCCCGGTTTTCAGCCGGATTCAAAGCTGAAAATGCTGCTTCAAATAAAGGACAAGGCAGAAATAGTTATTGTTATCAACTCGGAGGACATCGAGCAGAATAAGGTCAGGGGCGATATAGGTATAACCTACGACATGGACGTTTTAAGGCTTATAGACGCTTTTAGAAACTACGGACTATATGTAGGAAGCGTTGTTTTATCGATGTATAACTCGCAGCCTGCCGCTCAGAGCTTTGAAAGAAAGCTCGAGGCATTGGGAATAACTGTTTACCGCCACTATGCTATAGAGGGCTATCCGAGCAATTTAGGCCATGTCATAAGCGACGAGGGCTACGGCAAGAACGATTACATAGAGACCTCCCGTGAGCTTATTGTCATAACAGCTCCCGGTCCGGGAAGCGGAAAAATGGCGACCTGTCTTTCACAGCTTTATCATGACCACAAGTGCGGAGTCAAAGCAGGATACGCCAAATTTGAAACGTTTCCGATATGGAACATTCCGCTCAACCATCCCGTAAACGCTGCATATGAAGCCGCCACTGCTGATTTAAACGACGTCAACATGATAGACCCCTATCATTTAGAGGCGTACAATTCCGCCGCCGTCAACTACAACAGAGATATTGAGGTATTCCCTGTTTTAAACGCCATGTTCAATATGATTTTGGGCGAATCACCTTATAAATCCCCGACAGACATGGGCGTAAATATGGCAGGCTTTTGCATAATGAACGACGACGCCTGCAGACGGGCATCCGAGCAGGAGATTATAAGAAGGTATTATTCAACTCTTTGCAGCCACAAAAGGGGCGAGTCGAGCGAGGAAGAGGTGCTCAAGATCGAGCTTTTAATGAAAAAGCTCGGACTGACGGTTACGGACCGCAGGGTTGTTGCACCGGCTCTTGAAAAGGCAGAGAAAACAGGCTCTCCTGCCGCCGCAATCGAGCTTCCGAACGGCAAGATATTAACCGGCAAGACATCTGCGCTTTTAGGAGCATCAGCCGCTCTTTTACTCAATTCATTAAAGGAGCTTGCAGGAATACACGACGATATATTGCTCATTTCGCCTGTAGTCATAGAGCCGATACAAAAGCTTAAGGTTGAGCATTTGGGCAACGAAAACCCGAGACTGCATACCGATGAGGTGCTTTTGGCACTGAGCATATGCGCCGCAACTAATCCGACGGCGAAGCTCGCCTTAGACCAGCTGAAAAGGCTGAGAGGATCTGAGGTTCACTCAACGGTTATTCTTTCATCTGTTGACATGAAGACATTTAAAAAGCTCGGAATAAACGTAACCTGCGAGGCTAAGTATCAGACTAAGAACCTGTACCACAGGTGACAGCCGCCCGTAGAATTACATATATATGCCGTCGGGGCTGTTTTGTGCCTGCAAATATAATCTTTTAGCTATTTACATTTAAAAAAAGTGAGCTATAATAGTTGTGAACGGCTATTGTAGCTCAATTTATCTGTTTATATTGCTTGACCATTTAACAGACTAAAATTTCATCTAACTTATCAGGAAGGATAATCACAGCTATGGATATCATACAAAATCAGTCTTTTGATCAGGAGCGTGCGTTATACGGCAGCGATGGTGTTAAAGTCATCAACTGCAGATTCGAAGGCGAGGCAGACGGCGAAAGCGCTCTTAAGGAGAGCCGAAATGTTGAGGTCGAGGGATGTTATTGGAATCTTCGCTACCCCTTTTGGCATGATACAAATCTTAAAATATCAAATACTGAGCTGACCGAGCTTTGCCGTGCGGCGCTTTGGTACTCGTCCGATATCAAAATACTCAGTTCAAAGCTTCACGGTATCAAGGCCCTGAGGGAATGCTCTGACGTTTTAATTGATGATTGTGACATAGTTTCGCCCGAGTTCGGATGGTCTGTAAATAAAATCGCCATGCGCAGCACTAAAGTTCAAAGCGAGTATTTCATGATGCGCTCAAGCGAGCTTGATTTTTACAACGTCGAGCTTCACGGAAAGTATTCCTTCCAGTATATTGAGGATTCAACCTTTGACAACTGCAATTTTTACACTAAGGACGCTTTTTGGCACGCTAAAAACGTCACCATTAAGAACAGCGTTATCAAGGGCGAATACTTGGCTTGGTACTGCGAAAACGTCACCTTTGAAAACTGCAAAATTATCGGCACACAGCCTCTGTGCTACTGTAAAAACCTAAAGCTTATTAACTGCGAAATGATTGACTGCGACCTAAGCTTTGAAAAGTCCGAGGTCGATGCCGTTATAACAACTCCTGTTATAAGCGTAAAGAATCCGAAGTCCGGCAGAATTGTTCTTCCGAAGGTTGATGAGATTATTATGGACGACCCCGAAGCACACGGCGAAATAATCGTCGCTATGTAAAAGCCTACAGCTTAATTTAATCTGTATAACATAAAACACACTGCAAGCCTTTAGACTCGCAGTGTGTTTTTTATATGATTGTTCGATATGAATCGGCACTTTTTCAGCAATGCTGTTCTTGTCACAAAACCTTAGCCAAAAAGGTTTTAAGCCTTTCGCATTTCGGGTTGCCGAAGACCTCGGCAGGAGTACCCTCCTCGGCGATAACTCCGCCGTCCAAAAACAGAACTCTGTTTGAAACTTCCCTGGCAAAGCCCATTTCATGGGTGACGACTACCATTGTCATACCGTCCTCGGCAAGCTTTTTCATAACATCTAAAACCTCGCCGACCATTTCGGGGTCCAAAGCACTTGTCGGCTCGTCAAACAGCATGACGTCAGGCTCCATGCACAATGCTCTGACTATCGCAACACGCTGCTTCTGACCGCCCGAAAGCTGATTCGGGTATGCGCCTGCACGGTCTGCAAGACCTACTCTTGACAACAGCTCCAAGGCTTTAGCCTCTGCTTGCTCCTTGGGGATTTTTCTGAGCATACAGGGAGCGCAGGTGAGGTTGTCCATAACGGTCATATGCGGGAAAAGATTAAACTGCTGGAACACCATGCCCATCTTTTGGCGATGCAAATTCAAATCGGTCTTTTTGCCGGTAAGCTCGTCGCCCTCAAAGAAAATCTGTCCGCTTGTCGGCTTTTCAAGAAGGTTCAAGCACCTTAAGAAGGTCGACTTACCCGAGCCGGAAGGACCTATGACGCATATAACGTCTCCCTTGTTGATATCAACGTTTACACCGTTCAGAACGTGAATGTGTTCATCAAAATTCTTTTTTAAATCTCTGACGCTTATCAGAACGTTATTATCAGCGCTTTTCACTCTTGGACAGCCTCCTCTCTATCAGCTTAAAAATCTGAGTTAAGCCTATAACCATGACTAAGTATGCAATTGCTACTGCCGCTAACGGATTATATTGGTCGAATGTGTTGTTTCTTATGAGGTTTCCGCCTCTTGTGAGGTCAATAATAGCGACATATCCGGCAACGGACGTCTCCTTTAAAAGTGCTATAAACTCATTGCCGATTGCAGGGAGGATATATCTGAGCGCCTGCGGAAAAACAATTTTCCTCATTGCCTGAAGCTTTGACATTCCGAGGCTTCTTCCTGCTTCCATCTGACCCTTATCGACTGCGTTAATGCCACCCCTTATGATCTCAGCCATATAAGCGCCGGAGTTTATGCCGAACGTTATAATGGCAACGGCTATTCCGTTCATGGAGCTGAGAATGCCGAAGAAGAAAATAAGAAGCAAAACAACAACCGGTATTCCCCTGATTACGGTAGTATAAACGTCGCAAATAAATGAAACAGGTGAAAGAGAGGGCACGCCGTCGGAAAAGTACTTTAAAACGGCTACAAGCGTTCCGATTACAACTCCTATAGCAAGCGCACCGATAGTTATAATAAGTGTATTCTTCAAGCCTGTCAGCAAAAGCTTATAGTTATCGTCGGTCAAAAATGTCTCTTTGAGCTTATCGAACCATGTTGTTAAAAAGTTTGCCATTACAATATTGATTGTCTGCATTAAAACACTCCTTTGAATGTAAATTCTGCACAATTGTACAATTTGCCGTTCCTATTAAGCCGCAAGCGCAGAGCCTTTATTTGCACTGCGCTTGCGTTTTATAATCTTTTATGTGCCTTTAGCCCATGCGCTAATCCAAAACGCCTTAATCTTCAAACTACGCCGAACACTAAGGCGTCCGAAAAGTATTAAGTAAGCTTATACTAAAGATCCCGGATTTACTTTGCTGATGTATACGGAGCGTTGAACTTGACGAATATTGACTCTATTGTTCCGTCGTCAATCATTTCGTTTATTATCTTATTTACCTCTGCAACTAACTCCTCCGAGCCCTTGCTGAAAGCAAATGCGTACGGCTCTGTTGTCATTGCCTCAGAGAGGATAACGAGCTTATCGTCGTGGCTTGCATTGTAAGCCTCAACCATTGCTGCAGCTGTCAAATCGTCGATAACCCAAGCGTCTACCTTGCCCTGAACCATAGCCATCTGAGCGTCGTTGTTTGCTGCGAACGCAGAAACAGTGTATCCCTCGCCCATGCAGTATTCCTCAGCTGTTGTGCCGGTCTGAACAGATACTGTCTTTCCGGTAAGGTCCGCCTTTGAAGCTATCGGAGAGCCTTCAGCGACTACAATTGCCTGAGCTGCGAGGCAGTAAGGGTCTGTAAAGAGTACGTTCTTTTCACGGCTGGGGGTAACGGAAATACCGGAAGCGCCTAAGTCATATTTGCCTGCACCGATACCGAGCAAAACGCTGTCAAAATCCATGGTCTGGATGTCAAGCTCAACACCGAGCTTTTCGCAAACAACCTTTAAAACGTCGATTTCGATTCCTTCTACCTCGCCGCCGTCTGTAAGTCCTTCAAACGGAGGGAAGTCAGGGCTGGTTGCAACAACAAGCTTTCCTGCGCTCTTGATGTCGTCTAATGTTTTGCCGCTTGCTCCGCAGCCGACTAAAACTGTTGTCAGCATGAGAGCTGCCAAAATAACTGCTATAATCTTTTTCATATTTAACCGTTCCTTTCATTGCACCGATGATTCACACCGATGTTCCGCATTCTCAGCGGTTCAATCGTTCAAAATGAATAATTGATTTAGTTTATGCACCGATTATACAATCATGGTGCCGAAAAGTCAAGCGATTTTTGCATTTTTATTCACATAAAATCAAAAACGTTGTTTTATACGTTTTATAATAAATCGTGAGCTTGCTTTTGTGCAACTTTAACATATGATTTCAATTCACATCAACAAGACGCACTTGCTGTCCGACTGAACAAATCAGACTATAGCTCGCATGAGATTTTAGTCTGCGCTTGAATCAAAGCAGGCGCAGGCAACGCTGTTTTCTCATTATTCCTCATCCGCATATATGCGTTTTAAAACGAAAAGCCTATCCGAAATACATTATATAAAACCAAAACGCCGCACATGACTTAAACTCATAAGCCCTGTGCGGCGCAGTGTATCATTGCCGAATATTTATACAGTTTTTATTCACAAAACAGCTCTGTGGACAAATATCTGTCTCCCGTGTCGGGAAGCAAGACAACAATCGTTTTTCCGCTGTTTTCCGGTCTTTTTGCGATTTCAAACGCAGCATATGCCGCCGCGCCCGATGATATTCCGACTAAAACTCCCTCTTTTTTCGCAAGCATTCTCGACGCCGAGTATGCCTGTTCCTCGGTTACAGTCACAATCTCGTCAATAACCTCACGGTTTAAGACCTCGGGGACAAAGCCTGCGCCTATTCCCTGTAGTCCGTGCGCTCCCGACGTTCCCTTTGACAAAACAGGAGATGAATAAGGCTCGACTGCAACGATCTTGACATTGGGGTTTCTTTCCTTTAAATACTCCCCCACTCCGGTTATAGTTCCGCCTGTTCCCACACCTGCGACAAATATATCAACCTCGCCGTCGGTATCATCAAAAATCTCGGGACCTGTTGTTAAGTAGTGCGCCTTGGGGTTTGCAGGGTTCACAAACTGACCGGCAATAATGCTGTTTGGTATTTCTGCCGCCAGCTCCTCTGCTTTCTCGATTGCGCCCTTCATTCCCTTTGAGCCGTCTGTCAAGACAAGCTCGGCTCCGTATGCCGTCATAAGCATACGTCTTTCAACGGACATGGTTTCAGGCATGGTTATAATGAGTCTATATCCCTTGACTGCCGCAACCACCGCCAAGCCTATACCGGTGTTTCCCGAAGTCGGCTCGATTATAACCGATTCATGGGTAAGCTTGCCGGAGCGCTCGGCTTCTTCTATCATTTGCCTTGCGACTCTGTCCTTAGCTGAACCGCCCGGATTAAAATATTCAAGCTTGGCAGCAACCTTGGACTTAAGGCTGAGTTCTTCTTCAATTCTGTTAAGCTCCAAAAGAGGAGTTTTGCCGATGAGCTTATCGGCAGATGAGATTATGTTTGACATTGCGGCGTTTATCCCTTCTGTTAAGTGTTTTAAAATGTATTTATCGATATATAAATATTATAAGGCAGAATGAATGCGGATAATCCGCCCTTGACGCAGATAGCTTTCTTTCAAAAGCTTATTGCTCTTTTTACATTTAGTGTTAATAATATAGCACAGCAAATCATATATGTCAACGAAAAACGCCGCCCACACGAGCAGCATTTTTTGCACAAATTTTAAACTATTTAACCAAGCCCTTAACTATTTCCGAAATACTATCGAGCTGTTTATCGTCCAAACGCTTTAAATTTTCAATCAGGCTATTCATCTTTTCAGGATTTTTTGAATCAACATCGAAAAAGTCAGCAGGCGTTATATTCAAGTACTCGCAAATATAAAAGAATACCGTCATTGAAGGAAGCGCTTTACCGCTTTCAATATTATTGATATAAGCATGATTCTGCCCGATTGATAAGCTCATATCACGGGCTGAAACGCCTTTTTTATTTCTTAGCTGTGCCAAGCGTAGTGGGAACATATCTTCAAGCATTCATTTTCACCGTCCATGTATAAACTGCCCCCGAAAACATTCAAGAGCAGTTAATAATTTAATCAATATCACTCAAGCGGTTCAAAATCCTCTGCGGGGTGCAGACACCACGGGCATACAAAGTCCTCGGGCAGGTCGCCTTCGTGAACGTATCCGCAGATCTTACATACCCAGCCCTTTTTGCCGGCAGACTCCGGTCGGGGCTTTACGTTTTTGTGATAACAGTCGTATGTCATGGAGTCGTCGTCCGACAACACCTTTTCCTCTGTTACGTCACAGATAAACATACCGTGAGTTCCGAGGTCAATATATTCCTTTACCTCAAGACAAAGATACGAGTTGGAAGCCTCGGGAAGCAGTGCAAGACCGTTTTGCGCAAGACTTGGCTCTGAATTCTCGAATTTATCAATGTCACGTCCGCTTTGGAAGCCGAATCTTTCAAATACATCAAATTTCGCTTTCACGCTTAAAACATTGACATTCATCTTCCCTGTTTCCCTGATGACGTCGTGCGAGTAGCTCTGCTTATTCATCGACACAACAACTCGGTTAGGGGTATTGGTGACCTGAAAAACAGTATTGCAAATCATACCGTTGTGCCTTCTGCCGTCGTTCGAAGTAATCACAAACATTCCGCAGCTGATGTTTTCAAATGCTGTTTTCTTCATAGCTTTGCTCCTTTGTCAATTAAAGCTTTTCGCAAAGAGCGGCAAGCTGTGCTTCCGATACGTCGTTCAGAGCTGACCTTATTGTTACTGTCGGCTCGACAATAACGATGTTTTTAAGCTCTGCGAGCATATTTTTTATGGTCTTTGCCGCCTGCGGTGCCCAAGAGCCGTTTTCGATTATTCCGACGGTTCGGTTCTGATATCCTCTTTCAGTCAGATGATTGATAAACTCACGCATATGAGGGAAAATCTCGGCATTGTATGTTGTGGTGGCAAGACAGAGCTTTGAGTATCTGAAAGCGTCCTCAACGGCTTCTGCCATATCGCATCTTGCAAGATCGGTTATAACAACCTTTTCTCCCTTTGCTTCAAGCATTTCACGAAGCTTTTCAGCGGCTGCCTTGGTGTTTCCGTAAACAGATGTGTATGCAATAAATACGCCTTCTGTTTCCGGAGTGTAGCTTGACCATATGTCGTAAAGGTTCAGATAGTACTCAAGATTTTCCGTTAAAACAGGTCCGTGCAAAGGACAAATTGTCTTTATATCAAGCTTTGCCGCCTTTTTAAGAAGTGCCTGCACCTGAACGCCGTATTTACCGACTATTCCGACATAATATCTTCTCGCCTCGCAAGCCCAATCCTCATCGCAGTCGAGCGCACCGAACTTTCCGAAGCCGTCTGCCGAAAACAGAACCTTATCCTTTGAATCATAGGTAACAATGACCTCGGGCCAGTGAACCATCGGAGCGGTGACAAAGGTAAGCGTGTGGCTTCCGAGGCAAAGTGTGTCTCCCTCGCCGACTATTAAACGTCTGTCGGCGTAATCACTGCCGAAGAACTGCTTAATCATGGCAAATGCCATCTTTGAAGCTACAACAACGGCACTTGTGTACTTTTCCATGAACTTTGCAATATTTGCTGAGTGGTCAGGCTCCATATGCGATACTATCAGGTAATCAGGGGTTCTTCCCTGCAAAACGTCCTCAAGATTTTTCATCCACTCATCGCAGAAGTGTTGATCGCAGGTGTCCATAACTGCAATCTTTTCATCTGTTATAACGTATGAGTTATATGCCATTCCGTTCGGAACGACGTACTGACCCTCAAAAAGGTCGACATTACGGTCATTTACTCCGATGTATTTTATGTCGTTTGAGATAAACATCTTATATACATTCCTTTCATCAATGCAGGTGCTGACAATCAATCCTGCCAAACGTCTTCCGGCAGGGAATTTAAAAATTCCGTCAGCTCGCTTGCCATTTCCTGCTGTTCTTTATTTCTCGGATGACCCGGAGTGCCTTTGCCGCAGCGCTTGTATACATAATGATACACCCTTGAGTCTGAACCGCCGAGACGGTTTTTAATCTCTTCCATAGCGTCGTCCCATGCAGGATTGTGCATCAGAATCGTAAGTGCCAACACAACAGCGGCCTTCGGAGCATGAGAACGAACGTCGTTAATTATTTCTATGTACTTGCTTATCCATTTTTCACGGTATTCCGGACGCATTATACATCCGCTGTCCGGATGGTCGTCGTTATTTCCGACGGCAAACACTATTACATGGGGGACAAACTTTGAAAAATCCCACTTCGAGGTCTCAAAGCTCGACGAGTATCTTAGCTTATCATAGCAGGACTCAACTCCGATAGTATTCGGAAGCTCGAAATATCCCGTGCCGTCAAAAATGGCAATGCCGCCCTGAGATGTGTTATTTATCTGAGCAGGGAGCATTCTTGAGGTTATTGCGGCGTAGCTGTGCCACGAGTTGTCGTAAACCCCTGAGTACGCTTCCGGCGGATCCTGCATCCCTTCAAAATCATCCAGATCAACGGCGCTTCCTGCCGTAACAGAGTCGCCGTAAAATTCAATGCGCTTTTGGGGCGCAGGCGCAGGCTCTGCAAGATTGCCGCCCTGCGGCATTACAAGGCTTAGAAGCTTGATATAGTGACCGTCCGTCTTTTTATAGATGCAAACATCGTGATACCTGTTCCGAAGCTCCGAAAACAGGCTGACAGTCTGAACGCCGTCAGCAAGCTCTATGCTCTTTTCCTCGCCGTCGACGACAACGCCTAAAAACCTGCCCAAGCCGTAGCGAATATTTTCAAGTTTTACACTCAGCGACTTGCCCTTGAATCTGAACGAAACCGTACTGCCTCCCCAGATAAGCGTGGGGTGTATGGAATCTGAAAAATCGACTCTTCCCGAGAAGGCAAACTTATCGCCGATAATATACGTTTCACACATGACATTGTCCCCCCTTGAGCTTATTGATATTATCATGGCTGATTATTATATCCGTATTGTCGGGTGCCGCTGCATCAAAGCTTTCAATACTGATGCTTCCGAACAGAGCACAGACACCGAGACTAAGATTCAGAATAGATGTCAGAACCGCAAAAACGATCGGCAAAAATCGCTTTTTCGCTGAAATATCCATATAATTTTCTCCTTAAATTCAAAATAAGTTTAAATAAATTATACGGCTTTTCCAAAACCAGTTCAATAACAAAATCTGCAAAGCTTGCACACTGATAATAACTATAAAAACAAAAAGCAGGGTTATAATGCTCATCAAGGCATATTAAAAGGCAGTCGCCCGCTTCCAGGAGACCGCCTTGCGGGTTTATTTTGCGCTTATATTTGATAACAATAGCTAAGGGTATAATCAGTTGGTATAGTTATCAAAGTAGCCCTGAACCAAAACAACAGGTGTTCCCTTGTCGCCTGAGCCGGAGGTCAGGTCGCAAAGTGAACCGATAAGGTCTGTGAGCTGACGGGGAGTTGTTCCCTCAGAAGCCATCTGACCTACTAAGTTAGCGTCCTTCTTGCGGATGCTGTCGGATATAGCGTCTTTAAGCGCGTCGCCCGAAAGCTCTGAGAAGTCGTTGTCCGCCAAATACTTGAGCTTAAGCTCGTTAGGTGTGCCGACAAGTCCGTTTGTGTATGCAGGGGAAACGACCGGGTCTGCGAGCTCCCAAATCTTGCCCTTGGGGTCTTTAAATGCACCGTCACCGTACACCATAACCTCAACGTGCTTGCCTGTAGCCTTTAAAACTCTCTCCTGAATGTCAAATACTAAGGAACGGCAGTCTCTGGGGAAGAGCTTGATTTTTTCTTCTGTTGACTTGTTTGAGCCTAAAAGACCGTAGCTCTCGTTGCAGCCGCTTCCGTCAACCGGAGCGTTGAGTATTTCGTCAAGGCCCAAAACAACCTTTGCGCCTGCTGCCTTAAGGATGCGCTTTGTTCTTGCCCTTGTGTGAATATCGCAGGTCAAAACGCAGTCTGCGTAGTTCAAAATAGCCTTGGGCTGATTTGCAAAGATGATCTCAGCCTCAGCACCGCACTCTCTTATTAAATCGCCGTAGTACTTAACATAATCGACGCCTGTAAACTCATGCTTGTTCTCGCCGAACAATTCGCGGTATTTCGACTCGGACAATACATCTGAATAAGGATTAATTCCTGCTTCATCCAGCTTATCAAGGCTTACAAGCTCATTTCCGACTTCGTCCGAAGGATAGCTGAGCATTAAAACAACCTTTTTCGCACCCATTGCTATGCCCTTAAGACAGATAGCGAAGCGGTTTCTTGAAAGAATAGGGAATATAACGCCTATTGTCTCTCCGCCGAGCTTTGCCTTAACGTCCTTGGCGATATCGTTTACAGATGCGTAATTTCCCTGAGCACGGGCAACTATCGATTCTGTTATCGATATAACGTCTTTGTCGTTAATCTCAAATCCGTCTGACTCGGCAGCCTTTAAAACACTGTCTGTAACGATTTCGGCAAGGTTGTCTCCCTCTCTGATGATGGGGCAGCGAATGCCTCTTGATACTGTTCCCACAAGTCTGGCCATGGTTTTTAGTTCCTTTCTTTGGTTAAGATATATGTAAAAAATTAAAAACGAACACTAAAAAATTCGAAGACCGTGCGCTTAAGAGCATGATATTAATTGCATCCCGACGTCTGAACAAGCGCAGTGCTTAATCAACGAATTTCATCAAAACCAATTTATTATAGCATATGAAAATCTGCATTTCAATAGCTTTTAGCAATTTTTTGAGCGTCTAAACGATAATACCTGCAAAGCCGACATCATCAAGCGAATATAGCTCTCGGCGTAAAAATTTTTGTAAAGAGAAAAAACATCTTGACACATGAATATTAATATGATATCATTATGATATCATCAAACAGATGAAACGCTTACTAATGCTGATTCAAGACAAAGGGTTAAGCTAATAGCTTTTGCTTTAATCAATTGTCGTTCGGCACAATATGAAAGGTGATAGAAATGACGGAAAAAATCATCAACACTAAGAAAAACGGTATGAAAGTGCTCTTCTTAACGCTTATACTTTGGCTTTTATCCATCGGAGTAATAATTTTCGGAGCTATCTGCATGGATGGTGAAAAGTATGCTTTGGGCATTCCCATGCTTGTGATCGGCATGCTGTATGCCCTTGTCGGATGGATACCGTTTTGCGGTCTCAAGGTTTTAAAGCCGCAGGAGGCTTTGGTTTTAACCCTCTTCGGCAAATACATCGGCACGCTTAAGGGTGACGGCTTCTATTATGTAAACCCGTTCTGCACATCCTTTAACCCTGCAGCAAAAACCAAGCTCAACCAGTCGGGAGACGTTGACGGTTCGTCAAAGACAAATCAGCTTTTTGTCGCCGCTGCCGGTGCAACTGCGGCTGCGTCAACAGAGCTTATCAACAATAAGATATCATTAAAAATCATGACCCTGAACAACAGCCGTCAGAAGATTAACGACTGCTTAGGCAATCCTATTGAAATAGGAATAGCGGTTATGTGGAGAGTTGTTGACACTGCAAAGGCTGTTTTCAACGTCGACAACTACAAGGAGTATCTTTCATTGCAGTGTGACTCGGCTCTGCGTGAAATTGTAAAGGTTTACCCGTACGACATGGCTCCGAACGTCGACACCACCGGCGACGGCATTGCCGACGAAGGCAGCCTGCGTGGCTCAAGCGAGGTAGTCGTCAAGAGAATTCAGGAGGAAATCCAGAAAAGAGTCGACGAAGCAGGTCTTGAAATCGTCGAAGCGAGAATAACCTACTTGGCATATGCACCCGAAATCGCAGCTGTAATGCTCCAGCGCCAGCAGGCTTCTGCTATCATTGACGCAAGAAAGATGATTGTCGACGGCGCAGTCGGAATGGTTGAAATGGCACTCGAGCGCATAAACGAGGGCGGAATGGTCAATCTGGATGAAGAGAGAAAAGCGGCAATGGTTTCAAACCTTCTCGTAGTCCTATGCGGCAACCACGACGCACAGCCTGTTGTAAACTCAGGAAGTCTTTATTAATAGGACATGGCAGAAAAAAAGCAGATACCGCTCAGAGTATCCGAAAAGCTCTACAGTGCCCTTGCCGCATGGGCTGAAGACGATTTCCGCTCCATAAACGGACAGATTGAGTACCTATTGACAGAATGCGTCCGCCAAAGAAAGAAAAACGGCAAATATGTCTCAGACGAGATAGATAAGCCGCTTGATATTGACATCGAATAACACATCCCGCCGTCAAGTAATGTGGTCAAAAATCAGCATCAAAAAGCCTGATTTTAATCAGAAGGGAATGCTAATGACATGGAAGATCAAAACGAATTAATCAGCTCAGAACATTTAAACGATGCTTCGGTAAACGATATTTTAAACGCAATTAATCTCCCCTGCATACCCGACAGCTCGGATATATCAGATGAATCAAAAAACGAAGATAAAGAAGACACAAATACCGCTGTGTATCTTCCCATCGGAATGTGCCTCGGAATGGCGATAGGTATAGCAGTCGGAGCCGTAACAAAACACATCGGAATTTGGATGTGTGTCGGCATATCAATAGGAATGTCGGTGGGCGTGCTTCTTTCATCCTCTAAGGGGAAATAATCAATCACTGTCGTCAAGAAACTTAAGCATCGCAGCAGCCGTAAAACATATTAACAATAAAAAACGCAGAGAGCTTTTCCCTGCGTTTTTTATTTATCGGAAATTAATTCTTATTGAACTCGCTGAGCTTCAAGTCCTCATTCTTATCGAGCGCCCAGCGAATATTCCACTCGCTGGTAAAAAGCAGCAGATAATTGCCCTTGAAGTCCTGAACAACCTTTGTGTCTGAGCTTAAATTGAGCTTTTTAGGATCTATTCCCTCGTTGTCAATCCAGCGGATATACGAATACGGCAGACCCTCGTTTATAATCTCAACGTTATACTCAGTCAGCATTCTGTGCTGGAAAACGTCAAACTGCAAAACGCCGACAACGCCCACAATTACCTCTTCCATACCTGTATCAGGCTCACGGAATATCTGAATCGCACCTTCCTGCGCTATCTGGGTTGCCCCCTTGACGAACTGCTTGCGCTTCATTGTGTCCTTATGGCGGATTCTTGCAAAATGCTCGGGCGCAAAGGTCGGGATGCCGTCGAATTTAAAATCACTTCCGGGAGAGACAATTGTGTCGCCTATTGAAAAGATACCGGGGTCGAACACTCCTATGATGTCTCCCGCATAGGCTTCATTGATTATTTCACGCTCCTGCGCCATCATCTGCTGTGGCTGGGAAAGACGCATCTTTTTAAGTCCGCCCTGAACATGGCAGACCTCCATGTCCCTTGTGAACTTTCCTGAGCATATTCTCATAAACGTCAGCCTGTCACGGTGAGCCTTGTTCATATTCGCCTGAATTTTGAACACGAACGCCGAGAAGTTGTCGTCAGTCGGGTTTATAACTCCCTTGTCCGAAACTCTGGGGAGCGGAGGGCTTGTCATCTTTAAAAAGCCCTCTAAGAAGGGTTCAACGCCGAAATTGTTAAGAGCAGAACCGAAGAATACAGGCGACAGCTTGCCCTTAGAAACTCTTTCAAGGTCAAGCTCATCACTTGCTCCGTCCAAAAGCTCAACGTCCTCTAAAAGCTGGCGACGGTTCTTCTCTCCGATGAGCTTATCAAGCTCAGGGTCGGTCAAATCGGCTTCGCAGGACTCAGCTTCACGCTGACCGCCGTTTGCGGTGTAGGAAATGATGTGCTTAGTTGCACGGTCGTAGACGCCCTTGAAGTCGACGCCGTCGCCTATTGGCCAGTTCATCGGGCAGGTTGAAATGCCAAGCTCCTCTTCGATCTGAGTTAAGAGGTCGAAGGGATTTTTTGCATCCCTGTCCATCTTGTTTATGAAGGTAAAAATAGGTATGTTTCTCATTACACAGACCTTAAAAAGCTTTCTGGTCTGATTCTCAACGCCCTTTGCAGCGTCAATAACCATTACCGCCGAGTCGACAGCCATAAGGGTTCTGTAGGTGTCCTCAGAGAAGTCCTGGTGACCCGGGGTGTCTAAAATATTGATGCAAAAGCCCTCGTATTCAAACTGCATAACAGAGCTGGTTACAGATATTCCCCTCTGCTTTTCAATCTCCATCCAGTCCGAAACGGCGTGGCGGTCGGTCTTTTTGCCCTTTACAGAGCCTGCAAGGGTTATAGCTCCGCCGTACAACAGGAGCTTTTCCGTAAGTGTAGTTTTACCGGCGTCGGGGTGCGAAATTATCGCAAACGTTCGACGGCGGTTTATTTCTTTTTCTAAATTAGGCAAAATATATTCCTCCAAATTAAGTTTACAGATTTATATTTTAAAAACCGCATCGGGTATACTCCGAGCGAAACCAAACGAGCTTAGCAACGCGCAAGGCTTAAAAGCGCATAGCATCAAGCCGCAAAGAAAATCGACATTTTTCACATCGGTTTCGCCCCTCCTTTATCCGTTTGGACATAACTATCCATTATAAGTATACTTAAATATTATTGGCTTAAATATCATATCACAGTTTTTCGGGTTTGGCAATATCTCATTTAACAATATAGTGTTTTTTCACATGTAAAAGCTATCATTCCTACAAAACGCTAAGCAAATCAACCCCGCATTCCGAATTCAACTTAACTCGCATAATAATTCGCATCGATTTTTATTGATAGTCGGTTTAGCATTAATCTTCATTTAATAGGCAGTTTTAAGCGTCAGAATATATAAACCTACAAAATGTTAAATAGTCAATAGGATAAATCAAAAGCTTGTATTGACATATTACTGCATAGAGGCTAAAATAACATTATCAAATGATGGATGGCAGATTTGTTTTTTTTACAAAAATACCATCTGAATTTGTGTCAAACGCTGTTATAGCATGAGTATTAATATTAAAAGCTCAAAAACGAAAGGAAAGATAATCATTATGTCAACATTGAAGATGACTATTGACAAGTCCAACAAGATAAGCAAAATCAATAAGGAAATATACGGTCACTTCGCAGAGCATCTCGGAAGATGTATCTACGGAGGCATTTACGTCGGCGAGGACAGCCCCATTCCCAATGTCAAGGGCATGAGAAAAGACGTTATCGAGGCTTTAAAGGCCATTAAGGTTCCCGTTGTCCGCTGGCCGGGCGGATGCTTTGCAGATACCTATCACTGGATGGACGGCATAGGACCGAAGGAAGACCGCAAAAAGATAGTAAACGTCAACTGGGGCGGCGTAACCGAGGACAACAGCTTCGGTACTCATGAATTCTTAGATTTCTGCGAGCTTATCGGCTGTGAGCCTTATGTTTCTGTCAACGTCGGCTCGGGTACCGTTCAGGAAGCTCACGACTGGGTTGAGTACATGACCTCCTCAAATGAGTCTCCCATGACAGACTTAAGAAAGAAAAACGGCAGACAAGAGCCTTGGAAGGTTAAATATATCGGCATCGGAAACGAAAACTGGGGCTGCGGCGGAAGCATGACTAAGGATTACTACTCCGACGTTTACAGACAGTTCCAGCAGTTCATCGGCGGATACGGCATTCAAAAAATCGCCTGCGGTCCAAGCTCAGCTGATTACGACTGGACTGACACAATGATGAGAAAGTGCAATCCGTGGCAGATGCAGGGTCTTTCACTCCATCACTATACCATACCCACAAGCGACTGGGCACACAAGGGCTCATCTGTAGACTTTGATGAAAAGGAATATTACAACACCCTTTCTCACACTTGGTTCATGGAGAAGCTCTTAGAAAACCACAAGGCAGTTATGCAGCGTTATGACAACGATAAGAAAATCGGTCTTTGCGTTGACGAGTGGGGCATATGGACAGATGTTATCGAGGGAACAAACCCCGGCTTCTTATATCAGCAGAACTCCATGAGAGACGCCATCCTTGCTTCAATTAACTTAAACCTCTTCAACCTCAACTCCGACAGAGTAACCATGGCAAACATCGCTCAGATGGTCAACGTTTTGCAGGCAATAGTTCTCACTGAGGGCGACAAGATGGTTAAGACTCCTACATATCATGTATTCGATATGTACAAGGAGCACATGGAAGCTATGCTCGTTTACTCCAATATCGAAAACAAGCAGCTTCTTGAAAAGGACTACCTCCCCGCTGTTTCACAGTCAGTATCAATTGACAATGAGGGCAAGCTTCATATCACTATTTCCAACGCTTCTCTTGATGAGAACTTTGAAATAGACTGTGCTATTCCGAGAGCTGAATACAAAAACGTTTCGGCAAAGGTTTTGACAGCTAAGTTCGACAAGTGCAACACCTTTGAAGAGCCCGAGGCTGTTGTTCCCGCTGCTCTTGAAGGCGTTAAGCTCGACGGCGAGTCCTTGAGATTTACCCTTCCCAAGTGCTCAGTCGTTTCAATTGAGCTTTGCTAAGATAAAGTGACAATTGACGGCAAGCCCGTTTGCAAGCGCTGTCTTTTAGCGGACTTCGATGTTGACGGGCTTTATAAAAAAATCTCCGAGCTGATCGACGTCATGCCTCAGGATGTTAAGGCTGACAATGAGCTTTATCAAAAAAGGCTTGACATCTGCAAAGGCTGCACCGCTTTAGAAAACGGTATATGCAAAGAGTGCGGATGCTTTGTCGAGCTTAGGGCGGCGGCTAAGAAAAATTACTGTCCGAGTGTTTATAAGTATTGGGGTTCGGAAGAATAAAATTAAAGCGTCATTTGCAATGAAACAAAAATCATTGCAGATGACGCTTTTTAGTTAAAATAGTTCGTCCAGCAAAAGCCAGTACCTCAGGCGTTCGTGGTTCGGCTCGATTTTCAGCTCGTCAAAAAGAATGTCAGGGTCAAAGTTATCATAAACCTTTCCGCCGTATCCGCCGTTCATGTTGTTTTTAAGACTGCGATAGCACAGCGAAACGTCCCGCCATTTGTCCCCTACTCCCGAGTTTCCGATATCTATATAGCCTGATACATTATCGCCGTCAAAAAAGATATTCGGCAGGCAAAAATCGCCGTGGGATAAAACCGGGTCAATCGGCGGCTTATTCTCTTTCAGCCACTCAAGCAGTTCTTCCGGGTCTTTAAACCCTCCCTCGCCGAAGGTCTCGGGCTGAACGGCGTTTACATCCACAAGCCCGTTCCTGACATTAAACTCAGCTTCCTTTAGCTCACGGTCAAGGTTCTGCGAAACTGGACAATCGGATATATCAACGCTCCAGAGCGTGCGCAGAGCCTTGGCAAGCAGTTTAACCATCTTTTCAGGTCGTTCAAGATAGTATTCATCGCAAGCCATGCGTCCTTTTATCCTGCTCATTAAAAGATAACTCATTCCGTTTTCTGCTATATGCTCTATTACTCTCGGTACGTTTGCCTTTCCCGACAGCCAGCGCATCATGCTGACCTCTTCGGCGGTGTGAACATCAGCCTCACCGATCTTAAGCACCATATCGTCAAAGAGTATAACCCTGCTTTTCGACATTCCCACATCGTCTACGCTGTAAGCCTTGCCGTCAATTATGCTTTTTATCGGCTGAGGGATGTAAATTTCATCTATCGACACTTTATTTACGCCCTTATTCATCGACAACGGTGGTGTCGCTCGGGTTTTCCGGCATGATAAGCGCCAAAACGAAATAAATGATTATCGCCGGTATTACCGGCATGAAGATCAGAAATATCCATATGACTCTTACTACAGTTGAGTCGATGCCGAAATACTCCGCAATTCCGCCGCAGACGCCGCAAACCTTTTTATTAAACCTCGAACGATATAATTTCTTTCCTGCCATAACACATACTCCCCTTCAAAATTGATAGACTCATTTGAATAAAGTCTTAAATAAAAACCTCATACTCTGAAATACATCTACGCACCGTGCGCTTGCGGCAAGCCTACTTCAAACGCTTTTTAAAAACGTCGCATTGGTTTTTTGCCTTGCAGGCAAAAGCCTTGAAATATCCGTGCTTAAGATAAAAGCGCTCCGCCGTATCGGTTGTTAAAATACTTGTCTGCATTCCCTCTTTGATGAAATAATCCTCTGCAAGGGAAATGAGCGCACTTCCGTGTCCCTGATTTCTGAACTCCGGCGATATCCAAAACTCCCTTATAAAGCCGCAGGTTTCATTAAAGAACCAGCTTGTGAATTCTATAGGCTTAAATTGAATGAAGCCTATAATTCTGCCGTCGTCGGCAGTCCTGACAAAGGCATAGTTGCCGCCCTCGCTGTTCATTTCCCCAAACAATCCGTCCCAGTCGCTCACCTTAACATCGACCTCGTCGAAGTATTGCTTAAAGGCGTTTTGAAAAACGGGACTCGAAAAATCGGAAATCAGCGAATCCTGATAAGCCTCGTTTGCGCTTATCTTAACTTCTTTGTTTAAATCGGATGTTGTGACCATATCGTTTTGTCCTTCCTTATTTTATCGGAAGGTCATTTGTCGTGGACCCTCCGTACACGATTCATTTTCATATACAATCACTCCTTTTTTGTTTTTGCAGTGCTGAAAATATGCGCTGTTTTGTATTGCAGTGCGCAAAATACAAACTGCATTATAATGATTATATCACAGCTTGAAGCGTTTTAAAAGATGCGCTTATTAATTTTTCCTTAAAATTAAGGTTCTATACTAAAAGTTGGG
>DKWG01000043.1 GCA_002491605.1 Ruminococcus sp. UBA7158
CAATTCCGAAAAATATTTTTAAAAACCTATTGACTTTTTAAAAAAACGGGGTATACTATACTTAGCACTCGAGAATAAAGAGTGCTAACACTTGAATGAGTCAATTGCCAACGACTTAGGAGGTGAGGGCTTGGACGATAGAAAGCTAAGGATTCTTGCGGCAGTTGTTGACGAATATATTACAACAGGCGAGCCGGTCGGCTCAAAATCTATAATGAAATATATCAACGCATCGAGTGCAACTATAAGAAATGAAATGGCGGAGCTTGAAAAGCAGGGATATCTTGAACAGCCGCATACCTCTGCGGGCAGGATTCCTACCTACAGCGGATACAGGCTTTATGTCGACAGACTTTTAAAAACCAATCCGCTTTCCGATGAAGAAAAAGAGTACCTTGAAAGCATGATTCCCGTTGATGAGTATTCGGAGGAGCGCTTGGTTAAATCGGCGTCAAACGCTTTGGCTCAGATAACAAGCTGTGCTACGTTTGTGGCGAGTGAAAGCCCTAAATACTCCGTTATTTCAAAGGTTGAGGTTATCCCGACGGGAAAGCGCTTGTATGTTCTTTTGATGATAACGTCGACAGGAAAGATTCAAAACCGAACCTGCCGTTTGGAGCTTGACTTAACCAATGAACAGCTCGAATATTTTACCGGCTTTGTTAAGGAGAATTTAGAGGGAGTTCCTTTAAACGTTTTGAGCGATGAAATGCTTGAAAAGCTTGAAACTGCAATGGGAACCTACCTTTTAACAATGTCTCCGCTGATTAAAGGGCTGTTTGATATGTCCAAGGAGATAACACAGCGCGATATAAGCGTAACGGGTACAAAAAACCTGATGGTCAGAAAGGACATGGATTCAAACGAGATAATAAGCTTTTTCGACGGAAGCGACGAGCTGAAAAAGCTTATAGACGACAGCTTCAGCGGTATAAATGTTGTATTCTCTGAGGAAAACGAAAACTTTGTCATCGGCAATTCAAGCCTTGTAAGCTCAGACTTTTCAAAGGACGGCGAAGTCATCGGTCATATGGGAATAATAGGTCCGATGAGAATTGATTATAAAAAAGTTATCCCTTATGTTGAGTACTTTACTGAAAAGATTTCCGAGATTTTATCAACCGACGGCAGTGAAGAAGATGACGACAGCAATGAAGACGAAAATATCAGCTTGTAATCAGCTGAGAAAGGCATGATAGTATTAAAATGTGTGAAGAAAAAGATATAAACGAAACCGTTAACGATGAGTCTATAGTTGAGGAAGCTGAGGCAAATGTCGATGCCAAGGAGCCTGAAAAGGATGAGCTTGCTTTATTAAAGGAAGAGAATGATAAGCTCATAAAGGAGCTTTCAGAGCAAAAGGATAAATATTTGAGACTCATGGCGGAATACGACAACTTCAGAAAGCGTTCATCCAAGGAAAAGCTTGATATTTACCCCGAGGCGACAGCGAAGGCTGTTGAAGCATTTTTGCCCATGGCAGATAATTTTGAACGAGCGGCTTTGGCTGAGACGTCGGATGAAAAGTATAAATCAGGTGTGCTGATGATCTTTAATCAGCTCGGCGATGCGTTTAAAAAGCTCGGCGTTGAGGTTATCGACAGAGTGGGCGAGGAGTTTGACCCCAATCTTGAAAATGCAGTGTCGAAGATTGAGGATGAGAATTTAGGCGAAAATGTTGTAGCTTCCGTATATCAAAAGGGCTACAAAAAGGGTGACAAGATAATCCGCCCGGCTATGGTAGTCGTTGCAAATTGTTGACAACGGAGTTAATCCGAAAAATAAAGGTGAGCCGGTGCGCTAAGTGCATCAGGCAAAGCCAAAGTCAAATTAAACAGTCATTATATACTTAAAGGAGAGTATTTACTATGTCAAAGATTATAGGTATCGATCTTGGTACAACCAATTCATGCGTTGCTGTTATGGAGGGCGGCGAAGCCGTTGTTATCCCCAACAGTGAGGGCGCAAGAACAACACCTTCCGTTGTAGGCGTTTCTAAAAACGGCGACAGACTTGTCGGTCAGGTTGCTAAAAGACAGGCAGTAACCAACTACGACAACACAGTCATTTCAATCAAGCGTCACATGGGTTCTGACTACAAGGCTTCAATGGGCGGAAAGAATTATACACCTCAGGAGATTTCGGCAATGATTCTCCAGAAGCTCAAGACAGACGCTGAAAGCTACCTCGGCGAAAAGGTTACAGAAGCAGTTATTACCGTCCCTGCATACTTCACAGACGCTCAGCGTCAGGCTACTAAGGACGCAGGACAGATTGCAGGTCTTAACGTCAGAAGAATCATAAACGAGCCTACAGCCGCTGCTCTTTCCTACGGAATCGACAAGGAAGAGGATCAGAAGGTCATGGTATACGACCTCGGCGGCGGAACCTTCGACGTTTCCATCATAGAAATGGGAGACGGTGTAACCGAAGTTTTGGCAACAGCCGGCAACAACCGTCTGGGCGGCGACGATTTCGACCAAAGAATAATTGACCTTTTGGTTGCAGAGTTTAAAAAGAACGAGGGCATTGACCTTTCAAACGACAAGATGGCTATGCAGAGACTTAAAGAGGCTGCTGAGAAGTCCAAGATAGAGCTTTCAAGCGTTCCCTCTTCAAATATCAACCTGCCGTTCATCACTGCTGACGCTACAGGTCCTAAGCACTTGGATTTCACATTGACACAGGCTAAGTTCAACGAAATCACTGCTGATTTGGTTGAAGCAACAGTAGGTCCTGTTAAGCAGGCACTTTCAGACAGCGGACTTTCTACCTCAGACCTCAACAAGGTATTGATGGTAGGCGGTTCTTCAAGAATCCCCGCTGTTGTAGACGCTGTAAGAAAGCTCACCGGCAAAGAGCCGTTTAAGGGCATCAACCCCGATGAATGCGTTGCTTTGGGCGCTGCATATCAGGGCGGCGTTTTAGGCGGCGACGTTAAGGAAGGACTTTTGCTTCTCGACGTTACACCTCTTTCACTCGGTCTTGAAACTATGGGCGGCGTTTGCACTAAGATCATAGAAAGAAACACCACTATACCCACCAAGAAGGCTCAGATATTCTCAACTGCCGCTGACAACCAGTCTGCCGTTGATATAAACATCCTCCAGGGTGAGCGTGAGTTCGCTAAGGACAACAAGCAGCTCGGCATGTTCAGACTCGACGGCATCGCTCCTGCTCCCAGAGGAATTCCTCAGATTGAAGTTACCTTTGATATCGACGCCAACGGTATCGTTCACGTTTCCGCTAAGGACTTGGGAACAGGCAAGCAGCAGGAAATCACCATCACATCTTCAACTAATATGTCCAAGGAGGATATAGACAAGGCTGTTAAGGAAGCCGAGGCATTTGCAGCTGAGGACAAGAAGAAGCGTGAGGACGTCGACGCAAGAAACCAGGCAGACCAGATGGTATTCCAGGCTAAGAAGTCCCTTGAAGAGTTCGGCGACAAGGTTAATGCAAACGACAAGACAGACTGCGAAGCTAAGATTGCCGCTTTAGAGGAAGCTTTAAAGGGAACGGACATCGAGCTTATCAAGGCAAAGCAGAAGGAGCTTGAAACAAGCATTCAGAGCATAGCAACAAAGGTTTATCAGGCTGCCGCAGCGGCACAGCAGGCTCAGCAGGGTTCACCCGATATGGGCGGCAATGCTTCAAACGGCAACGACGATGTTATCGACGCCGACTTCACAGACGCTAACTAAAATAGATATAATGAAAGCCAATCCGTCCTTAAAATCGGGCGGATTGGCAATGCTTTGATATTCACATGCCGCTGTTTATAAAGAATGGGCGGTGAATGTTTTCCATGCGGGCGAAAAGCTTGCGCATATTCAGAAAGGAAAGTCATTAAATGGCTGACAAAAGAGATTATTATGAGGTGCTGGGAGTAAGCAAAAGTGCCTCTGACGACGAGCTTAAAAAGGCATACCGCAGTCTTGCAAAGAAGTATCACCCAGACCTTCACCCCGACGACAAGGAGGCCGAAGCTCACTTTAAGGAAGTAAACGAGGCTTACGAGGTACTTTCCGACAAGGATAAGCGAGCAAAATACGACCAGTTCGGCTTTGCCGGAGTTGATCCCAATTACGGTGCAGGTCAGGGCGGCGGAGCATACGGCGGAGCGGGCGGCTTTGGAGGTTTCGGCGGCGGATTCGGAGACGTAGGCGATATATTCGAAAGCTTCTTCGGCGGCGGATTTGGCGGCTCTCAGCGTTCAAACCCCAACGCTCCGAGACGCGGTCAGGATGTTAGAACCAACATGACCATAAGCTTTATGGAAGCCTGCAACGGAGTAAAGAAGCAGGTTAAGGTACAAAGGTATGACAGTTGTCCGGATTGTCACGGAACAGGCGCAAAGGCAGGAACATCGGCTCAGACCTGCCCTGACTGTCACGGAACAGGTACGGTTAAGATAAACCAAAGAACTGCCTTCGGAGTTTTCCAGTCGACAAAGGCCTGCGACCGCTGCGGCGGAAAGGGCAAGATTATAAAGGACGTTTGTCAGAGCTGCATGGGTCAGGGAAGAGTCAGAACAGTTTTAAACAGAGAGGTTGAAATCCCGGCAGGCATTGACGACGGTCAGACACTTAAGGTTTCAGGCGCAGGAGATGCAGGAGTAAACGGCGGCGGATACGGCGACTTAAACATCAAGGTCACAGTCAAGCCGCATGAGATATTTGAACGTGAAGGCTTCGACGTCTACACCGAAATCCCGATATCATATATGCAGGCAGCTTTGGGCGACGAGATAACCGTTCCGACAGTAGACGGAAACGTTAAATATACAGTTCCGGCAGGAACACAGACAGGCACAGTGTTCAGACTGCGCGGCAAGGGCATAAGAAGGCTCTACAGAACCGACAGAGGAGATCAATACGTCACTGTTAAAGTTGAAGTTCCTAAGAATCTGTCCAAGAAGCAGGCGGAGCTTTTAAAGGCGTTCAACGATTCGCTCGAGGGAAAGAACAAGCCGGGCGAAAAGGGCTTCTTTGATAAGATGAAGGAGCTTTGGAACAGCTGAGCCGGATAATGTCGGCCGTTAGATTAATATAAATAGAATCCATTTGCATAAGCTTAAAAGCCTGCAAATGGATTTTTAATATTAAGACATTTTTTGACGCTTGACCGGTATTAAATCCATATGTGTATTATTTAAATATTGACAAAGCTAAGGGCTGCTGTTATAATCACAGTTGACACCGGCTGTAATTTTGCCGGGTAAATATATGAACAAAACGAAAGGACGGAAAGAATAAATGCCGAAAAATCTCGGAAAGACCCCGCCGATGGGATGGAATTCATGGAATACATTCACACACGCAATAAATGAGGAGCTTGTAAAAGGCGTAGCGGACGTTATGGTCGAATCCGGTCTTAAGGACTGCGGCTATGAGTATGTCGTTATAGACGACTGCTGGAGCTTAAAGGAGCGTGACGCTAACGGAAGACTTCAGGCAGACCCTGAAAAGTTCCCGAGCGGAATGAAGGCTTTAGCTGACTATGTACACTCAAAGGGCTTGAAATTCGGTATGTATTCCTGTGCAGGAACTCACACCTGCGCCGGTTATCCTTCATCCTTTGAACATGAGTTTGAAGACGCAGCAACCTTCGCCGAGTGGGGAGTTGACTTCTTAAAGTATGACTACTGCTTCAAGCCTGAGGGAATCCCGGGTCATCTTCTTTATAAGAGAATGGGCATGGCACTGCGTAACTGCGGAAGAGACATATTGTTCTCGGCCTGCAGCTGGGGAGCAGACAATACTCACGATTGGATTCGCCAGACCGGTGCGCAGATGTTCCGCTCAACAGGTGACATTCAGGATAACTGGAACTCGATAGTAAACCTCGCCAAGTCTCAGTTTGACAGACAGAGCCAGCAGGGCGTTTACTGCTGGAACGACATAGATATGCTGGTTGTAGGAATGCACGGCGGTTCAAACAACGGCTTTATCGGCGGAGACGGAATGGGCTGCACAGATATTGAGTATAAGTCACACTTCTCAATGTGGGCAATAATGAACTCACCCCTGATGATAGGCTGCGACGTTAGGAACATGACCGACGCCACCAAGGAAATCCTCATGAATAAGGATATAATCGCCATCAACCAAGACCCTGAGGGAAGAGCGGCGTATGTTTTGGATTCATCCGGCTGGGCAGGAATCGGCGTTAAGATTATAATTAAGGCTCTTGAAAACGGCGACTATGCTGTAGGCTTGTTCAACTTCGGCGACCACAGAGCGCAGGGAACCTTTGCGTTCTGGGATATGGGTCTTCCGACTGCTTCGGGCTTGGGCTTTGAGATGTATGACTGCTGGGAGCACAAGACCGAGGGCAAGTTCTCCGAAAGATACACTGTTGACATCGATGCTCACGACTGCAAGGTTTTAAGAGCAAAGCTTGTAAAGATGTAATGCCGAATTTTGACACCTGCAAAAAGTGCGGCAAGCCGCTTAAAACAGATGAAATAGCTATATACAGAAAGATGGTTCTGCGCTGTGCGGATGAGTTTTTGTGTATCGACTGCTTAGCGGAGTATTTCGGCGTTAAGCGTGAGGTTATTGAGGACAGAATCAGGTACTACCGTGAGAGCGGAACCTGTGTTTTGTTTAGGTAGGATTGCGTAAAAAAGTATAAATGATACAGCCTGACGGAGGATGAATTTTTCCCCCCGTCGGGCCGGTTTTATTTTAGTTCCTGTTCGACTTTTTTATAGGCTTCTGTATCGAAAAATTCGATAAGGGTTATATCAAGACCATCGCAAAGCTTTTTCAGAGTTACGATTCCGGGATTTTTGCTCTCGCCGCCGAGAATGCTTTTTATTGTCGACTGCGAAACGCCGGCTAAATAGCTCAGCGCATTGGGCGTTATCCCACGCTCCCGACAAAGCTCAAGCAGCCTTTTAACTGTATATTCATATATTCCCATATAGCATACCATCCTTTTTAATATGATGATATATCACTAACAGACTATTTGTTAGTGATATATCGATTCAATTATGTGGGTTTTGTAGTGATTATTATATTTAAGTGTTGACAAATGGGACACATGGTGATATTATATTTTTAGTTAGTGATATATCACTAATATAATTGCCAAGTAGGAGGATTTATATGAAAAAAATCACATCATTTCTAACAGCAATGATTATGGTAATTAACGTGATAGCTTCTATGGGAATTACCGTACACGCACAGGCCTATGAATTTGTCAACCCGATTTCCGGTCAAGTTCAGGGCTCGGGAAATGATCATGCAGGAGTGGATATATTCGCTCCGTTTCGGACGCCGGTATACGCAGTATCGTCCGGTTACATTCAATACTCAGAAATGGGGCACACCCACGACTATGGCAAAAGCGAGGATACCCCTAATTCAGTAAAAATCGTGCTCGACAAGCCAATTCAATATAATGGACTTACTTATTCAAACGCATTTTATACGCATCTTTCTGAACTGGTATATGACGTTCACGATGGTACACCATTAAGTATACACGTTAATGCAGGCGACCTTATCGGATACAGCGGCTGTGGAAACGGTGCAAATCATCTGCACTTCTCTTTTGAGTGGGTTAATCCGAATAACGATAATGACTGGCAGCATATGACTACTGATGAGGTTATTAGTGCCATGGGTTGGTCAAGAAGCAAGTGGATAACCGTTTTAGATCGTACTACGTTCAACAATAATTCACAAGGAAATGAGTACAATCCTTATGCTTCAACATTGACATTTGCACAAATTAAAAACAAATTTCCTCAGGGCAAGTATTGGAACAATGCAGATCCCAATGTGAATAATCCTGATGGTTATTCATCTACTCCTTGTACCTGTCATAAGCAAGGAATATGCGAGCCTGATGAATATCCGTGCAGATGTAATCATTTTGATGGCGCAACACAGTGTTGGGGATTCGTCAATAAGCTGGGATATGATATGTATGGTTCACATGTATATTCATGGGCAAAAAAAGAAAGTGATGCTGCATATTACATTAATAACTCATTAAAACCAGGGGATATTGTCAGATACGGCGGTCACTCAATAATGGTAACTAATGTTTCTGGAAGTACTGTTACAGTTGCAGAATGTAACTGGAGTGCCAGATGTATAATTAGTTACTCGAGAACTGTTTCCAAATCGACATTAATCAGTTCAGTGAGTTGGGTAAGTGTTGCACCTAATTCTAATCCATTTACAGGAGGAACTACTCCTCCGCCATCGACAAACGTTGATACTAGATACAACGTGCCTATGAAAGCATATCCGCTTTCATCTGCAGACCACGCAGCAACAGCATATGATAGCATTAACGGTTCAAGCATAGGATATATTTACGGCAGCGACTATTGCACTATTAATAAAGTTTATGAAAACGGATGGTGCCAAGTAACCTGCCCTTGGGATTCAAGCACAAAGACCGTTTACACTCAGACATCTGCATTTATACAAGATACATCGTATCAGGTATCGTCATTGACCGCAAACGCAAGGGCTACTACATATATTCGATCTACAGGCTCCTCTACGCTTGGATATATAGATCCCGGTGACAGAATCACCATTGTAGGCAAATCCGGAGACAGAACGCAGATTATATATCCTCATACGGATGGAGTTTACCGCATGGCATGGGTGAATAATTCTGATTTAGTTCATTCGCATTCATACGGCAGCTGGACTTATGCTGACGGAAGCAGTCATAAAAGATCTTGCTCGTGCGGAGATGTTCAATGGGGAGATCACTCTTGGAATTCCGGTACAGTTACGACATCTGCAACCTGCACGTCGAACGGCATTAGAACCTATACCTGTACTGTATGTAACGGTACTAAAACTGAAACAATTTCAGCTTTAGGTCATAACTATACCGGCTCATATCGCGACGATACTGTTCATCCGCACTCAGAATACAAATTATGCACTCGATGTGACGAAAAACAATACACCGGAAACACGTCTAAGGTTGAAGGCTGTCCATTGTGCTATCCAACTTCCTGGAACATTAGCTCAGATGGCGTTTTGACCATCAGCGGTGTCGGAAAAATGGATGGATATAACTACAATAATTCTCAAAACCCTCCACCATGGGCTTCGCAAAGAGATAGAATTAAAGCGATTGTTGTAAAGGAAGGTATTACTACGATAGGCGGAGACGCTTTTAGCGGCTGCAATAAAGCTACTAGCATAACTATACCTAATAGTGTTGTTACTATCGGATGTTGGTCATTAAATGGTTGTAATGGTCTAACAAATATTTATATTCCGGCGAATGTTACGACTATGGAAGGTTATGTTTTTAACGATTGTCAGAATCTTAAGGATATATATTGTCAGGCAGCAAGCAAGCCTGCAGGATGGGTTGATAATTGGTTGGGTGATTGTAAAGCAACTGTTCATTGGGGCTGCAGCAATAATCCATTAACCTGTAATCATTCCTATGGTGCTTGGACTTCTGTGGACAAACTAAATCACAAGCATATCTGTTCGTTGTGCGGCAAAACTGAAACGGTAGCACATACATGGAACAGTGGAGCAGTAACTACCCAGCCCACTTGTACAGCCTCAGGCACAAAGACATACGCTTGCACAGCATGTAGTGAAGCTAAAACCGAAACAGTTCCGGCGTTAGGTCATAATTATTCGGGAGATTATTGGGATACTGCTCATCCACATGCAGAATACCAGTTATGCACAAGATGTAATGACCGCAAGGATACCGGCGAGACCGGAAAGGATAATGATTGTCCGATTTGTAATCCTGAACTTGGTTCTACGGACGCTAAGATTGTTGTTGGGAATGCGTCGGGAAGAAAAGATAACACTATATCTGTGCCAATATCAATAAAAAATAATCCAGGTATATACGCAATTTGCTTTGAGATGCCTATAGATCCTAATGTGTTCGAATATGTTGGATGTGAGTACTCTAACTCTATATTCAAACTTGATAATCTTTCTGATTATGATCCGACAACTAATTCATTTAAGCTGAATCGAAGCGGCGAGAGCTTATTTGATAATGTGACTATAGATGGAATTATCGCAATTATTAAACTGAGAATAAAGAATACAGTATCAGATGGAACATATGCCCTATCAGTCAAAGTTGATGCGTTAAATACGATTAATTGTGATGGTAACGGTGTGAATGTATCTGACGGAAGTGGTGTAGTCAGCGTTTCAAGCTATCGTTTGGGTGACGTTGACGGCGATGGAAGCATCACAAACAAAGACGTTCTACTGATGAAAAAATATATTTTCAACAAAACACGATATCCTTTACCTTGCCAAATGATAGTTGCAGATATCAATGGTGATAATGAATGCACTAATGCCGATATACTGAGAATTAATAGAAATATCTTCAATAAAGATAAGTACCCTCTGGAACGATGAAAGGAAGAACAATATGAAAAAACTACTTTCTACCCTTTGTACGATAATTTTTATATTCACAGCATTGTCTGTTGTGGTCCATGCGGCTTCTCCGAGCCTTACTATAAGTACGGATAATAATGTTGTTAAACCCGGAGACACCGTCCAAATCAAAGTCTTCTTAAATGATAACCCTGGCTTGTATGCTCTATGTTTTGAGATACCTATAGATCCTAATGCGTTTGCATATGACGGATGTGAGTACACCAACTCCATATTCAAGCTTGATAGTCTTTCTGATTACGATCCGACAACCAATTCATTTAAGTTGAATCGATGTGGCGAGAGCTTGTTTGAGAATGTAACCGAAGATGGCATTGTTTGCACAGTCAAATTGAAAATTAAGGACTCAGCCACTAGCGGAGAATATGATATTCGTATTAATCCTGATCATTCCAACACCATAAATGTTGACGGTAATTCTGTCAATATCGATGGTGGCGGAATTAATATAACCGTAAATGCACCCTGTAAACATACCCTTAAGGAGGTGTATGCTGTTCCTGCAACCTGTAAAACCGTCGGAACTATCAAGCATTATCACTGCACCAAATGTAACAGACTCTTTTTGGATGACACCGGAACTAAGGAGATAAACGATATAACAGAACCCATAAATTCTAACAACCACGTCGGAGAAACCGAAATCAAAAACAAAAAGGAAGCCTCCTGCACCGAAGAAGGCTATACCGGAGATACATACTGCAAATCCTGCGGTGCGAAGATGGAAAGCGGCAAAGCCATTTCCAAGCTTGCTCACACACCTTCTGCCAAATGGAAAAAGGACAATGACAAGCACTGGCACATCTGCACTGTCTGTAACACTAAGCTTGACGAAGGTATTCATAATTATGAATGGACTGTGATTACTCAACCCACAGAAGAATCCGAAGGACTAAAGAAAGGCGTTTGCTCAGTCTGTGGTTGTGAAAAGCAGGAAACTATTCCGGCGTTAGAACACACTCATAAGTTCGGCGAGGAGTGGAAAAACAATGACGAAAACCATTGGCATGAATGCAAATGCGGTGAAAAGTCAGAAACAGAAGTTCATGGCTATATATGGACTGTAGTAACCGAAGCAACGGAAGAATTCGAAGGACTAAAGAAGGGCGTTTGCTCAGTCTGCAGTTATGAAAAGCATGAAACCATTCCGAAGTTAGAACACACTCATAAATTCGGCGAAGAGTGGAAAAATGACGGTGAAAACCATTGGCACGAATGCAAATGCGGTGAAAAGTCAGACACAGAAGTTCATGATTATAAGTGGACTGTAGTAACCGAAGCAACGGAAGAATCCGAAGGACTTAAGAATGGTATATGTTCGGTGTGCGGTTATGAAAAGCAGGAGAATATTTCAAAGCTTAGCCATGAAGCAATATTATTTCGTGAAGTCCCTGCCGATTGTTCTCATACCGGTACTTGTGTTCATTGGCATTGCAGTAATTGTAATAAGAATTTTGAAGATGAGGCGTGCACCAAGGAAATAGAAGACATAACATTGCCGATTGAACCTGAAAACCATGTCGGTGAAATCGAAATCAGAAACGCCAAGGATGCTACTTATACCGAAAAAGGCTACACCGGAGACAAATTCTGTGTATCCTGCGGCGAGCTTATAGAAAAGGGAAAGGATATCCCGATGCTAATTGCATCTCCGGAGCACAACCACTACAGCTCATCGTACATAAACGCAAACTTATCCTATCATATTGTATTCTGCTCCTGCGGAGAGAGTATGGTTGAGATACATAAGTACAATTTGAACGGTGTATGCGTATGTGGTGCTGCAAAAGAAGTTACAATGCCGCAAGTACCCGGCTCGACAGAGACTATTGAAGTAACCGAGCCTATTGAGCCGACAGACGTCAAAACTGAGGACGAAGAAACGCCAAGTTTCCCCAAGTCTGACGATAAGCCGGGCGAGGAAAGTAACAATCCCAAGACGGGCACTGTAATAACCCTTACACCCATGGTGATAGCACTCTGCTCAGTACTTCTCAAAAAGAAATAATTCATAACACAAATCACTTCAAGGAAAAAACCTTGGAGTGATTTTTTGAATGAACTAATAGGGCGAAGCTTCATCAAACTTTCACCTTTTCCCCTTGAATATAAACACACATTGTTATATACTATAATTAACATAATGTATTGTTTTGTAAAGGAGAAGCCATGCTTAAGTTAACTAACATAGTTAAAGACTACAATGTCGGCGATGAGACTGTTCATGCGCTCAAGGGGATAAGCATTGAATTTCGCAAGTCGGAATTTGTGGCAATTTTAGGTCCTTCCGGCTGCGGAAAGACAACGCTTTTAAATATCATCGGAGGTCTTGACCAGTACACATCGGGCGATCTTTCCATCAATCGCCGTTCAACAAAAATGTTTAAGGATGCCGATTGGGACAGCTACAGAAACCATTCAATCGGCTTTGTATTCCAGTCGTATAACCTGATACCTCACCAGAGCGTTTTGGCAAACGTTGAGCTTGCCTTGACGCTTTCGGGCGTCGGAAAGGCTGAAAGAAGGCGCAAGGCTGTTGAAGCACTTAAAAAGGTCGGACTCGGGGATCAGATACATAAAAAACCAAACCAGATGTCGGGCGGTCAGATGCAGCGCGTCGCCATTGCAAGAGCGTTAGTAAACGACCCTGAGATCTTAATGGCAGACGAGCCGACGGGCGCTCTTGACTCACAAACAAGCGTTCAGATAATGGAGCTTTTAAAGGAAGTCGCAAAGGATAAGCTTGTAATTATGGTTACACATAATCCTGAGCTTGCCGAGCAGTATGCAACAAGAATCGTTCGCTGCTTAGACGGTGAAATTCAGAGCGACTCAGCGCCTTATGCTTCGAGCGAAGAAGAGCTTAGCGCTGATGAGATACGAAAGGTCGGCAAGGAGAGAAAGACCTCTATGTCGTTCTTTACAGCTCTTTCATTGTCGCTTAACAATCTGCTCACCAAAAAGGGCAGGACGATTTTGACAAGCTTTGCCGGAAGCATCGGAATAATAGGCATAGCGTTGATTTTATCTGTGTCGACAGGCGTTCAAAGGTATATTGACAGAGTTCAGGAGGACACTCTTGCGTCGTATCCTATTTCCATACAGGCAAATGAGGTCAATATGTCTGAGATGCTTACAAAGATGATGCAGGACCATGCCTCAGAGGACGAAAGCGGACACGAGCTTGACGCTGTTTATGAAAACAGGATAATGTATGACATGATGAGCTCTATGAGCAATATGGAAACTCAGAAAAACAATCTTGTTAAGTTTAAAGAATTTATTGACAATTCCGAAGAGCTTAAGGAATATGCCAGCGCAATAAGCTATTCTTACGATACCGATATGAAGGTTTACGTTACAAATGCGGACGGTCAAATTGTTCTGTCGGACGTTTTTGAGCTTATTTCAAGCCTTTATTCGGAAATGGGCGTAGATGTTTCAAGTGATACAATATCGTCGTATATGCAGCTCAATGCCTGGCAGGAGCTTATAAAAGGTATAAACGGCGAAATAGTCAATCCGCTTTTGCAGGAGCAGTATGATGTCATTGAGGGAAGATGGCCCGAAAAGTATGACGAAATAGTTATAGCGGTAGACGATAACAACGAAATAAGCGATTTGATGCTCTATGCTTTGGGTCTTGAAACTATAGACAGTATTAAGGATGATTTGCGTTCGGCGTCATCTGATGAAATCGAAGACACCGAATCAAGAAGCTGGACATATCAGGACATTTTAGATTTAGATTTCAGAGTAATCTTAGACTGCGATAAGTACCAGCGCAGCGGAAACGGCTATATTGATGCGTCCGTTACCGATACGGGCTTGAAGCTTCTTTATGATTCTGATAATGCAATCAAGCTCAAGGTAGTAGGAATCATAAGAAAAAGCCCCAATGCCGTTTCGACATTTATGAACGGTGCTATCGGTTATACAAGTGCGCTTACCGATTATATCCTTGACCGCATTTCCGAGAGCGAGATAATCTCAGAGCAAAAAGCCAACCCCGATGTGGATGTATTGAGCGGTCTTAAATTTATGACGGATGACGAAGAGCCTACTCAGGAGGAAATCAAGTCCTCGGTCGACGAATGGCTTGAAGCTGCTTCGTCACAGGACAAGGCAAGCTTATATACAGATATAATGAGCATACCCGATGATGAATTTGTCGCTGCGTCGGTTGCACAGTATCGTCAGGGACTCACCAAGGAAGCTGCCGATGAGCTGCTTGTAAATGCAATGGTTGAACAGACTCAGATGGACCGTGAATCGGTCATGGGATATCTTGTTTCTATGGACGATGCAACCAAGGAAGGATATATAACAGAGGTATTGACTGCAATGACCATGAGTCAGTATGCGCAGAGTATGCAGGCTCAGTTCGGTGCGCTCACAGCCGACCAAGCTTCGGCAATGCTCGACTCGATGGAGCTGTCTGTATCGCAGTATCAGATGATATACGATGAAAAGATGCCCAAAACGAGATCTGAGTCGACATATGAGGAGGTTTTAATGACTCTCGGTGATGTTGACAAGGAGTCTCCGAAGTCAATTCAGATCTATGCTTCCGCATTTGCCGATAAGGACAATATATCCGATATAATTCAAGGCTACAACGACGGCGTTGAAGAGGAGGATAAAATCGCTTATACTGACTATGTAAAGCTTTTGATGTCCTCAGTTACGACAATAATCAGCGCAATTTCTTATGTGCTTATCGCCTTTGTCGCCATTTCGCTGATTGTTTCATCGATAATGATAGGTATAATTACCTACATTTCAGTGCTTGAAAGAACAAAGGAGATAGGAATACTCAGAGCCGTCGGTGCATCCAAAAAGGATATATCAAGAGTATTTAACGCTGAAACGCTCATAGTCGGATTTGCCGCAGGAGCTATAGGCATAGGCATAACGATTCTTCTGCTGATTCCTATAAATATAATTCTTCATACACTAACCGGAATTGAAATTCTTTCCGCCGCACTGCCGCTGAGCGGAGCTATTATTCTCGTTGCAATCAGTATGGCTCTGACCTTGATAGCAGGTCTGATACCGTCGGGAATAGCGGCGAAAAAGGATCCTGTTGTGGCTTTGAGATCCGAGTAATGCTGAGCCGAGGATTTATAATATAAATGCAGTCAGATGATTTTGTCCGCAAGGCTGATATGATATTTGAATAATTATAGCTTAATAAAGTAATTAATAATAGGTAACGGCGTCTTTGGGCTGTTATACTGATTTACGATTAAAGCGTATACAAGGCAATCTGTGTAAAATCGCTCTTTAGTGGTTTTTACATAGGTTGCCTGTATTTTTATTGCTGAGTCAGCATTAATCCGAAGGCGCTTGTTTTGCGGTTGACTTTAGAAATTTGTGTTGATTTATGTCGAGGATTTTGGTATAATAAGCGCAAAGTGGCGGTTGTCCTGTCAGCTTAAATGTTTGGGACAGCCTTTGTTGCGATATCTGAAAATGTAATGATAAATTTACCTAATGAATTTGAAATTAAGGAGATGATGAATGTTGATTTACAATTTTAAGCGAAGCTTTGATGAATGGCGCGCGGCGAGAAGGACTTCCGATGAGCGGCATTATCGCTTTAGCTTTAAGAGCATTATGACTGTGTGTATCTGTACGATAGCTCTGATGGTGCTTGCGGCTGCAAGGTTTTTGAACGTCAGCATTCCGCTTTTATCTGACGACGCTGCACTGATGTCATTAATCAGGCTTTTGCTTTTTCTGCCGATTATTTATTGCGCTAAAAGTATTTATTCGGTCGGATTGAAGTCACTGATTCATCTAAAGCCGGATATGGAGAGCCTTGCTGCCGTCGGAACGGGATTCGGCGCTCTTTTGTCGCTTTATTCGATAGTTTTGGTAGTTATAGGGCAGTATGATTATGCGCAGTATATTTACTTTGAACCGGCAGCTGTAATACTGACTCTTTTAATGGTCGGACGTCACATTGAAAGCGGCTACACAAGGCAGATAGGCACGCCGGCAAAGAGGCTTCATGAGCTTTTGCCTGAATATTGCACCGCTATAAGAAATGATTCTGAGGTCAAAATCCCGATTGACGACTTGGCGGTCGGGGAAAAGGTTTTAGTTAATCCCGGGGAAAGCTTTCCCTGCGACGGACTTGTTATGTCTCAAAAGGCGAGCGCCGATGAGAGTATGCTCACCGGAGAGACAGTGCCGATTGAAAAGATTAAGGGCGATAGGGTTTATGCAGGAACCGTCAACGCCGGCAGCTTTGTCGAGGTATTGGCTCAGGAAGTCGATGAAAATACAGTGCTTGCGAGCATGATAAAGTCGGTTGAAAAAGCATATAACTCTAAAAAGAAATCTCTCGGCGCAAGCGAGCGCATACAGCTGGTATTTTGCAGCGGAGTTTTGATGATAAGCCTGCTTGTATTTATAATCTGGCTTATATGCACAGGCGGCTTCGGAAAGGCACTGACCGCCTTTGTCAGGTTTTTGATGATAGTAAGTCCCTGCGCATTGGGGCTTGCAGTGCCGGCAGCAGTTATAGCCGCTGTTAAACGGGGCGCCCGAGAGGGGATTTTAATAAGAAGCCCGGGCATTTTGGAAACGGCAAAGAGTATAAGCACGGTTGTTTTCGATAAGACGGGAACCTTAACAGTAGGTAAGCTTTTTGTAACAGACGTTGTTCCCTTGGGCACTACAGCCGAAGAGGTCATATATTTAGCCGCCGCTTTGGAATCCCATTCGACACATCCTATAGCAACGGCAGTCTTGGATTATGCACTGAAAAACGATATCATTCCTCCTGAATGCGATGTGTTTGAATCGGTTGCAGGCTTCGGCGTCAGAGGAACTATTTCTGACGACGATGTGGCAGTAGGAAAGCCGGGAGCTGTATTTATCGGAGAAAACGAAGGCTACGCCACAGTGTGCCGACCGTATGCCGAGCAGGGCAAAACAATTGCGGCTGTCGAAAGAAACGGCAAGCCCATAGGAATAATAGCCTTCGACGATAAGCTGAAGCCGACAAGCAAGGTGGGAATAGAGCGATTGAACAAAATGGGTCTTAGAACCATCATGATAACAGGCGACAGCCGTGACGCCGCCGAAAAGGTTGCAAAGGACTTGGAGCTGTTCGATTACGCTGCCAATGTGTCGCCCGATAAAAAGGCTGACATGATTGAAAAGCTGAAATACGGTCAAAGGGTAGTTGCGATGGTCGGAGACAGTATTAACGACGCTCTGGCTTTAGCGTCTGCGGATGTCGGAATATCGATAAGCTCAGGCTCTGATGTTGCGATAGATTCTGCACATATTGTTTTAATTAAAAATGACATAAGGGATGTGCCGAGGGCAATAAATATATGCCGTGAGGCGTCCGAAATAGCGAAGTCCAACGTTTTCTGGTCGGCGGTTTACAATGCAGCGCTGATACCTGTAGCTGCGGTTGCTCCGCTGATATTCAAGAATACAGCGTTTGACCCGATACTTTGCACAGGCTGTATGCTGTTATCAATGGCTTCGCTCATTGTCAACACACTCAGGATGAAACGCTTCAATGTCAATTCAACGCTGAGGCACAAATCAATTAAAAAGCACGGGAGAACGCAGGATGTCAGAAGCGGTGAATCAGAATAAATCATTTTTATCAAAACTTGTGGACGGAATATCGGATATTTTCCTTCCTATAGTAAACCTGTTGTCATGTGCAGGAATTATTAAGGGTTTAACCTTAGTTTTAGTTACGGCAGGAGTCTTGTCCGACACCTCGGATACATATGCCGTTTTAAACGCAATGGGCGACAGCTTGTTTTACTTCCTGCCGATAATACTGTCAAACTCCTGCGCTGAAAAATTCGGCGCAAACAGATATACAGCCATGGTGATAGCCGGAGTGCTTTTGTATCCGAGGCTTGTAGCTCTGATGTCTGACAAGGCAAGCATCGATTTCTTCGGATTGGGAATAAAATCTGTGACGTATTCATCGTCTGTGATTCCGACAATTTTGGGCTGTGCAATGCTTGCATATGTCGAAAAATTCTTGGAAAAGCGATTGCCCGAGGTGATAAAGGGCTTTGCAAAGCCGATTATAGCGATAGTTTTGGTCAGTCTTGCAACGCTTTTTGCTTTCGGACCGCTCGGAGCGGTTGTCGGCGACGGTCTTGCTGCCGGATATGACTTTATTTATCAGCTTTCGCCGATTATAGCCGGATTGTGCCTCGGAGCGACAATTCAGCTTATGGTATTGGTCGGCGTTCACTGGAGCTTTATTCTTATAGCGATGAACAATGTCGCTCTTACAGGTCAGGACACTATTTTGGCACTTATAGGTCCGGCTATATTTGCTCAGGCAGGAGCAGGACTTGCCGTTTTGGTTAAGACCAAGGGCAACGATGAGCAGACAAAAAAGTTTCGCTCGGTTTGCATTACAGGCATAGTATCCGCCATCCTCGGTGTTACCGAGCCGGTTATGTACGGCGTTAATCTCCCCAAAAAGAAGCCTATGATAGCGGTTTGCATCGGCGGCGGACTGGGCGGAGCGCTTGTCGGTCTGTCCGGGGCATATGCGAGGGCGTTTGCATTTCCGTCATTGGCGTCGTTTCCTGTTTATTTCGGCGAGGGCTTTTTGATGTTTATCGGAGCGTGCGTCTTGGGATTTGTATCGGCGTTTTTGGTTTCGCTGTTTTTAAAGTATGAGTGATACACGGCGTATGCGCTCAAAGCTTTAATATCGGCGCATAATCCTAAAAGAATTACACAAAACCGGTTATCGGAGTATAATTTAAAAATTTAATAAGCTTAATCTGCCACCGGGTAGATATTATGCGCATTATAAATCACAAATGTGTGAATATTTGCGGCATTCCGAGTACATCGTTAGGTCTTTGAAGATGTGCTCAGAATGCCGTTTTGATTTTTTACGGGAAGGGAATGTTCATTTAATGAAAAAGGTTCAAAGGTCAATTACGAGATATTTTACAAAGGGCGAGACGGCATTATGGTGCGGGTCGGTATTAATAATCCTATTATCATATGCTGCTGTCGGAAAAAATGACTTTCTTACTCTTGCGGCATCGCTTATAGGAGTGACTTCTCTGATATTTGCAGCAAAGGGCAATCCTATCGGTCAGCTGCTGATGACAGCTTTCAGCATATTGTACGGAATTGTTTCTTACACCTTTTCGTACTACGGCGAAATGATAACATACCTTGGAATGACTGCGCCCATGGCGGTTTTTTCGCTTGTATCGTGGCTGAATAATCCGTATGACGGCAATAAGGCAGAGGTTAAGGTTAACAGACTCAGAACAGCCGAAATTGTGCTTATGTTGATTGCTACGGCGGCGGTCACTGTTGTATTTTACTATATCTTAAAGGCTTTCGGCACGGCAAACCTGCTGCCGAGTACAGCGTCTGTTTCAACAAGCTTTATTGCCGCTTATCTGACATTCAAGAGAAGCGAGTTTTTTGCCTTGGCATATGCTGCGAATGATTTAGTGCTTATAATTCTGTGGACAATGGCTGCATTTTCAGATGTATCATATCTGTCGGTTGATATTTGCTTTGCCGTGTTTTTTGTCAACGACATATATGGCTTTATCAGTTGGTCAAGAATGAAAAAGCGTCAGGCAAACGGCAATAGCTGACAATAGAATTTGTCGCTGAATTATTGTATCTATATGAATATTACCATGAAAATCAGGGAAAAATTATACTGTATTAAAGCTATGGCAGTGAATATATTTACAGATTATGACCTTTAAATAAGTACGAAGCGGCTGTTTTATTTCATGTTTGCGAAAGGGGAGTGCTTATCATCAGCTCTGTATGGCAAAAAACATCCAGTGCGCCGACGTTTCCGAGTCTTCCGGGGGACATCAGCACCGACGTTTTGATTATCGGCGGAGGCATAGCCGGAATACTTACAGCTTATTTTCTTAAGCAAAAGGGTATAGATTATGTCTTGCTGGAAAAGGGGAGAATTCTCGGCGGGACGACGATAAATACCACCGCAAAAATCACCTTTCAGCACGGTCTGATATACTCAAAGCTAATTAAGTCCGGGGGAGTAGAAAAAGCAAAGGGCTATCTTTCGGCGAACAGAGATGCGTTTAAGGAATATCAAAGGCTTTGCAGCAATATTAACTGCGGATATGAGGTCAAGGATAACTATGTTTATTCTACAAACGATGAGAAAAAGCTCATCAGCGAGATTCGCGTTCTTGAAAGGATAGGCTATAAGGCTAAGTACTTTAAGGACCTAAATATACCGATTAAAACCGTCGGCGCGGTATGCTTTCCGCAGCAGGCACAGTTTAATCCCGGGCAGTTCTTATCTGAGATATCAAAAGGACTCAATATATATGAAAACACCTTTGTGAGGGAGCTTATCGGCACAACAGCTATAACCGACAGCGCAAGGGTTGAGGCGAAACGGGTAATTGTATGCACTCACTTTCCCTTTATAAATAAACACGGCAGCTACTTTTTAAAGCTTTATCAGCACAGATCGTATTGCATTGCGCTTGAAAACGCTCAGGATGTAAACGGTATGTATGTCGATGACAACGATAAAGGCTTGTCGTTCAGAAACTACGACAACTGCTTGATTATCGGCGGCGGTGCACACAGAACCGGCAAGCAGGGAAACGGTTGGAAGGGTCTTTCGGAGTTTGCAAGGGCTAAGTACCCGGGCTCTGATGTTATATGCAAATGGGCAGTGCAGGACTGCATGAGTCTTGACGGTATGCCGTATATCGGAAGATACTCGCTCGGCTCAAAGGGACTTTATGTGGCGTCGGGCTTTAACAAATGGGGAATGACAAGCTCGATGGTTTCCGCAATGATTTTGAGCGACATGATGGCAGGAATCAAAAACGACTATGCCGAGATTTTTTCACCGTCAAGAACGGTACTGCATCCTCAGCTTTTCGTTAATGCATTTGAAGCGGCGTGCGGCTTGCTGAATCCTGCACCCAAAAGATGTCCGCATCTTGGATGCGCACTTAAATGGAATCCGAACGAGCATACATGGGACTGCTCCTGTCATGGGTCGAGGTTTTCAAAGGACGGTAAAGTGCTCGATAATCCTGCAAACGGTGATTTAAAAAAATAAATGAAAGGTGAATCAGAGATATGGCAAAGCAAGGAATGAAACGAGGAGAGGACAGAAAGGACAAAAAAGTCGGTGAAGCAAAAAACGTTCCCGAGCTTCAGGGAAGAGCAAAGCTTTCTAATGAAAAGGCAAGGCCGATTATTGCCGGAACAAGCGCGCCTGAGCTAAAGGTTTATCATTCAAAGCCTCATAAAGCCGCAACGGACAGGCCTATTCCGGATGTTTATCCCGAGATAGATACTGATTTGGCAAGGGATAACCTTGAAAATGATTTGACATTTGCCGATAGGCAGGATTTGCAGTAGGCAGATGGACAGGGACTTCTTTTATCTGTGATTTTAAATAACGCCGATAATCCTGCTGTTTTGCACAGAATTATCGGCGTTATTTGTTAATTATAAACAATCAAAAAGCTAAAACTACCCTTCCCAATGCTCAAGCTCATCCTTTGAATAAGCATTGGTCCAATGATAAGGCTGGAGCTTATTTAGTCTTACAAACTTCAGCGTGCCGTCCTCGGTTGTCACTGCAACCTTAACATTCTCGCCCCAAAACCTGAGCCTTTCCTGGCAAATGCCGCATGGCGATAAAACTTTGAACGGAGATTTTTCATCGTTGCGGACAAGGCACAAGCAGTGGGTGACTTTTTCATTATATTTATGAGCCTCCAGCATTGCGCCTGTTTCTATGCACAAAATAGCCGATGCATTTGCGGTTTCTATCGACACAGAGGTGTAGTAGTTGCCGCTTTCCGTGCGGACTACTCCTGCGCCGCCCCAGCCGACAGGATATCTTTTTTCTATCAGCTCTGCCGCTCGGTCAAACATTTCTTTTTCGATTGAAGCTTGTGTCATTGCATTTTCCCTTCTTATGTGACGCTAAACGTCACTTGATCTCAAAGCCCCAAAATTGAGGATTGCCGCCGCCGACATATTTAAAGTACAAAGGATAAACGCCGGCCTGCAAGCAAATAGGCGCTTTATACTCCCACCAGATGTTGGTTCCTTCCGCCTTTATTTTAGCGACAGGCTCGCCGTCCCAAGCGGTCATAACATGGAATTCGCCGTTGAAGTAGCACCTTGTTTTAATGCTTATTTCCTTTTCTGTGCCGTCGAACTTAAAGTACTTGTAGCCAAGGATGCTGCCATTTCTTATGCCCTCCATATGACCGTAAACCTCATCGCCGTCCTTGCCGTCCTGGGTGATCTTCGGATTAGAACCGTCAGGGTTAAACATATGGCAGGCTAAATATGCAGGGTATTCGCCCTTGCCATCTAAAGGACCGTTGTTGAGTCCGCAGGAGGTGATTTCCGCCTGATCAATCGAGCCGTCGGTGTTGACATAAATCCTTTCGGCACAGCCCTGCCTTGAGAACCAAGAACCGTTTGTCTGGCGGTGATAGAAAACGTACCACTGGTTGTTTATTTCAACAATGCTTCCGTGGTCGTTGCCGGACGGAGCGGTTCTCATGCTTGCAGGCTTATAGGTATCTATATGCATATCGCAGTTGCTGACTAAAACGCCGCCGTAAACAAAGCCATCTCTCGGATTCTTGCTTGTTGCATAGCAAAGCTCGTGCATAACCTCGGATGAGTATACAAAGTAATAGGTATCGCCGATTTTTCTTATGGACGACGCTTCAAAGAAGGAGTGACCCTTAAAGCTTGGACCGTTGGGATAAAGCTCGGTGTCATCGACATATTCAATACCCGGAACGACAAACTCAGGCTCTTCGATTATAGTGAGCATATCGCTGTCTAAGGTTGTGCACATGGAGCCATGGCGGGACTTGTCGCCCCTGCCGCAGAAGCCTGTGTACATATATGTTTTGCCGTTTTCTGTTATAACTCCGGGATCAAACTGGAATTCATCGCCCTTTCTGTCGCCCAAGCGTGTGCCGTCTTTATAGTGAACATAGCCTAAAAATTCATACTTTCCTGCCGGAGTGTCGCAAACGGCGACGGAAACATTTGAAACCTTGTCTAAAACGTAGTAAAGATAATATCTGCCGTCCGGTCCGACTGTCACATCCGGAGCGTATAAACACATACTTCCGTCGGCGTTGAACGGGTCTGAGGTTTTGGGGTAGATAACGCCTTCGTATCTCCAGTCGGTGAGGTCGTCAACAGGAGCCGACCAGCAGACATAGTCTCCCATGCAGAAAACGTAGCCGTTGAAGTAGTCATGAGAACCGTAGACGTAAACTCTTCCGTCAAAAACATATGGTTCGCCGTCGGGGATGTATTCCCAAGATGGCAGATAGGGGTTGTAGCCTTGCTTTTTCATAAAATATATCCGTCCTTTCAAGTATAATGCCAAATCGTTTTTGCTCATTATACTTAATAAAGGACGGATTGTCAAACAAAACAGATTCTTTTATTGCCGTCAAACTCCGCTGTTGCCGTAGTTCGATAAAACTCTCGCCGAAGGGTCGTTTACATTACAGCCCTGCCATGACTTATTTGGCATCCAGAAATCAACTATCATTTGCGACTGCTCGGGGTAGTACTTTTCAAATATTTCACGGTATAAAAGCGATTCCTTTGTAAACGGTGCGGCGTGGGTATACTTTTGGCACTTTTGGGCGAATTCTTCATCGGAATATATGCTTTCGGCGTATTCTTTGAGGTAGTCCACCATCGAATGACCGACTGCATCGGAAAATGCGGCTTTTTCACGATACAAGATGTCGTGAGGAAGGTAATCTCCCTCAAAAGCCTTTCTTAAAAGATACTTGCCTTTGCCATAGGTGTTCAGCTTTTTAGCCGGGTCTATCGCCATGACGTATTTAACAAAATCGAGATCGCCGAACGGCACTCTTGCTTCGAGGGAGTTGACGGATATACATCTGTCAGCCCTTAAAACGTCATACATATGAAGCTCTTTGATTCTCTTTTCGGATTCAAGCTGGAATTCCTCAGCGGACGGTGCGAAGTCGGTGTATTTATAGCCGAAAAGCTCATCGGAGATTTCACCTGTGAGCAAGACACGTATGTCGGTGTTTTCATGAATCCACTTGCAGATAAGATACATTCCCATGCTTGCCCTTATGGTTGTTATATCGAATGTTCCAAGGGCTTTTATCACTTCTTCAAGCGAGGCTATAACCTCATCCTTAGTCATGATTACCTCTGTGTGCTCGCTTTTGATGTAGTCGGCGACCTGACGGGCGTATTTTAAGTCGATGGCGTCGCCCTCCATGCCGATAGCAAAGGTGCGAATAGGAGTTCGGCTTTTTTTAGCGGCAATTGAGCAGACAAGCGAGGAGTCGAGTCCGCCCGAAAGTAAGAATCCGACCTTGGCGTCTGCCAAAAGGCGCTTTTCAACTCCTGCAACAAGCTTATCATGAATGTTTTCAAAAATTTTGGGAAGCTTATCGGCTGAGTATTCGTCTGCGTGATAGATTTTGGAGTAAGCAATGAATTTGCCGTCTTTATAATAATGTCCCGGGGGGAAGGGCATTATTTTATCCGTCAGACCGACAAGGTTTTTAGGCTCGCTGGCAAAGATTATGTCGCCGTATTTGTCGTGTCCATAGTATAAAGGTCTTATGCCTATCGGGTCACGGGCGGCAATAAACTCATTCGTCCTTGCGTCATAGATGATAAGGGCAAATTCTGCGTCGAGCCTTGAAAACATTTCAACCCCCAGTTCAAAATACATCGGAAGCAGAATTTCGCAGTCTGAACCGCTTTTGAAGCTGTACTTTTTTGAAAGCTGGGATTTTATCGATTCAAAGCCGTAGATTTCGCCGTTGCAGACAGCATAGCTTCCGTTCAGCTCAAACGGCTGCATTCCTTCCGGCGTTAAGCCCATTATTGCAAGCCTGTGAAAGCCAATAATTCCCGATTCAAGGCTGATTACCCTTGAATCGTCGGGACCCCTTGAAAGCGTTTGCTCAAAGCCGCTTAAAAAGCTCTTAATATCGGCTCGGCTCGAGCAGTAGCCCATTATTGAACACATATACTGATCATTCCTTCCTATACTCTGTAGCTTACTGTGCCAAGCCTGATTAATACTCGAATTATGCGAACCAATCCGACGGGCAGTCGGATTGGTTCTTGGCAGCCAAAGCCGAATTTATTGATTAACGATATTGCAGCACTATTCTACATCCTGAAGTGCATCGTAGCCCTCTTCGCCTGTTCTTACCTTGACTACATTTTCAACATCGTAAACGAATATCTTTCCGTCACCGATGTGTCCTGTGTACAAGACCTTTTTAGCCGTCTCAATGACGCTTCTTACAGGTATCTTTGATACAACGATATCAACCTGTACCTTAGGCAGGAGGTTTGTTTCAACTGCAACTCCGCGGTAGTATTCCGGTCTGCCGCCCTGCTGACCGCAGCCTAAGACGTGCGAAACCGTCATGCCCGTGATGCCCAGAGCAGAAAGTGCGGATTTAAGCTGATCGAAGCGGGATTCCTTGCATATGATTTCGATCTTAGTGAACTTGGGCGAATCGCCGTCCGCAAACGAAGGAACCTTTTTAACGGGTATTGCCTCCGCAGCCGGAACGTCACCTGATACTGCCGTAATCTCGGTGGGAGCATATGAGCTGTATTTGTCGACTGCGGGTACAAAGTCCGGGTATGCGCTGGGCAGACCGTGCTCGCAGATGTCAAGACCTTGAATTTCATCCTCGGCGGATGCACGCAGACCGTGGAGCTTTTTGATTGCCGCAAAGGTAATAATCATCATGATTACTGTGTACAAGCCGACTGTTGCTACTGCTAAAAGCTGAAGACCGAGCTGCTTGAATGAGCCTGTGTAGAACAGTCCCGAAAGTCCGGCAGGTGCGTCGGGGTTTGCCAAAAGTCCTACTGCTATAGTTCCCCATATGCCGTTTGCCATGTGAACGCCGACTGCGCCTACAGGGTCGTCTATGTGGAGCTTTAAGTCAAGAACCTCAACAACTACTACAACAAGTATGCCTGATACAATTCCGACAACGCTCGCTCCGATTGCGTCCATAGCGTCGCAGCCTGCGGTTATGCCTACAAGTCCGGCCAAGGATGCGTTTAAGCACATTGAAACATCAGGCTTGCCGTTTTTAATCCAAGTGTAAATCATGGTTGTTACAGTGGCTACAGACGGAGCAATTGTTGTTGTGAGGAAGACAGAAGCAAGCTCTGAAGCAGATGTTGCCGCTGCGCCGTTGAAGCCATACCAACCAAGCCAAAGAATGAATACGCCCAATGCGCCGAGAGTTATCGAGTGACCGGGGATGGCGTTTACCTTTGTAACCTTGCCGCTTGCGTCCTTAACGTATTTTCCGATTCTCGGACCTAAGAATATTGCTCCGACAAGTGCGGCAACTCCGCCAACCATATGTATTGCGCAGGAGCCGGCATAGTCGTGGAAGCCGAGCTGAGAAAGCCAGCCGCCGCCCCATATCCAGTGGGCTTCAATGGGATATACTATAAGTGAAATAACTCCTGAGTAAATGCAGTATGCCGAAAACTTTGTGCGCTCAGCCATTGCGCCCGATACAATCGTTGCCGTCGTTGCGCAGAAGATAAGGTTGAAGACAAACGTTGAAGCTCCTGTGAAGCTGCCGTCGGCGGGGCTTGCGATAAATTCCTTAAAGCTTGCCCACATATCCATGTTGGGAAGACCTATAAGCCCGAACAGAGCATCCTCTCCCATCATAAGCGTGTATCCCAAGAGCGAGAACACAACTGTTCCTATGCAGAAGTCCATCAGGTTTTTCATAATGATGTTTCCTGCGTTTTTAGCTCTTGTAAAGCCTGTTTCAACCATTGCAAAGCCTGCTTGCATCCAGAAGACAAGCGCAGCGCCTATCAAAAACCAAAATTCTATTGTCATGATAAATCAGCTCCTTGAAAATGCATAATACTGTTTGTTTTTTTGTGTTATCTGACCCCGAAAAGGAGGTCGGCGTATGTCGGGAACGGCCAGTATTTTTTAGCTGTTATTGTCTCGGCTTCATCGCAGGGAAGGCGAAGCGTTGCCATCGCGGGAATTATCACATCTGCGATAAATCTTGAAGCCTTTGTTACATCCGACAGGCTCTTAGACTTCGATATAAGGTCGTCAAGCTCGTCAGCGGCTGAATCCATAGCGTCCAAAAGTGCGCTGAGCTTTGTTATTGCCTTGGTTTCATATTTGCAGCCAAGCGATGCAACTGCTGCTTTTTTGGCTTCCAAAGACTTTGCAAGTTCCAATGAATAAGCTTCAACTGCGGGAATGATTTCCTTTCTCGCCATATCTACCATGGTTGTGGCTTCTATGGTGACGGTCTTGATATAGTTTTCAAGCATTATTTCATATCTTGATTCAAGCTCAGCCTTAGAAAATACCTTCAAGGATGTGAGCATGGAGACGTTTTTCTCATCAAGAAGCTTTGGCATACAGTCGGGAGTTGTTTTGAGGTTTGAAAGACCTCTTACTTCTTCGGCTTCCTTGATCCACTCGTCGTTGTAGCCGTTGCCGTTGAAGATAATGCGCTTGTGATCTTTTATGGTCTTTCTGATCATATCGTGAAGTGCTGTTTCAAAGTCCTCAGCCCCCTCTAAACGGTCGACATAGATTCTCAGCGACTCGGCAACCGAGGCATTGAGCATGATGTTTGCACAGGCTATAGAGTTTGAGGAGCCGAGCATTCTGAACTCAAACTTGTTTCCTGTGAAAGCAAATGGGGATGTGCGGTTGCGGTCGGTTGTGTCACGTGTGAACTTGGGTAAAACGTGAACCCCGAGCTTCATGACGGTTTTTTCGGCAGCACTATACGGTGTATCGTTTTCAATAGCGTCTAAAACAGCAGTCAGCTCGTCGCCCAAGAACATCGATACAACAGCCGGAGGAGCTTCGTTTGCCCCCAGGCGGTGGTCGTTTCCGGCTGTGGCAACGGACAGTCTAAGCAGATCCTGATAATCGTCAACTGCCTTGATGACTGCGCAAAGGAATAAAAGGAATTGCGCGTTTTCATATGGCGTTTCACCCGGTGTTAAAAGGTTTACGCCCGTATCGGTTGCCATCGACCAGTTGTTGTGCTTACCCGAGCCGTTGACGCCTGCAAAAGGCTTTTCATGCAAAAGACAAACAAGTCCGTGCTTAGCCGCAACCTTTTGCATTATCTCCATTGTGAGTTGGTTGTGGTCGGTTGCTATGTTGGTAGTGGTGTAGATAGGAGCAAGCTCATGCTGAGCGGGGGCAACCTCGTTGTGCTCGGTTTTTGCCAAAATGCCGAGCTTCCAGAGTTCTTCGTTCAAGTCACGCATATACTCCTGAACTCTTGGCTTGATAACTCCGAAGTAGTGATCGTCCATCTCCTGACCCTTCGGCGGCTTTGCTCCGAAAAGGGTTCGACCGGTGAATATAAGGTCGGGGCGCTTTTCATACATCTCCTTCGGAATAAGGAAGTATTCCTGCTCGGGACCGACAGAGGTGCGAACGCACTTGACGTCGTCGTTTCCGAAAAGTCTTAAAATGCGCAGAGCCTGCTTGTTTAGTGCCTGCATTGAACGCAGAAGGGGAGTCTTCTTATCCAGCGCTTCGCCGCCG
>DKWG01000047.1 GCA_002491605.1 Ruminococcus sp. UBA7158
TGGGCGTTTTGCTCAGGGCTATAATGTCTAATGTCGATTGAATGATTTCAACGCCTGCTCTGAAATTCAAATAATATGTCATGCCGCAACAGGCAAAACGGCATTTATAAGCAGCCGATTACCGAATGCACCGTTTTAAACAAATATCTGACCGATGATAAGCGAAACCAAGCAGCCTGCTAAAGCAGCGACAATAGCCGTTGCAAGCTGCTGAATCCGCTGACGCGGCACTGCGTCTATTTCTTCAATTTTCCTTTCATGCCTTGCAAGATGCTCGTTTGTGTGCTTGAGTTCGGTCGCCAGAGTAACAAGCGTCTCGTTTATTGAACGTATCTCTGCCTGAACCTGCTTCATATCGGACATATCACGTTCCAGCGACTTAATTCTCTGTTCATGACTTTCCAGCATAACCACTTCATTATCCACAGTAGTACCTCCCTTCCTTGAGCTATGTACAAAGCTTATATGATAATACGGACGTCACTTGTCCGTAAACAAAAAAGTCACAAGAAAGCCGCTTAAAAACAGCGACATTCTTGCGACCTTCAAATTTGAATTCGTAACGATATTAATTTTTCGGTATTTACTAAATAAATGAAATTCGGTGTAATCATTGTGTCTCTATCTAAAACATATCGGAGTGAATGCTCAGCAGCCATGAAGCTGCTCAGTTTTTAAGGATAATGGATTTTTAAAAAAGTATTTCCGAGCTTGTCGGTAATCTTAGTCGGCTTATTGAAGCTGTTGTATTCGGTTGTGACGCTTCTTTCAAGTGTGTCGGTTTCCTTTGTCAGATTGCAGTTGAGATTGCATATTAACCACTGCTTATTTAATAACAAAAATCACAACAACCGCCAAACCAATCAGCGATTGTTGTAATCTGTAAAAATTAATTAGCACCAATAATTATTTTGGAATATTTAATGTATAGATTTTATTTTTTCTACTACTTACTTCAAACTAAAAAGCTCGTCCTACTATCACTTTGATCTGTAATAAACGAGTATTCATTCTTAAGGGTCAACCTGCAGGTATCTGCAACGGTCTCTATAATATTCATGTCCTTTGAGTAAAAATCAACGAAGCCGTCTGCACACAAAAAAGCTAATTCGCAATTACTGCTTAAGTAATCATTGTAGGTTTTAATATCTTCCGGATTAAAAGCAAGTCCGTTAGGAACAGCAAAAATGCGTGCAAGTACAATGTAACAAGAATTTTGGCTAATAATTTCGCTGAATTCTATGCCGCTATATATTCCTCTTTTAAACAGTTCAGTATCGATCTCTTCGTTATATGAATTATAACTAAGAACTTCTTTATCTTCGATATACCAAGAAAATCTTTCGGGATGAATGCCGCTAAACAGGTCGAAAAGGTATTTACCATAGTCGCCGGGAAGGACAAAAGATACGCCCGTTTTATTGCTGTTCATATTCTATTACCTCGCTTTGGGTTATATAGTCATTCAGCTCTGTCGTTATAAAGGAAAGGCGTTTTGCTTGTGTCGGTTCTCGTAATTGCCTTACCATATGTATCATACTCAAAGGTATCAGTTATTTCACAAGCTTCGTTTGTACTATAACTCACAGTACATCAATGTCCCAACAGTCTTCATTAGATATTACTTTGATTTTCTAAAAAAGCAGCAATTTCAGGATTATCATTAAGTAAAAGGTATATACATTTCAGATCTCCATCATTAACAACGGCGATAATCTTAGGAGCAAACTCAATAGCCGTGCCAATAGCATTGCGGTTGCCAAAACACAGAATTTTCTTTGTTTCATCATAGCAAACCTCATTAGAAAACGGCGCATAATAGCAGCCTGAACCCATTTGCATTTTTTCATCAGTAAGAAAACATAATTGCCTTCTCTCAAGCTCCGCAAGTGATACAGACAATTTTTGGATCACCATTCCATCCAAGTAACATTCAAATTTGACACAGCGGCCGGTATTGCTATCAACAATCAATTGAAATCGCCAATTTCCACCTAACGAAATATTATATATGCTAAAATCATCTAAATAATTATTATATAGCAATGATAAATCATCACACAATTTAAAATATGATCGATTCTTATCGTCAATATAATATTTATCACCAACATTGAACTTCATAAGTTATTCCTTTAATAACATATCAGAATTAATGTACCGACAAGGTTATAATTTAACGACTCTTTATTGCTGATGCTGCTATTCTCTGTGTTCGCAACTGCGTTGGAGATCCCTCCGGATATCGCATTGTAAACATTATAATAATTATGTCATTTTTACTCATAGGCATTACTCGTTATTTGTCACACAATAATTTCAGTTTATTAATCATATTAATCTCCTCACCAACTACCGGCTTACAGCTATTGAACACCCAAAAGCCCACCAAAGCTATCTCAAATCACAATATCATAAATAAGTCTCGGGCGTTCTACGCTTTCCTTTGAAAACTCAACAGAATTAAGATAAATTTCCTTAGCGACAGCTAAAGACTCAAAATCATTTGAATATAAGGTAGCCAATAGATCACCTCTTTTCACTCTGTCTCCTGTTTTCTTTTCTACGACAAGACCTGCGGCAAAGTCGATATCGTCGTCCTTTGTCCGTCTGCCTGCGCCCAGAGTTAAAGAAGCTCTGCCTATTTCCTGAGTGTTCATTCTCTTAATCCAGCCGTCTGACAAAGACAAAACCTCGGCATGATATTTTGCCTTCGGGAATAAATCGGTATTATATGCCCAGCCTTCGTTGCCGCCCTGCGCCTTAATCCACTCGACAAATTTATTAAACGCCGAGCCGTCCGAAACAGCCGTCAGTGCCCTTTCCCTTGCTGCGTCACGGTCGATTCCGAGAGAAAGAGAGAGCATAAGCGATGACAGCTCAATGCAAAGCTCTGACAGCTCGCCTTTTTCCTCTCCTCTGAGTACAGCTATCGCCTCAATGACCTCTAATGAGTTTCCGACGCATTTTCCCAGCGGCACGTCCATATCGGTAACTAGCGCAGCAACATTCCTTTGACAGCCTTTTCCTATAGACACCATCTTCTGAGCCAGTACTCTTGCAGACTCTGTGTCCTGCATAAATGCTCCGCTTCCTGCTTTGACGTCTAAAACAATGGTTTTTGCGCCTGCCGCTATCTTTTTTGACATAACGCTTGAAGCAATCAGCGGAATAGAGTCAACAGTCGCTGTTACATCTCTAAGAGCGTATATCTTTTTATCCGCAGGAGCCATATTGCCGGTCTGACCTATTATTGAAACGCCCACATCTTCGACAATGCTTAAAAATTCCGAGACATCAAGCTCAGTCTTATATCCTCTTATAGACTCAAGCTTGTCTATAGTACCACCGGTGTGCCCGAGTCCCCTGCCTGACATTTTTGCTATCTTAACACCGCACGACGCTACGATCGGAGCCACAATTAGGGAAGTCTTATCGCCGACGCCGCCTGTCGAATGCTTATCACAGGCATATATGCCGTGCTTTACAAGGTCGAGCTTGTCGCCTGAATCTGCCATGGCATAAGTCAGCTCTACTGTTTCCTTATCGGTCATAGAGTTAAAGCAAATTGCCATCAAAAGAGCAGACATTTGATAGTCAGGTATGGCGCCCAATGTAAAACCGTCGACAAAAAACTTAATTTCGTCCCGTGAAAGCTCATGACCCAAGCGCTTTTTCAGTATTATGTCATACATATTCATATCCTGACACTCTCCTTCTGATTATTTTGAAATTACAGTACGCTCCACTATATAAACTATAAACTCAGCCGTTCAAATTCTCAGGACCGAAGCTTAAAGGAAGAAGCTCGGCAAGCGTCAATGTCTTTATGCCTGCTGCCGAGACAAGATGGATTTTAAAATTATCACGACAGAACTCCCTCATAACCTGTCGGCATACGCCGCATGGCGGACAGAAGGTGCCCTCAAGCTCACCATCCTTAACGCCGCAGACGGCTAAATCGGTAAAATTAAGCTTGCCGTCACTCACAGCCTTGAAAAATGCAGTTCTTTCGGCACAGCAGGTTGCAGAGTACGAAGCGTTTTCGATGTTGCAGCCTGTATATACAGTCCCGTCCTCGCACAACAGTGCCGCTCCGACTCTGAAGCCTGAGTACGGTGAATGTGAATTTTCCATAGCCTTCTTCGCCGACTCGGCTAATGCGATGATATCCGTCATACGATCACCTCCTGATGTCATTTATAAAGCTTTTGCCCTCGCATACATACTCAACGCCCAAATAGTCACAGACAGAAGCTGCAACATCTGAAAATGTCCCGAGCTGTCCTAAATCCGTCGGCTTGACATTCTTTCCATACATAAGAAGCGGCACATACTCACGGGTGTGGTCTGTGCTTACATCCCCGGGGTCACAGCCGTGGTCGGCAGTTATCATGAGGATATCGTCACTGTGCAGAAGTAGCATAAAGCTTCCGAGCCATTTATCGAACTCATTTAATGCTTTTGCATAACCGACAGCATTGTTTCTGTGACCGTAAACCATGTCGAAGTCGACTAAATTTACAAAGCAAAGACCCTCAAAATCGGTTTCGACGATTTTTGACGTCACTGCCATTCCCTCATCGTTTGTGTGCGTCAGATGATACTGAGTGATTCCGCTTCCGCAAAAAATATCATAAATCTTGCCGACAGATATAACCGACCTGCCGGATTCAGATATTGCATTCAGCATTGTCCTCTTCGGCGGCTCTAAAGAAAAATCACGGCGGTTCGGTGTTCGGACAAATGAACCGTTTTTGCCTGTAAAGGGTCTTGCTATTACACGTCCGACGGCATTGTCTCCGGTCAGAATTTCTCTTGCGATTTTGCAGTAGCGGTATAACTCCTCAACAGGAACAACATCCTCATGTGCTGCAATTTGAAAGACGCTGTCAGCAGAGGTGTACACAATTAAATTACCTGTCTCTATGTGCTCCGAGCCGTAATCTCTTATAACGTCAGTTCCGGAATACGGCTTGTTGCATATGACCTTTTTGCCTGTAAGCTTTTCAAACTGTGATATTACGTCACTCGGGAAGCCGCTTGGATAGGTGGGCATGGGCTTGTCGGAAATCAGACCTGCCAGCTCCCAGTGACCTGTTGTTGTGTCCTTGCCCATAGACCTTTCCGTTAGCTTTGCATATGCCCCGACAGCTTCGTCATTTGCACCGAGATATTCGTTGCCGGCAATAGACGAAAGCCCGAGACCAATCATATTCTTAAGGTTTAAAATACCAGTGTTAAAGCAGCTTCTAAGCGTATTTGCGCCGACATCACCAAACCTATCGGCGTCCGGTGCTTCACCTATTCCGAAGCTGTCCAGCACTATCAGAAAAACTCTTTTCATTTCACTTACCCTGTATCCTTACAGCTGTTCCGAGAGCTATCTCCATCATCTGTGTAAAGGTATTTTGCCGTTCAGCAGATGAAAGCTCTTCGCCTGTCACCAAGCTGTCCGATATAGTGCATATCGCCAACGCTCTTTTATTGGCGCGCGCTGCATTCATATACAAAGCCGCTGCTTCCATTTCAACAGCCATGACGCCCATCTTCTGCCAGTTCGGAGTTTCATCCTTGTTGTCTCCGTAAAACGTATCAGACGAAAGAAGGTTTCCGACATGATAAACAGCACCGATTTTATTTGCTTCGTCAACGGCGGTACTCAAAAGACCGAAGTCGCATATCGGCGCATATGTTCCAGCAAGTGTAAAGGTATTTGCATATGCAGAGTTTGTACAGGCACCCTGACCGAACACAATGTCACGAAGCTTGATATCTGCTCTCATTGAACCGGCTGAGCCGATTCTTATGATGTTTTCGACATCGAAGAAGTTATAAAGCTCATATGAGTATATGCCCATAGACGGCATACCCATGCCGCTCGCCATTACTGATATGCGCTCGCCGCAATAAGTGCCAGTGTAGCCGCATACTCCCCTGACGTTATTGACCAATACTGCGTTCTCAAGATAGTTTTCTGCAATGAACTTTGACCTTAACGGGTCGCCGGGCATCAATACTGTTTTTGCAAAATCGCCTGGCTTGGCGTTAATATGAGGTGTCGGATATACTGCCATTTGCTTGTACCTTTCCTTCCTTTAAAATCTTAATAATTCTCGACGTTCCGAGTCTGTCAGCTCCGAGACTTATAAACCTTTCGGCGTCTTCAAGAGTCTTTATTCCGCCTGCTGCCTTTATGCGCACGCCGTTAAAAACGTGTTCTTTAAATAATGCTATGTCTTCAAATGTCGCTCCTGCCGTTGAAAAGCCTGTGGAGGTCTTAATAAAATCAGCACCTGAATTTGAAACAATCTCGCACATCTTTATCTTTTCATCATCGCTTAAAAGGCAGGTTTCAATTATAACCTTTAAAATCCTGCCGTGGCACGCTTTTTTAACAGCCTTGATTTCGGACAATACATCGTCATAGCGTTTGTCCTTTAAAAAGCCGATGTTTATAACCATGTCAACCTCATCAGCTCCGTCGTCAACAGCCTTTTGAGCTTCAAAGCATTTGACCTCAGACGTCGAATAGCCGTTCGGAAAGCCGATAACAGTGCAGATTTTGAGCCGACTTCCAACATAGTCCTTTGCCGCTGCAACATAGCAGGCAGGAATGCAAACGGAAGCTACACCGTATTTGATGCCGTCGTCACATATCGCCTTTATTTCATCCCATGCAGCGGTCTGAGACAAAAGCGTGTGATCAACCCTTGAAAGAATTGCAGTTAAGTCGATACTGTCGTTCATATAAAGCCACACCTTTCATAATAAATTATTAATTATAAGTCATCAGCTCATTCAAACAGCTAAAAATGCTTTGCATTCTCAAACAAAAGTGAACCGGAGAATATGTCATATTCAATATCAGCATTATCTTCACCGGTATAAACGAATTTCGGAACAAACCACAGCGGCATATATACATACGACTCAATTACTTCACTCTCGGCAACGCTGATATCATAAATCGCAGCTGTAACGGTATTATACTTTACGGACTTATATATGGCCTTCCTGCATGATTCAATGCTGATTCCGAACTCACCGTCGGCAAACGGCTCAATGTAGTCAAAAGCGTTGGCACAATCCGAGCTTAAGACGGTTAAGAGTATGCTGTAATCTTTGTCTTCAACACGCTGGCGGTAGTCTTTATCGCTGACAATCTCAATTCCGATGTTCAAACCCAAAACATCCTTCCACTCCGCCGTTACAAGACTTAGGTACTGCGCTTGAGAAAAGCTGCTCGGAACTAAAATATTTGTGCCCTGAATCCTGCTTTTCTCGTTGTCGTTTAGGATAAAGTTCCACTTATACTCGGCTAAGCTTTGATTTTCCTCAATTTTTTGCTCGTTCGAGTTGCTTCTGTACTTAGTTGAGCCGACATATGCTTCTCCCGGTATCAGTCCACAGGCTGCCGTCATATAATCGGGAGTAGATATTTCGAGATTTTGCCTGTTAATGCAAAGGCTTAGTGCCTCCTTCACCTCGGGTCTGCTCAAGATTTCTTCTTTAGGGTTAATTATCAATCCGCAGGAGGATAGATAATACTTCTCGTTAGTCAGCTCACGCTCGCTGTCTGAGCATAAATCCCCGGACAAGCCGTTGCTGACGAAAACGTCGGTTGTGCCTGATGTAAAGTCATTCAACCTTACATTCAAATCCTTTTCAATCAGGAAATTCACGCCGGCAGGATAGACCCGTGATATTTCCGAGTAGCTCTGATTTCTTCTCAACCTGACATAATTATCCTTGCCGTATGGGTCATAAAGCCAGTACCTGACATAAAACGGTCCGTTAGAGGCTATGCTCTCTGCCTCAAGACCATACTTGCCCTTTGTATCGTTGAAAAAGCCCTCATTGCACGGAGACGCCGGGAGTCTTGACAAAAGGCTTAAAAACTGTGCGTTCGGATAATCCAGTACAAACTCAAGAGTATAGTCGTCTAAGGCGGTCACACCTATATTCTCGACAGGAAGCGCTCCCGAGTTTGCCATTTGCGCACCCGAAATGCAAAAGTAATCCTTGGCATACGGCGATTTTGTCTTAGGGTCAAAGAGCCTTCTGAACGCAAAAACAAAGTCGTGAGCGGTAAGATCTGCTTCATAATCCCCCACCGAACGCCATTTATATCTGTTGTCAAGTGTAAAGGTATACTTAAGCCCGTCGGGCGAGACAGAGTAATCCGTTGCAACGGCAGGCGTTAATCCTTTTTCAGCGTCATACTTCATAAGACCTACAAAGAGATTCTTTGCAACAGCTATTGAGCTTTCATCCTGACAGAGCTGAGGGTCGAGATTAATCGGGTCGGACGAAAGGCTTACCTTGAAAATATATCCTGCACCGTCGTCTTTAATAATTGATTTTATTTTATCCAACGGCGAACAAGCTGTCATGAAAACAAGACAGCTTGATATAATTATGATTATCAGTCTTTTTTTTAAACTATTATAGCTCTTTGATAACCGCATGACCTTCCTTTAACGTTTGAGGGACATCTATAAGCCTCTGATTTGTGCTTCCTCTGAACTTACACTCGTAGCTCTTCAACGCAAGAACAAACCTGCCGTCTACCAGTACGTCCACTGTGTTTAAAAGCTCCTCATATCCGTTTTCGGCGTTGGCGTTTTTCATCAGCTCTTCTATTGTAAAGCCTGTGTACGCCATTACATTGAGTCCGCTTTCGTGCACTTTTCTTCCAAGCTCAGCGAGCGGCTTTGCCTGACAAAATGGCTCGCCGCCGCTGAACGTAACGCCGTCCAAAAGCGGATCTGAAAGAATTTTTTTGAGTATTTCATTTGTGTCGTCATCGTATCCGCCCGAAAAATCATGGGTTGACGGGTTATGACAGCCCTCGCAGTGATGCGGACAGCCTTGGACGAACACAGTATATCTTATTCCCGGACCGTCGACAATAGACTCGCCGACAACACCGGACATTCTAATCTTCACGGCAGTTACCTTTCCTTTCTTAATGGATGATGCGGATATCATATCAGGCTTTATTCTCTGTGAGCATAAGTATTCATCGGAATACAAAAAACCTGATAAGCAATCATCTGCCCCGTAAGTATAATTTTATATGGCTTTGCCGCCGCTATTAATCAGCGGCGGCAAAAACTATTCTTATTTTTCATCTAAGCTGTGCTTAACTCTGTCTTCAACCTCTGATCTCTTTGCATTATTGAAGCGGTCAAGCGTTCCGACCAAATATCCGGTTATTCTTCTTATTCTCTCAAAGCCGTAGCTGCCCTCATTTTCCTTTCTGCCGCACTTAGGGCAAGTGTCACCGATGATACCGGTGAAGCCGCAGCAGGGATCTCTGTCTACAGGGTGATTGATTGAGCCGTAGCCTATGCCTGACTCCTTCATATAACGAATAATCTTTTCAAACGCCGAGAGGTTCTGCAACGGATCGCCGTCCAGCTCAACGTAGCTTATATGTCCGGCATTGGTAAGAGCGTGATAAGGCGCTTCTATCTTTATCTTCTCAAAGGCGTTGCAGTTATAGTAAACCGGAACGTGGAATGAGTTTGTGTAATAATCTCTGTCGGTTACTCCGGGGATCTTGCCGTATTTCTTTTGGTCGATTCTTAAGAATCTTCCCGAAAGACCCTCCGCAGGAGTTGCAAGGAGTGAGAAGTTGAGATGTGTCTTTTCAATCTCCTCGTCCATGCGCTTGCGCATTCTTGTTATGATTTCAATACCAAGCTTTCTTGACTCCTCGCTTTCACCGTGGTGCTTTCCTGTGAGTGCCTTTAAGCACTCAGCAAGTCCGATAAATCCGACGGAGAGTGTACCGTGCTTTAAGATTTCGCCTACAGTATCTTCAGAGCTTAGCTTCTCGGAATCGAGCCATACGCCCTGACCCATTAAGAACGGGAAGTTCTTAACCTTTTTCTGAGCCTGTATTTTGTATCTTGCCATGAGCTGATCTATAACAAGGTTCATCATGGCGTCGAGCTTTTCATAAAACTTATTTATATCGCCCTTTGACTCTATTGCAAGTCTGGGCAGGTTTATAGATGTGAAGGAAAGGTTTCCTCTGCCGGTTACTATCTCCCTCGACGGATCGTAGGCATTTCCTATTACCCTTGTACGGCAGCCCATGTATGCAATCTCAGTATCAGGATTGCCGGGCTTGTAGTACTGAAGGTTATAGGGAGCGTCGATAAACGAAAAGTTCGGGAAGAGTCTCTTTGCAGACACCCTGCACGCAAGCTTGAACAAATCATAGTTGGGGTCTTGAGGATTATAGTTTATACCCTCCTTGACCTTAAAGATGTGGATCGGGAAGATAGGTGTTTCGCCGTTGCCCAAACCTGCATCCTGCGCTAAGAGGACGTTTCTTATTACCATTCTGCCCTCTGTTGAGGTATCTGTGCCGTAGTTTATAGAGCTGAACGGTGTTTGCGCACCTGCACGGGAATTCATGGTGTTTAAGTTATGAATCAAAGCCTCCATTGCCTGATAGGTTGACTTGTCCGTTTCCTTAACGGAAGTCTCATATGAAAACTTCTGAATCTTTTCAACCTGCTCATTCGAGCAATACTTTTTGAGGTATTCAGCTTCCGCCGCTCTAAAGTCGTTGCTCATGTCAAGCGTAGGCTCAAGACCCTTTTCGGCGAGCTCTTTAAGATAGCCCTTTACAAACTGCTCTGCGCCCTCAACGTCGTCTAAAAGCTCAAGTGAGCGAATTATATTGTCTCTGTAGCGGTGATTAAAGGTTTTCTTAACGCCCTGCGCCATGTCGTAATCAAACTTCGGGATAGACTGACCGCCGTGCTGGTCGTTTTGGTTAGACTGTATTGCAATACACGCAAGAGCTGCATAGCTTGAAATCTCATTCGGAGTTCTCAAGTGACCGTGACCGGTTGAAAAGCCGGAATTGAAGAGCTTTGTTAAATCTATCTGAGTGCAGGTTGTGGTAAGTGTGTAGAAGTCCAAATCGTGAATATGGATGTCGCCCTCGGAATGAGCCTTTGCAAACAGCGGGTCTAAAACATACATCTCATAGAACTCTTTGGCGCCGCATGAGCCGTATTTAAGCATTGTGCCCATGGCTGTGTCGCCGTCGATATTTGCATTTTCACGCTTAACGTCGCTGTCCTTGGCGGAAGTAAAGGTAAGGTCCTCGTATATCTTCATTATCTTTGTGTTCATTTCACGAACTCTTGTTCTGTTCGCACGATAAAGGATATATGCCTTAGCTGTAGCAGCGTGACCCTCCTCGATGAGAAGCTTTTCAACGGCGTCCTGAATCTCTTCAACTGTAGGAATCTTCTTGCCGGCAGACTCAATATGGTCGCATACTCTTCCGGCAATCTCCAAAGCCTCATCGTAATCAGAACCGCCTATAGATTCAGCAGCTTTATATATAGCGTTAGCGATCTTTTCAACGTTAAATGTTACTACTCTTCCGTCTCTCTTTTGAATTCTCGTTATCATTTTATGTTATGTCTCCCTTTTTTAATTATATTCATATTTCTTCAAGGATTATGTACCACAATATATAGCGCTGATAAAGTTCAATGTATCAAGTATATTGTATCTGAAACAGAATGTCAAGCTAATGTCGAAAAAAAAGCGCATATATTTCGCTCTTCGGTTTTAGCTATAATGCACAACGCCGCATTAAATCATGAGGTAAAGTATTTACACTATACAGCGTGAAAACAAGCTGACTGCAAGCTGTCAGCGATTATTGGCTTGTAAAGCATTTACAGCAAATAAACTCTTTTACACACACTAAAAATCTGCGCATAGCCGTGCATCCAACGGCTTTTACGCAGACTGTAAGAAAAGCTGGTGCACTTTACATCTGATTTAAAACACGCAGCGTAAACATATGCTCATAAAAAATTACAGTGTCACAAGCTCTCAAGCACTCTTGCTTAATGTAACAACAAGATGCTTCCCTATACCGTTCTTTTAAGCTTTAATTCAAACGAAGGCTTTGTTACATACTCCATATAGATAGGTCTGCCTGCGTATTATAAATAAGCTTTATATCTCTCAATAATATTCGGAGACTGAATCAATTCGAGAGCCTTATCTTTATGGACATACATGGATTCCGAGTTTTCATCAGACGGTCTTGGATTTCCGCTTTTTGCTCTGCATATAAAATCAAGCATAACCTTTGTCGGAATCTCCTTGACGCCGCTGTGACCGGGGTACTTTTTCGTATTGGATGATATGCAAAACAGCTCGCCGACTTCTATATCAACGCCCGATTCCTCCATCACTTCTCTTTTAACAGCGTCAATAACATTTTCGCCGACCTCAACCTGTCCGCCGGGAAACACCCAGCCGTAGTCATAGGTGTTGACCATGAGAATTTCATCATTATCGTTTATGACTATTCCTGCACCCGCAACTATATGAGTCGGCATAACCCATCCTTCGTTGCCCATAACTTCATCTCCTTTAACTCATCATCAACAAATTCACTCGCTGAATACCTTGCCGACAGCCTCATTTGCCGACGAAAAATCCGGAAGAATCATCAAAATATCATACTTGCCGTATGACACGACCCGACAGTCCTCCATCTTTTTAACCTCAAGCGGAGCGTAGCCCTTAAAATCATCAATGCGCTGTGACAGAAAATCATTCAGCATTTTCTGAGCTTCGGCGTGCATTTTCTCGTCGGACGATTTAAAAATCGCTATTATATCAGCAGACGCCGGGTCAGACGAATACATAACGCAAAAATCATCATACAACGACACATCGCATCCGAAAACTGCGTTGACAGTGTCGCCGTCCGCATCTGAAAAATCTATCGTCTGCGGCTGAGACGATACAGCGGCTTCCGTAAGTGTGCTCATATCAGGCTCAGGATAGCTTTTGCCACAGGCTGAAAACGCAGTGCATATAATCAATGCAATTGTCAGCAAACAAATTAATCTTTTCATCAAACATCTCCTAAACTGCTCAATCAAATCAGCTGACAGTGTGGCTTAAAATATAGTCGACGAATTTTTCGTAGGTCGAGTATTTAAAGTGCACACCGTCGTTTTCAGCGTCTCCCTTAGGTAAAACGCCGGAGTCATTTTTAAGATAAGTGTTTAAATCAAGATAATGCATTTGATTTGTATTTGCATACTCAAGAAGCCGCTCATTGAATCTATCTAAGTCGGCGTTTAAAACAGGGCTTTCCTTGGAGGTTTCCTTTTCACTTGTGACCGGCGGAACAGATATTATATAAATGTGCGAATCCGGACACAAAACCTTTACTCTGTCAGCAAAGCTGCGGAAGCTTTGATACATATCGCTTACGCTCATCCATGCCGCACCGCTTGAGCCGAGCATTATGTAGATATTTTCAGGTGCGCTCTCCTTTAATGCGTCTATAACGTTCATGCGACCGTACGGAGTGTCGATAATCTCTGTTTCAACCTTAGATATATTCATACTTACACTTGCATAAACGCTTGATGCAGGTACAACCTCATATGAAGCCAAGCCGAAGGTCAGCGAATCTCCGATAAACACACAGCTGTTTAGATATTCCTTATCCTTAGCAGCAGATTCGGGTACAGGGTTAATTATTTCACCCGGCTCTGCATTATCGGGCTTGTCCGAAGCAGCGTCGTCATTGCCGCCGTTTGTTTTTTCATCGATATTATCAGAAAGAGCAGGAACAACAATGCTCCTGTCCTGAGACAGGACGTCCTCGAGTGTTGACGTCTTCATATACCTATAGAAAAACAGACCGAATATAACTATCGCAGCAAAAAATACGAGACTGAAATGATATCTCACCTTGAGCGGCTTCTTTGACATTTATATAACATCCCTTCAATTATACTATTTCCAAACACTTCATAAACCGATATCGACAGAACTAAGCTCTGTTCTCACATATCGATATCAAAACACGGCATTGCAGAATATATTATAAAGGATATTGAATTCAGTTTCAAGGAATTTTGCGAAATTTCATGAATTGTAACTTTAGTGTAACCTTATTGCTCGGATTTAACTTGAAAAAAGCGTTCAAATGGGTTATAATAGCAGTCAGAAATCAATTGCATTTTACATATAAGGAGAGATGGCTTTTTATGTGCGGTTTTGTCGGCTTTACTAATAAAATAAACGACTCGTCTATAGTTTTAGAAAAAATGATGGATTTGATTAAGCACCGTGGTCCGGATTCCGACGGCGAATATGTCGACTGCGATATTGCCCTCGGATTCAGGCGGCTATCCATTATCGACCTTTCAAACGGCAGCCAGCCGCTTTTTAATGAGGACAAGAGCTTGGTTTTAGTGTTCAACGGCGAGATATACAACTACCGCCAACTGCGTGAGGAGCTGCTTCGCTTCGGACACGTTTTTGAAACCGACACCGACTCCGAGGTTTTGCTTCACGGATATGAGCAATGGGGCAAGGAGCTTTTGAACAGGCTGAGAGGAATGTTCGCCTTTGTCATCTGGGACACAAAGAAAAAAGAGCTTTTCGGCGCAAGGGACTTCTTCGGCATTAAACCAATGTATTACTGTCAAATGGGCGAAAGCTTCATTTTCGGTTCTGAAATTAAGAGCTTTTTGGCACATCCTGACTTCAAAAAGGAACTGAACGAGGAGGCGCTTGAAAACTACTTGACATTCCAGTACTCTCCTTGTCAAGAGACCTTCTTTAAAGGCGTTTTCAGACTTCTGCCGGCTCACTGCTTCACCTATAAAAACGGTCAATTTAAAACAGAGCGCTATTGGAGCGTCAACTTCAACGAGGACAACAAGCCCGACTTAGACGAATGGGTGAACAGGATTTCCGACACATTTAAAAACTCAGTCGAAGCGCATAAGATTGCCGACGTTGAGGTCGGAAGCTTTTTATCAAGCGGCGTTGATTCAAGCTATGTCGCCGCTGTTGCCAACGTCGACAAGACGTTTACCGTGGGCTTCGGAGAGGACGAGAAGTACAACGAGATAGGCTATGCCAAGGAGTTTTCAAAGTATATCGGCAAAGAAAACATATCCAAGGTCATAACACCCGAGGAGTACTGGGGAGAGTTTCCCAAGATTCAGTATCACATGGACGAACCGCTTGCCGACCCTGCCGCAGTTGCCTTGTACTTTGTGTGCAAATTAGCGTCGGAGCGTGTTAAGGTAGTTTTAAGCGGCGAGGGTGCGGATGAGATTTTCGGCGGCTACAATATATATAAAGAGCCTGACGATGTTGCAATATACAATGCAGTCCCAAGACCTATCCGACGCGGTATAGGTAAAATCTGCTCTAAATTCCCTCATAAGCGCGGCGTAAACTTCTTTATAAGGCGAGGCAAGGATTTGCAGGAGCGCTTTATCGGCAACGCATACATCTTCTCAGAAACCGAGCGCAAGGATATTCTCAAAATTAAAACCTCTGCGCCTGACGCCATGAGCATCACAAAGCCTTTCTACGATGCCGTTAAGGACAAAGACAACGTCACTCAGATGCAGTACTTAGACTTAAATATGTGGATGACAGGAGATATTCTTTTAAAGGCAGACAAAATGAGCATGGCTAACTCCTTAGAGCTCAGAGTTCCGTTTTTAGACAAGGAGATTATGGCTCTTGCCGAGAGGATACCGAAAAGGTACCGTGTCACAAAGGAAAACACAAAGTACGCAATGCGTATGGCGGCACACAGAGCCTGTCCTCCTCAGACTGCGGATAAAAAGAAGCTCGGCTTCCCTGTTCCGATAAGAGTATGGCTTAAAGAGGATAAATACTATGACGTCGTTAAGAAGGAATTCACATCCGAAAATGCGCAGAGATTCTTTAATACCGATAAAATAGTCTCTCTTTTAGACGACCACAGAGCAGGACGCTATGACTACTCGAGAAAAATCTGGACTGTTTATACCTTCTTGGTATGGTATAGAGTTTATTTTACTGACATTGCATAACATAAAACATCCGAAGAGGTTATCCCCTTCGGATGTTTTTTTACCTGCTTCTCAGCTGCCAAAACGCCACAGCGCTTGCCGCCGCAACGTTTAGTGAATCCACGCCGTTTTGCATCGGGATTTTTACGGTGTAATCGCATTTGGCTATTGTCGACTTTGCCAAGCCGTCCCCCTCTGTGCCCAAAACTATTGCAAGCTTTGCTTCGCTCATCAGCGAAGCATTGTCTATGCTGACGGAGTTATCAGACAGCGCCATTGCGGCAGTTTTAAAACCGAAGCTGTGCAATAGGTTTATCCAATCGGCGTCCTCATCAAACCTCGACCATTTGACCTGAAAAACAGTTCCCATGCTCACTCTGACCGAGCGCCTTAAATATGGATCGGCACAAGAAGGAGTTAAAAGCACGGCGTCAATCCCCAAAGCCGCAGCTGAGCGAAAAATTGCTCCCAAATTAGTCGAATCGACAATGTTTTCAAGCACGGCTACTCTTGAAGCACCATTTAAGACGCTTTCAAGGCTGGAACTGAGCGGTCGGCGAAAAGCGCACAGCACTCCCCTTGTCAAAACAAATCCGGTCAGCTTTTCTAAGCACTCCCTCGGCGCAGTGTATACGGGTATGTCTTTGCTCATGGCTATAACCTCGGCAGCGTCGCCGTTTATGTGACGCTGTTCTGTTAATACAGAGAGCGGTTTATATCCTGCCTCTATCGCTGTTTTTATAACCTTCGGGCTTTCTGCGATGAATATCCCCTTTTCAGGCTCAAGGCGGTTTCGAAGCTGCGCTTCCGTCAGCTTGGTGTAAACCTCAAGCTCAGGGTTAGATAAATCCTCAACGCTTATTATCCTTGCCATTTTATCAAGTCCAATCTATACAGTAAATCGCCGATTAAAGCTAAGCGTATTAATCAGCGATTTTCTCGGCTTCAAGCCTGTCATTTTGTACTGATGTCTGCAAGAGCGGCTCAGTACCTGACAGGCTTGATTAATTTTATATTATGCGTTTACTTTGACGTCTGCTGCTGCGCCGATATCTGCTTTCTTCATCTTGGTTGTCTTTCTCTGAGCCATTACCAAGCTGTAGTAAACGTTCTTTTTGCGCATAAGCTCGTCGTGAGTTCCCATCTCGGCAAGACGTCCCTTGTCTAAAACGATCAGCCGGTCGGCGTTAGAAAGTGTGGACAGTCTGTGAGCTATGGCTATAGTTGTTCTTCCCTTGCAAAGCTCGTTTAAGCCTTCCTGAATCTGCTTCTCTGTTTCTGTATCCAAAGAAGCTGTTGCTTCGTCCAAAATAATAATCTTGGGGTCGTGCAGGATTGCTCTTGCTATTGCAATTCTCTGTCTTTCACCGCCTGAAAGGGTGTGACCCTTATTTCCGACCTTGGTGTTGTAGCCGTCGGGAAGCTTTGTTATAAACTCATGCGCATGAGCTACCTTTGACGCCTGGATGATTTCTTCAAAGGTGGCGTCCGGCTTTGCGTAGCGAATATTGTCTAAAACAGAGCCTTCAAACAAATATGTCTCCTGCAAAACAACGCCCACCTGAGAGCGCAGGCTCTGCTGTGATATATTTCTTATATCTACGCCGTCTATTTTGACAGAACCCTGAGTAACGTCGTAAAGTCTTAAAATAAGGTTTATCATCGTCGACTTTCCGACGCCGGAGTGTCCGACTATTCCTATCATCTTGCCCTGTTCAATTTTGCAGGTTACATCCTTCAAAACAGGGTTATAGACCTTATAGCCGAAGTAAACATGGTCGAACTCTATGTCGCCCTTTATGTCTAAGTCGATGCAATCCTTTGAGTCTCTTACATCTGTCTGCTCCTCTAAGATTTCAAATACCTTAGATGCGCTTACCGATACATCGGAAAATGTTCTGGGAAGTCTCATAAGCCAGCGAAGCGGCATATAGAGCATTGAGACATAGGAGGTAAACTGAGTCAGCTCGCCCAATGTCATAGTGCCCCACGACGGCATAACACCGAGTATCATCTTTGAACCGAAGAAGAGAATAAAGTAGTTGCCGAAGGTCAGTACGAAGTCCATGATAGGCCAAACTAAGTTCCATACAATTTCAGCGTCTCCTGCCGCCTTTGCCCACTTTGAAGATGCAACACGGTACTTTTCTATCTCCTGCTCCTCAGTTCCGCAGGACTTAACAACTCTGATGCCATTGAGCGCATCGTGCAAAAGCTTCGAGTGCTCGTTTGAAAATCTCCATGAACGGCGGAAGTGCATATTGATAGTGTTATGTATTCTGTCTACTATGAATATAACAAACGGAATAGGAAGAATCGCCAGCAAAGCAAGCTTCCAGTTCATTATAAATATAATGATGGATACGATTATCAGCGAAAGGATTCTTATTATGGCGTCCTTACCGTAGTCGGTAATAAAGCTTTGAATTTTATTAGCGTCATTTGAGACACGGGAAATAAGCTCACCGGCTGTCTTTTTCGATATCGACGACATCGAAAGATCCAAGGTCTTATTAAAAACGTCCTGCCTTAAGTCCTGACCCAAATTCAGCGCAACATGACGGCTCGCCTTCATGTTGACAAAGTCAAGAATCGTGCTGATGAGCACAGACCCTAAAAGCGCACAGCATAAAATCGCAAATCCGCTCCAGCCGATTGAATAATCGCCCGTTGCCTCTTGGGCAGGTATAACGTAATCGTCAACCAAAATCCTGTTTATATAAGGAGTAATGACGTTTACAAGCTCGGCGAGTATTGTACACAAAACTGCGGCGGCAAACGGTAGTTTATAAGGCGCCAAACGCTTAAACAGCTTTGTGAACACCCTTAGCTTAGATGAGCAATAAGGGCACTCGGCATATCCGTCAAGCGGAAGATGGCACTTAGGGCACTTTGGCTCGTCAATGCCGCTCTTCTCAACGAATATTCCGGTTGTCAGGTAGTGATTCACAATCTTTGCGACCTCGGCAAAGGCTATGAAGGAGTCCTGAGTGAATGAGCATATATATTTTTTTGTGACGTCGTCTTTTCTTGCGACCATCATCGAACAGCCTACAAGCTGTTCACAGGCGTATTCATCGTACTCATCGTAGCGGATTGTTTCACGCAGCTCGTCGTTGACATACACCAAAAATTCCTCATGGGTACAGCACAGATGTCCGTTTACCTTTTCCTTTTTCTTATATAAGTTAAAAGGAACCGAGAACACAAAATCATCAAGCTCTTTCCCTTTTGGAGCGCTTATCAATAAATTCATATATCGGCAGCCGTGGCTAAAATATCTGCCCGGCTTAGCTCCTTTCTTTTATGAATTACGCTTGGAATACTTAATATCCTTTACCTTTAGACATAGATCTCAAGAACCGACATACTCTTCTTGTCGAGCTTATCGATATCATGGCAGGCATACTTGTTGCCGTCTACATCTACAGCATACAAAAGCTTATCTGAGAGCATTCTGAAGTTTGAATACCAGTCTCTTATGCAGATGGTTTTTCTTCCTGCAGATGTATCAATATCGACAAAGATAAATCCCCTTGAGTTGTCCTTTATAGAATGAACTCTTGTTATTTCCGGCATGAAATACTTGTATTCAAGATAATCGTCTACAAGCTTATACTGCTCGGGGCTAAGCTCCTTCATATCCTTGATAACGCCTATCTCCTTAAACTCATTGTCCTCATTATCGTAGGCAACGCTTATGTAGGTTGTTGCAGAGTAAAAAGGCGTCAGTCTTGTCAGGCGAACGTTAAAGTACTCCTGACCGTTATACTTCAGGGATACAAAACCTGCGTCATCACGGTAAAACTCAAGCTTTGAAGCGTCGAGTATTTCAAGCTTATCTATTTCAAATTTTTCCTCGGCTAATTCCTTTGCTTCCATATTACTATGTTTCCTTTCTGTGTGAAATGAAAATCTATTAAACTGAGACGGTGTATATGTCGTCTTGCCGAGCGAACCTGACAGCTTCGTCGGTCTTGACCGAGACATATGACACGCTATTGTGCAAAGCTAAGCGTCAGGACGCATAGCCTTTATTCTTCGATAAACTTAAGAGCGTCAGCCTGAAGCTTATAAAGCTCGAAGTATTTGCCCTTTTGACGAATAAGCTGGTCGTGAGTTCCAAGCTCCTTCAATTCGCCGTTTTCTATAACGCAGAGCATATCGGCGTCACGAAGAGTTGAAAGTCTGTGAGCTATGGCTATGATAGTTCTTCCCTCTTTAAGAGCGTCTATCGCAACCTGAATCTTGCGCTCGGTTCTTGTATCCATTGAAGCTGTTGCTTCATCCAAAATCAAGATATCCGGGCTTTGAATTATCGCTCTTGCTATAGAAATCCTCTGACGCTCACCGCCGGAAAGCGACGCTCCGCCCGAGCCGATTCTGGTGTTGTAGCCGTCGGGCAGCTTTGTTATAAATTCGTGGGCGTTGGCAGACTTCGCAGCTTCGATTACTTCCTCAATTGTCGCCTCGGGCTTAGCGTAGCGGATGTTATCGGCAACAGTACCCATAAACAGATATGTCTCCTGAGAAACTATACCTATATTCTTCCTCAAGTCCTTGGTTGCGATGTTTTTAATCGGAACGCCGTCTATAAGGATTTCACCGCTTGTGACGTCATAAAGCCTTGCCATGAGATTAATTATTGTTGACTTTCCTGCACCGGTCTTTCCGACAATTCCGAACATCTGACCGGAGTGAACCTTAAAGGAAAGATTTTTAAGTATCTGATGACCTGCTTCGTATTCAAAGAATACGTTTTTGAACTCGATGTCGCCCTTGAGTCCGTCCATTTTAACAGGATTCTTCGGCTCGGCTACTGTCGGCTTTGAATCAAGTATTTCGAACATTCTCGAAGCAGCGTCTATACATCTCGCCCAGCGGTCGCCTATCCACATAAAGAAATCGATAGGCTCATAAATCATATCGGTATACGACAACAGCGCATTGAGCGCACCGAAGGTAAACACTGTTCCGCCGAATTTATGATGAACCATAACAAGATAACAGCCGGCACAGAACAGCACTATGCTTATCATTCTGTAAAAGCCCCACAGGAACGGAACGGTAGACGTCAGTCTGTTGTTGATTCTTGTGTTGACATTATAGGCTTCTCTGTTTTTGTTTTGATATCTTGTTATCTCCTTTTGCTCCTTGGCAAATGACTTAACGACTCTCTGACCGTTCATAACGTCTGAAAGAACCGAGTTTAGGCTTCGCATTGCAACGTCTAACTTTCTGTAAAGCTTTCTTTCGGACTTATAAAGGTAATGGTCGAATGCCATAACAGCCGCAATCATGACAATAATCAATATTGCAAGCATGGGGCTTAATGTGAACATAATCGCGGCAACGCCAACCATTTTGATTATATTTGCACAGCCGTAGGGCACGATGTCTACAAAGAAATTGTAAACGTTTTGCGAGTCACGGTCTACTCTTGACATAAGCGAGCCGGTTTGCTTGCTGGTGAAGAACTGTAGCGACAGGTTATTCATTGCAGCATAAATCTTTGTTCTCAATGTATGAGTTATATGCGGCACAACTCTTGCGGTTATAACGCCTGAAATCAGACCTGTCAAACGGCTCAAAACATTTGTTATAAGCATAAGCATTATGGCAAAGAGAACTCTTCCGTACAGCCTGCCGCCCTCGGTCAAAACATCGTCATAGAGCATTTTTGAACCGAACCACGGAGAGATGATTGCCAAAACGTTGGACATAAGTATTGTAAGAGCAACTAAGAACACCTGAAGCTTAAACTCTTTAAACAGTCCCATAAGCTTTGTAAAAATCGAATGCTTATCCAAGCACCTCGGGCAAACGGGTCTGTTGGGGTTGGGATAGGGCTGATGGCATATAGGGCAGTGAGTTTCAACACTGTCTAAAAGCGTATCGTCTATTTCCTCGTGGCGATGAGTTTTGTTTACTCTTTCGCAGAAGCGCTCAAACTTTTCGCTGTAGCCTATTGAAAAACGGGCTATTTGAATGTTTTGACGGTCGTGCTCGTAATTCTTAGCGCACCAGCCGAAATTAGGCATTGCTCCGCCGCTGTTTTCGCCGTTTTCGGTGTTATCAGCGTTTTCATCGACATTATTTGCATTTACGCCGAAGCTTTCGGTTTCGCCGTCTTTAAGCATCGCAAGAATAAGTCTTGCAGAGTTTTGATGCCTATCGACAAATATGTTTTTAATCTTTGAGATTTCAAACTCTGAAAAATCCTCAACCTTGTAGCTGATTATCTCCCTTATCGGAGTAGTCTTGAAGAATTTCTTGATAAGAGGAAGCTTTTCCGCACGTTCGGTCAGCTTATCGACCGTTGTCTCCTCTTTGTATTCCTCGTATCCGCTTATAACGTATAAGTTATTCTGTGTGAAGGTTATGTAAACGTCGAAAAACTTGCCTTCACCGTCCAGATCCGCTTTAACACAATATAAAAGCTTATCTGTCATTACACCACGCTTATACAGCTCGTCTGCGACGGGCGCAGGAAGCGTGTCAAAATGCTTCATAGTTATAATCATTCCTTTCATTCACATTGTTTGTTCTTGTGTCTTTTCCCGATAGGACAGCGCGAAATTTCATTGCAGGCTGCCTTAAAATCAATGCAGTATCATTCTCATTTTAGCAATACACCCTTTCGCATTAAAAAAGCCTCCGACGCTTTAGCATCAGAGGCACTCATTCACTCAATTTCTCCCACAGTGAGACACGAATGCACACATAATACTCTCAGCATATAACTTCATATTTTTCAAATCAAACTGCTGACGCACCATGCTCACTCCCCTCTGAAATAATAGCTTATCCTTGAGAAAATCAACTCTGTTTTCTCAAAGCGTGTTCATTATATACCTCATTTTGGACGTTGTCAATAACATTTTTAATGTTTTTTGAATGTAAAAAACCCGAGGATTTATCAAATCGACCGAAATCGCAGCCACGATTTAAACTACTGATATAAATTCAATTGACTTGACATATCTATTTGTGCTATACTTACACAAGCAATATACTCATTATAATATAAAGGGATGATATTTAATGAATAGACTGATAAATCTTTTAAAAACGAACGCAAGATTGACTAATGCCCAGTTGGCCGCAATGCTCGACATGACCGAAGAGGACGTCGCTGCTGAGATCAAGAATCTCGAGGATTCCGGTGTGATCAAGGGCTATTCAACCATTATAGATGAAGAAGCCGCCTACAAAGACAGCATATCCGCTTATATTGAGCTCAGCGTTACACCCAAGGCTCACGTCGGCTACGATGAAATTGCAAGACATATCGCCGCATACCCTGAGGTTGAAAGCATCTCTTTGATGTCCGGCGGATACGACCTCGCTGTAACGGTCCGCTGTAAAAACATCAAGGAAGTATCGTCGTTTGTCTACCAGCGTCTGGCAACAATCGACGGCGTTATATCAACATCAACGCATTTCTTCCTTCAAAAATACAAGGAAAACGGAATAATGCTTGTTGACGCTGCTAAGGACGAAAGAGGTCAGGAATAATATGATAGACTACTCAAAGCTTGTCGGCAAAACGGCGAGCGAAATAAAGCCTTCGGGCATAAGAAAATACTTTGACATAGCAGCAACTCTTGACGATGTTATTTCCCTCGGCGTCGGTGAGCCTGACTTTCAAACTCCGTGGACTATAAGGCGCTCGGCTATTGTCGCTTTAGAACGCGGCAAGACGTTTTACACCGCCAACGCAGGACTTATTAAGCTTCGTCAGGCAATAAGCGATTATACATATTCCCATGTCGGAGTCAGCTACGACCCGTCAAAGGAGATAATCGTCACAGTCGGCGGCTCAGAAGCTATTGACTTAACGATTCGCACAATTATCGAGCCGGGCGACGAGGTTATTATCCCGGAGCCGTCGTTTGTCTGCTATAAGCCGATAGTTCAGCTGACAGGCGGAGTTCCGGTTATAATCGAAACAAAAAGAGAGAATAACTTCAAGCTCACAGCTGCTGATTTAAAAGCCGCAATATCACCCAGAACAAAGCTTTTAATTCTCCCCTATCCGAATAACCCTACAGGCGCAATAATGACTGAGGAAGACCTGATACCGATTGCAGAGATTTTAAAAGACACAAACATTGCTGTTTTAACCGATGAAATCTATTCTGAGCTTACATACGGCAAGGAGCATTTTTCTATCGTCTCGCTGGACGGTATGCGTGAGCGCACAATATATGTAAACGGCTTTTCCAAGGCGTTTGCAATGACCGGCTGGCGACTCGGTTATATGTGCGGTCCGAACGAGATAATCAAACAGGCGCTCAAGGTTCACCAGTTCGGTATAATGTCATCGCCGACAATCAGCCAATATGCAGCCATTGAAGCGCTCAAGAACTGCTCCGATGATGTTTCGTCAATGGTCACGGAATATGACCAGCGCAGAAAGTATTTAGTAAATTCATTTAACAAGCTCGGTCTTGACTGCTTCACACCCGAGGGCGCATTTTATGTGTTCCCGAGCATAAAATCAACAGGACTTTCAAGCGATGAGTTCTGCGAAAGGCTTTTGTATTCCAAGCGAGTTGCCGTTATCCCGGGAACTGCGTTCGGAGAGAGCGGCGAAGGGTACATAAGGGTTTCATATGCCTATTCGCTTAAGCATTTGATGGCGGCAATCGAAAGAATAAGCGAGTTTTTAGAGGAGCTTAAAAAATCATAATGAAGGATTTAAGTATAAATGAAAAGGCTTACGCCAAGATCAATCTGAGCCTTGATATTATTGAAAAGCTTCCGAGCGGAATGCACGGGCTTGAATCGGTCATGCAGACCGTCTCCCTGTTCGACAAGGTTTTCGTAACAAGGGAATCCGACAGCTCGGGCATTACAATAAAATGCTCCGATTCATCTGTACCCACCGACGAAAAAAACACCTGCTATAAAGCGGCAAATGAGTTTTTCAAGCATATCGGCGCTGAGGACTTCAGAATTACGATAGCTATTGATAAGCATATACCGTCAATGGCTGGCTTGGGCGGAGGTTCTGCCGATGCCGCCGCAGTTTTGCGCGCCTTAAACAAGCTGTACGGCGCAGGTCTTGATAATGACGAGCTGAGAGCCGTTGCTGCAAGGGTCGGGGCTGACGTTCCTTTCTTGATAGAAGGCGGATGCGCTTTATGCTCGGGCTTCGGCGAAGCTGTTTCCCCTATCGAAAGAAAAAGCAGCTTTTATATCCTTCTTATAAAGCCCGATTTCGGGATTTCTACACCCATGGCATACAAGCAGTTTGACGAAAAAAGCATAGTCAGTCTTTGCTCCTCAAAGGCATTAGCAAGTGCCCTCGAAGCCGGAGATGACATATATGAGCTTATTTCCAACGACTTAGAGCGTGCAGTTATGTCGAATGAAATTCAAGCAATCAAGCTTATCCTTCTGTCTAATGGCGCAAAAGCCGCCATGATGACAGGAAGCGGCTCCTGCGTTTTCGGGTTATTCGATTCATTAAAGGATGTCTTAGCAGCGTTTTACAAGCTAAGAAACTCCTATAGCTTTGTTAATCCATGTCAAACGGTAGATCGATATGAATAGTATCAATGAATATAAAGAATGCCGGCTTTGCCCAAGAGAATGCAAGGTCGACAGGACGGCAAGGGTTGGATTTTGCTCATCGTCAGATAAAATCAAAATTGCAAGAGCAGCGCTTCACTTTTGGGAAGAGCCTTGCATAAGCGGAAAAAGCGGTTCGGGTGCTGTTTTCTTTTCAGGATGCACATTAAGGTGCGTATTCTGCCAGAATCACGAGATATCTCACCTCGGCAAAGGCTATTACATAACAACTCAGGAGCTTGCCGACACTTTTATGAGACTTCAGGACGAAGGCGCGAATAACATCAACCTTGTCAGTCCGACGCCGTATGTGCCGTCTGTTATCGAAGCGCTTGATATGGTTAAGCACAAGCTTTATGTACCGATAGTATACAACTGCGGCGGATATGAAAGCCTAAGAACTCTTGATATGCTGAACGGATATATAGACGTTTATCTTCCCGACTTAAAGTATTACTCGGATGAATACGCTAAAAAATACTCAAACTGCTCAGGGTACTTTGAAAAAGCAATTGCCGCTATTAAAAAGATGGTAAGTCAGGTCGGAAAACCGCAGTTTGACGCTGACGGACTGATAAAAAAGGGCGTTATCGTCAGGCATTTAGTGCTTCCTACGCTTAGGCATGATTCTATAGACGTTATAAACGGTTTAAAAAGCGCTTTTTCGGACGATGAAATTCTTTTGAGCCTGATGAGCCAGTATACGCCTGTATTCAAGGCTTGTGAGCATCCCGAAATCAACCGCAGGATATCAACATTTGAGTACAATTACGTTTTAAAATGCGTTCAGGATTCCGGTTTTGACGGCTACTCTCAAGAGCGCAGCGCATCCGACACGTCATATATACCAAAGTTTTACGATGAAAAAAGCGAGTCTGCAGATTAATAAATGCAGGCTCGTTTGCTTTGCTTAGTATTTTATTTTTGTATGACTGCCATTAAATTATCAGCAAACGCTATCATCTTGGGCATAGTGAGCTGTTCAGGTCTGACAGTTGGTGAAAGCTCGGTTTTTTCTATCGCCGAAAGAACACGCTGCTTATCCAAGCCCAGCGAGCCGCTTACGCAGTTGACAAGTGTCTTTCGTCTCTGCGAAAACATTCCTCTCACTACTTTAAAGAAGAATTCCTCGTCATTAGCCTTAACGCCGTTTTCATCGATATCAAACCTCACCACACAGCTGTCAACATTCGGTGAAGGCATAAAGCTTCCCCTTGAGACGTCAAAAAGTATAGACGCCTTGCTGAAATAATCCACAGCAACAGTCACCGCTCCTGCGTCTCTTGTTCCCAAGGGTGCGCAAAGTCTCACTCCCGCCTCCTTTTGAACCATGGCGGTTATTGATTTTATCGGGAGTCTGTCCTTTAAAAGCTTCATGATTATCGGCGAGGTTATATAATACGGAAGATTTGCACACACTGCGACGTCAAGACCCGAAAACTCCTCAGCAATCAGCTTATGAAGATCTAAATCCATGACATCGGCATTAATTATCTTGACATTCTTATGCTCGGCAAGAGTCTCGTCTAAAATCGGCATAAGCCGCTCGTCTATTTCAACAGCCACCACCTTTGACGCACGCTTTGCAAGCTCGTTGGTTAAAACGCCTATGCCGGGACCGATTTCAAGAATGCCGAAGCCTGACTTGGCGTTTCCCATTTCGGCAATGCGAGGACAGACTGTCGGATTTATTAAGAAGTTCTGACCCAGCTTTTTTGAAAATGTAAAGCCGTGGCGAATGAGAATGTCTTTTATTACGCTTATGTTTGATAGGTTGTCCATAGTTTCTCCAAAAGTTTGTATTATGATTTATCTGTGACACTTTGAATATATCTGCATTTAGGATATCCGGAACATCCGTAAAACTGATTGCCGACATTGGCGCCTCTTGTTGCTGTTCTCAAAACAAGGTCTGAACCGCATCGGGGGCATTTTAATACTTCAACTTCATCATGCGATTCCGTATCCTGATTCACAATACTTTTGTGCTGATTATTATCATCTTTAAGTATCTGTACAGATGCTTCAGCAGGAACAATATCATCTGTTTTAGAAGTAATCAACTGTTCGTTAGATTCAATCTCTGAATCAGTCGATTCTTGGCAAAATTGCAAACCGAGATTCTTATGTATATTGTCAATATGTTTTTCCTTTATGGATGAATCGACTTGAGTATAGGGATAGAGCCTGTCGTATACATACTTAATATCATTATCAGTCATAGCGTTTTCGGCAACCTGAGCACATATACTATTTACAGCTTTCAACACATCATAGCGATTTACAACTACAATGTCCTCACTCTTCAATTGAATACTTTTCAGCGTGCATCTATCCGAAAAAACAATAACAGACCTCATCGGAAAAGAATCGCCAATCATAGCCTTAAGATGCTTAATATGAGAGTAGTTTTGCATAATCGGATTGTAAAAATGCTCTTTATGGCTTCGTCCTCTGCCCGTGGGCAGAGTTTGGTACCAATTCTTTTGATATTCACTTCCGAAAATCCATCCGCTGTAGTTTTTACTTTCAAAAACAAAAATACCTTTTGAGCATATCATCAAAACATCAATCTCGGTAGTCTCGCCGTCGTCCTTTGGTATGTATGTATTAAATAAAAACTTTGCTCCTTTTGCCTCGTACTCCTTCAAATATTTATAAGTTAAATACTCACCATATTTGCCCTTATTATGTCTTACAGAGAAAATAGACGACCTTGTAATCTTGTAATATGAGCTTGCCTTATACTCTCTATATTTTCTTACACAATCGAAAACAGCTATTGCAACAAGTATTATAAGAATACAGTTTAGCAGCGGAGACTTAAAAAAAGAAAAAAGCACTTCTGTTAATTGCATAATATAACCTCACTCTCAATTATTAGTTTTGCGGCAAGACACATAGGACAAACATACGCCATTTCATTTTCTTCTGCAATTAGTCCCTATTATGTTCCTTGCATTACGATTACGTTAATATTATACCAAACCCCTCCTGCCGCGTCAACCGACAAAAGAAAAAATCGGCGGACATTAACAGTTCGCCGATTTAAAGAACATAAAAACTTAAACTAACCTAAAATCAATCAGCTGAATAAGGAAGCAAAGCCAAGAATCTTGCTCTCTTTACTGCCTTTGTAAGCTCACGCTGATGATATGCACAAGTACCTGTAACACGTCTGGGAAGGATCTTAGCTCTTTCAGTCAAGCACTTCTTGAGCTTAGCTGTATCCTTGTAATCGATGGTTTCAGCTCTGTCAACACAGAACATACAAACCTTCTTGTGTGATCTCTTCTGAGGTCTTGCGCCGTTGTTTCTCTCAAAAGCCATGGTAATTATTCTCCTTTCAAAGAATCGTTCTCATCAGAACGGGACGCCGTCGTCACTTAAAATCTCTTCAAAATCATCCATATTGCCGACATCAAATGAGCTTGCAGGCTCTTTATATGCCGGTTCCTGACGCTGAGGGACAGATTGTGAATATGAAGGAGCATAGTTTGAAGAACCTGAATTCTGAGACTTTTCGCCGGTGAAGGAAACGCTGTCGACAAACACTTCTGTTACATAGTGCTTGGTTCCGTTTTTATCATCATATGTTCTTGTTCTCAGATTACCTTCTAAAGCAATCATTCTGCCCTTTGCAAAATACTTACTGATGAACTCTGCCTGCTGACGCCATGCAACGCAATTGATAAAGTCAGTCTGGCGTTCTTCGCCCTGTCTGACATATCCGCGGTCAACGGCAACAGTGAAGCTGAGAACCGAAATACCGCCCTGTGTCTGACGGATTTCAAGGTCCTGTGTGATTCTGCCCATCAATATTACTCTGTTCAGCATTATTATTCTCCCCCTTCGTTAGCTGTTCTTTGCTATAACGATTGAGCGAAGAACACCGTCTGTGATGTTAAGCACACGGCTTAACTCAGCAGGGAAATCAGGCTTGGACTCGAAGTTATAAATAACATAGTAGCCTTCGGACTCATAGTTGATATCGTAAGCGAGCTTGCGCTTGCCCCATTCGTCAACGCTTGTTAATGTAGCGTTAGCTTCAACCATTTCCTTGAACTTTGCTACCAAAGCAGCTACTGCTTCGTCGCCTGCCTTTGTTGAGAATACTACCATTGATTCGTAGTTTTCTGTGATCTTTGCCATTAAGAGCACCTCCTTTTGGATTTCGTCCACCACTCATATGATGGACAAGGATAACTCAGACATTATAACAATTCGCCCGACGTTTGTCAAGCGAAAAATCATAATATTTCAAAAAAATGAGGAAATAATGTTATATATCATTCTTGTACTGTCTTGCAGCCCGTCTTTTTAAATGGAACACGCAGATTTTCAGCGGTATCCGATAAGATGAATCACCCTTCTTCTCTCGCCCGGGTAAACTGTCGACTGCGGTTGATTCAGGTTAAACACTCCCGGTGCCGTCCGTCCTGTAACGAGCGGTTCACGTTTTGCAATCCCGTCCTGTTCGGCAAATCCCGTAATAACAGTTGAGTGCCGCCAGACAGATCCGTTAAAAAACTGAATGATATCCCCGATTTCACAGCCGCTGCCGCAAAGCTCAGTGTCAGACCCGAAAGGTCCTGTCCCAGTATTTCCGACAAGGAACTCATAAAAGCTGACCACGCCCGACCATGAGTACGACCGATAATTTAGTCCTGAAAAGTACCAGCCGGACGACGGCGAGCCTGAATAGCTCATCGGCGCTCCGCCGGCTAAAACGGCGTGGGAGACAAAATTAGTGCAGTCGTAGCTATCGGATATCAGCGAAAAGTCATAATAGTCAGGCAGCACGTTCGGATTGCCTGACGTCGGCTTTGCCTTTGAGCAATTTGCAACAGCCCAGCGAGCCATTGCGGATTTATTCAGCGTTTTTTGCGGCATGATTACTCCTTAAAAGCAAGAATATTCGCAAGTGCCGATGAACACATCTTAATTTATGATAAGACGCACTTATCGGCGGCATTACATATTAATATATATGCACATTGCCGCCGAAAATCTCAAAAGCTATATTTGAAGACCGAAAAGCTTTAAAAAGATTGCTAAAGACGCATAGGAGATAACCATAGAACCAAGCGCTCCGGCTAAAACATACTTCCAGGATGTTCCGCCCGAAGAAGCTATCGATGTATGCCTTGTGTCCTCCTCCAAGACCTTTTCCTTTATTTCCTTGATATCGCTCTTAGCCTTTTTGTAATAGAGGTAGTTAGCAAACAGTCCGATGAATATGCTCATCACATATGAAATTATCGAAAATACATTTGTCATCAGCACAAACCATTTTTGAGACATCACAGGCAGATAGTCCATAAATCCGTAATCCGCCATCAAAAACAGAGACGACGGCAGTGACAAAAGAGTTTGAGCTATTAAGATGATAATTCCCGGGACGATCATCTTTCTGAAGAAGAAATAATAATGTGTAAAGAAGAACGCAGAAAAATTGAACGATGTCTTGCTTCCCTTTGCAAATCGCATGAACTTCGGCAGATAATACATCTTTGAGCTTTCACCGACGTAATCGGCATACTCGCCTGCTGTGTTGCCGTCGACATCCTGGTCCTTAGTTATCGAGATAAAGCCGAACATTCCGGCGATATTTCCGAAGTTGCCGTAGCCCTGCTGCTGATTTGTCTGATTCGCACCGTTTTCACGGTTATAATAGCTTCCTGCCGCCTTTTCTAAATTGACAGGTGAACCGCAGTTCTTGCAGAAAGCCGAGTCTGCATCATTTTCAGCACCGCAGCTTTTGCAAAGAACCTTCTGCGCATCAGCTTCTGTTTTCGGCTCTTCCGAAGCAGCGGTTTCAATGACCTCCGGCTGCCAGCTTTCGTTGTTCTCATGGAGCAGTGTATTTATGCACTTGCCCTCCATTTTATAGCATTCTCTGTGATACGGCGAGCCGCATTCCGGACAAACAACGATATCGTCGGTTTTTGTCAAGGTGTTTCGGCAGGATGTGCACTGCTGACCTATATATGTTGGCATGATTTACTCCTCATCTTTATAAAAATAGCAAACACTCAAGCATGAGCCTTCAAAAAGCTCAATGGTATGTTTTTCAAATATAAGTATAGCACAATTTTAAGATAAATCAAACGAAAAACGAAAATTTCACTTCAATTTCACCAAAAATGCAAGCGTAACGCCTGACTCAACCGTTAACGACGGATAAATGAAACGAATAAGCTTAAACTATGGTGTTTTTTTCCTTGTGCAGTTTACAATCAGCAAAAAGTGTGATACAATAGCTGTATTCAACTATTGTAATATTTAAAAACGACGTGCAAGTGCGGCGCTGTTCTTCGCTGTCTTGCTGTACTGTAATTGCAGGTTAAATATTAAAGGTAATTCAAGCGAGCTGCTGCGTCTTTTTCGGCACTCGCCTAAAACTCATATTATACAAAAGGAATGAATGACGATGGATCAATCCAACATTAGAAACTTTTGCATCATTGCGCATATAGACCACGGCAAGTCAACCCTCGCAGACAGAATACTTGAGCTGACGCAAACTGTCGCCAAAAGAGATATGTCCGAGCAGCTGCTTGACAACATGGATATCGAGCGTGAAAGAGGAATAACCATCAAGGCAAGAGCCGTAAGGCTCAATTACACCTCTAAAAACGGTGGACAATATGTATTCAATCTTATAGACACCCCCGGTCACGTTGACTTCAACTACGAGGTTTCCCGCTCGCTTGCAGCCTGCGAGGGTGCGATACTTATTGTCGACGCATCGCAGGGTATAGAAGCGCAGACGCTCGCCAACACCTACCTTGCCATTGAGCACGACCTTGAGGTTTTGCCGGTCATAAATAAAATCGATCTGCCGAGCGCAAATCCCGAAGGCGTTATTCAGGAAATCGAAAATGTCATCGGTCTGCCGGCTGAGGACGCCCCGAGAATATCCGCAAAGATGGGGCTGAACATCGAGGACGTGTTAGAAAAAATCGTCACAGATATTCCGAGTCCCAATGGCGATCCCGACGCTCCGCTTAAATGCTTGGTGTTTGACAGCTATTACGACTCTTACAAGGGAGTTATAATATACGTCAGAGTAAAGGACGGCACTTTAAAAACCGGAGATACAATCAGACTCATGGCGACAGGCGCTGAGTTCCAGACGGTTGAGATCGGCTACATGGGCGCAACAGAGCTTATTCCGTCAGGCGAGCTTAAAGCCGGTGAGGTCGGATATATCACGGCGTCTATAAAAAGCATAAAGGACACAAAGGTCGGCGACACCGTTACAAACGCCGATTCCCCCTGCAAAGAAGCGCTTCCCGGATACAGAAACGTCATGTCGATGGTGTACTCAGGCATATACCCTGCCGACGGTGCAAAATACGGCGACCTTCGTGATGCACTCGAAAAGTTGCAGTTAAACGATGCGTCGCTCACCTTTGAGCCGGAGACGTCCGTTGCATTAGGCTTTGGCTTCAGATGCGGCTTTTTGGGTCTTTTGCACATGGAAATAATCCAAGAGCGACTTGAGCGTGAATATAACTTAGACCTTATAACAACTGCACCGTCGGTTATATACAGAGTAACCATGAACACCGGTGAGGTTTTGTATATCGACAACCCCACCAACTACCCCGACCCATCCTTGATTCAGTTAGCCGAAGAGCCGATGATCAGCGCTCACATATTCTCACCGAGCGAATTTGTCGGAAACATAATGGAGCTTTGTCAGGAGCGCAGGGGCACATTTAAAGATATGAAGTATATCGACGACTCAAGAGTTGACATTCACTACGAGCTGCCCCTGAACGAGGTTATTTATGACTTCTTCGACACGCTTAAGTCAAGAACCCGTGGATACGCTTCATATGACTATGAGATGCTGGGCTATGCCCCGGGCAAGCTTGTCAAGCTGGATTTGCTTTTAAACGGCGAAATTGTTGACGCACTCTCGTTTATCGTCCATGCAGACAGAGCGTATGCAAGAGCAAGACGTCTTTGCGAAAAGCTCAAGGACAATATCCCCCGCCAGATGTTTGAGGTTCCGATTCAGGCTGCCATCGGCGGAAAGATTATTGCCAGAGAGACAGTTAAGGCATACCGCAAGGACGTTTTGGCGAAGTGCTACGGCGGCGACATCACAAGAAAGAAAAAGCTTTTGGAGAAGCAAAAGGAAGGCAAAAAGCGTATGCGCCAGTTAGGCTCTGTTGAGGTTCCCCAAGAAGCATTTATGAGCGTTTTGAAGCTCGACTCTTAAAATTATTAAGATTTGGCTACAAATTAGCTGCTGTGATTGATTTTTCGTACCTGACACTGTATAATTTTAGCTACAGTCTAACAACAAAGGCATGGTGATTATGTGGACAAACGCATTATAAATAACAAATATATAAGGTTCGGCATATCCTGCTTCAATCTTTTGTACCTGATTTTGATCTGCGTCTTAACAATGTGGACGTTTTTATACAAAATCTCATTTACAAACGAAAAAGCATTCATAGGGATATACATTGTCCTGAATTCGATATTTCTTGTATTGATGATCCTTACAAGAGATCAGATTATTACAAGGTTCATTTCAACGGTTATGCTGCTGCCGGTATTCTTTTTAATGCTTTTTAACCTTGATAATCTTTGGATGTTCATTCCGCCGATAGCAGTAGGAGTTTTAATGTTCTTTATTTGCACAGCCGGCGATACCGTCAAGGTAATAATGGGATCTATGTATCTTCTTTTATTCGTAGTCGGTCTTGTCGGATATATGATACTGACAACTCTTTTCGGTGGTTCGGCAATCGAAACCGTTCTCAGCTCAGACATAACCGACCCTGAGGTAGTCAGCGCATACGACATGAATAAGATTTCCCTCCTGAACGCAAATAACGTCTCACCGGACGGGCAGTACAGATATTACATCCTTGACGTTCAGGACAACGACCGAGGAAAGGTCATAATCGTCGTTGAGCCGAATTATCTGGACGTCAACTACCGCTTCTTCAAGCTGATTGAAGAGGGCTACACCTCAAGAATTGCTAAGTATTCCGTAAGAGGCGTAACACCGGATATTGAGTGGGTTCTAAACGATGAGTACGGCGACGGCGCAGTCAAGACCGACGCAGACGGCAATGAGGTCAAAATAGCAAAATACAAGCTGAGATACCGCTTCGGCGAAGGCTCAGAGTGGAAAACCTCTACAATTAATATCCCCAAGAAAAAGAACTACCTCAAGTTCATGAATTTAAACTAAAGGTTTTCTTCATCCTGATTCTTGTTTATAAATGAAAAAACAGCCGCTGAATCGAAATAATTCGGCGGCTGATTATTATTGTTCTTGAATCCCAAATCCCCTATCATAACTTATCCGGAGCGAGAGTGACCACGGGCTTAATCAAACATAAAACCGACGCATCATATAAGGATACGTCGGTTTTTATTTTGCATATTACTTATGCGGCTTAAACTATAAGCGTCTCGGTACCGTCAAGCCCTGTGAGTATCTCAGTTTTATCTCCGGATACTATGCCGACTGTGACGTTTGTTTGAATCTTTACACCGTCGATAAGAACGTTGACAGCGTGACCGTTTCCGAACTCAAATACCGCATTTGACGGAACAATTATTGCATCGTCACGTCGAAGAGTCGTAAAGGTGACTTGAATTGTTCCGAAGTTTTCAAACTTGACGTCCTCATCCGGCTTAATTATGAACTTATTTAAAGTGTATGTGTGGTTGCCGCCTCCGAAGTTGCCTGAAAACTCCTCGGTTACAACGTCTACTACCTTACCTGTAGTGTTTGCTATAGCGCCCTGATTGATCTCAACGTTAGCGCCGAAGCCGATGTTTTCAAGCTGACCGTTGTCAACAGCCGAAAGACAAACTCTGTTTGTATCGACAATTGTACAGATTGTTGCATTCTTACGAACGGTTGCTCCCGGCCAATAGTTGCCGACGTAGGATATCCTTCCGTCGTAAGGAGCTTTTATTACCAAAAATTCACGGCGCTTAACCAAATCGTCGTACTTAGCCTGCTCAATTTCAAGATCGATTTTAGCAAATTCAGCCTCGGACTTGCTTCCGGACTTGCTCAAAATATCATATGTAGACTGAGCAGAGTCGAGCTTAAGCTTTTGAACTATTATATCATCCTCCAAGGCGTCGGACTTCAGAGTTGCTATTACATCGCCCTCCTTGACGTCCTGATCCCTGCGAACGTTTATGCTCTGGATTGTGCCGTCCATCATTGTAAACGCAAGGTCGGTATAATACGGATTTTCAAACTGAGCATCTATAACAACCTGCTCAAGAATTGTTCCCTTATAGGGAAAAGCGGTGTTGTAGTTGGTTTTATTTCCCGTTCTGATAGGGATATATATTTCATCCTCGGCATTTTCCTTCTTGCCGCAGGCACATAACATTGTAAAAGATACAGCCGCTGCTGTTGCAAGTGCTAAAAAACGTTTCATAAGTATTCCTTTCCGTACGGATACACCATGGTATACCAATCTGTCAAAACCAAATTAAACTGCGCACATAAATACTGACATATACATTAAATGCGCAAAATTATTCATATTGTCATGATACCACAACTCAATAAAATAAACAATAGTTATTTTATTAAAAATCAAGACTCAAATTTATAGATTTTCACCAACAGCGGCATCATAGATTGCCAAAATAATGCCGTTTGAAACAAGACAGCCGCTGTCAGTAAGAGAAATTATGCCGTTATTAAGCTCTAAAAGTCCGGCGCTTATAAACCTCTTCGCCGCTTTTAAAACCGCCTCGTCAGAGCCGCCAAGCGACTTAATCTGCTCGAGCGAAATGCCGGAAGCTATCCTCAGCGACAGCAGAATATACTCTTCAAGCGCATCCGGGCAGTCATCCTCGGTAAGTGTAGGCTGAACCGTATGCGATATAAAGCTCTTTAAATCATCGGGAACATAAAAACGTCTGCCTTCAAAAAGCGAATGAGCCGACGGTCCAAAGCCCAAATAATCCTCAAGCCTCCAGTACTTCAGATTGTGACGGCTTTCATATCCCGGCTTTGAAAAGTTTGATATCTCATATCTATTGAAGCCACGCTCACGCATCAGGCGGCACAGCTCCGTATACATATCAGCGGACAAATCGTCGTCAGCTGCTTCACGGCGTATCATTTCATTGTCATAAGGCGTCCCCTGCTCGATTTTGAGCATATACGCTGAAATGTGGCTTATATCAAGGTCGATAAGCTTATTGACCGAATCGGCGAGAGACTCAAGCGTTTGATTCGGCGTACCTATCATCAAATCGCAGGAGATATTATCTATTCCTGCTTCTTTAGCCCACTTTACGCAGTCCTCAGCCCTTTTAAAATCGTGCAGACGCCCTAACTTTTTAAGCTCAGCATCGTTTGCCGACTGAACCCCGAACGAGATTCTGTTTGCGCCTGCTTTTTTATATCCGCATATGCTTTCAAAAGTAACTGAGCACGGGTTTGCTTCCATAGTTATTTCAGCGTCAGCAGGGACTGTAAAGCTTTCCTTCACGGCTGTAATAATCCTGCTGATATCGTCAGGAGTTAAAAGCGATGGCGTTCCCCCGCCGAAATAGACAGTATCGGCAGATAAGGCTTTTGATTTATACGCCGATATATTTCTTACGACAGCACTGACATAGCCGTCCTTTAATGCTCGAGAGTATTTAACAGAATAAAAAGCGCAATACGGACACTTTCTCAAGCAGAAAGGGACATGAATATATATACCGAGCATAATTTCACCGTCTGTTCATTTAATCGATAATCTGATTTTAACATAGTCTTGGCAAACAAGCAATGATTTTTCTTGATTTTTCAAAAGCATATTCTCACAGTTGATTTTTTTATTATAATATAGTATAATATTTATAATTTTGTTGTCAGGGATTTCAGCTTAGGATATGCCTTTGCAATAAATCGGACTGATAAATTGTTTTATTGATAGAAATGACGTGTTATTATATGATATATCTTGACAATGCAGCTACAACTAAGGTCCTGTCGGAAGCCTGCGAAGCGGCGGCGTACGCTATGCAAAGCGTCTGGGGAAACCCGTCAAGCCTTCACCGCATGGGCATTGAAGCCGAGCGGCTTGTAACGTATGCAAAAAAGCAGCTTCTTTCAGCCCTGGGCGACACAAGCGGAGATATAATTTTTACATCAGGTGCAACCGAGGGCAACAACACCGCAGTTTTCGGTCTTTGTAAGGTGTACGGCAAACGTAAAAAGCGTGTTGTGACGACATCGGTTGAGCATCCTTCGGTTGCTCAACCGTTTCAAAGGCTTAAGGATTTAGGATACGAGGTTGTAACAGTTTCGCCCGACAAAAACGGCGAAATAACCGCCGATTCACTCATCAGTGCCGTTGATGACAACACCTGCTTGATAAGCGCAATGCTTTGCAACAACGAAACGGGATATATTCTCCCCATCAGCGAGGCGTTTGCCGAAATAAAACGTCAGCACCCGGACTGCATGACGCATTGCGACTGCGTTCAGGGGTTTGAAAAGCTTACAGTGTCAGCTAAAAAGCTGTCGGCAGACGTTATAACCCTCAGCGGACACAAGATTTACGCTCCCAAGGGTATAGGAGCGATGTACGTTAAAAAAGGTGTGAGACTGTCCCCTGTCTTTTTCGGCGGAGGTCAGCAGAAAAATCTTCGCTCCGGAACCGAAGCCGTTCCGCTGATATACAGCTTCGGCAAAGCGGTTGAAATCCTCACCCCGACCCTGAAGCAGCGTTTTGACAACGCCGCAAAAATATGTGAATACGCAAAAGCTAAGCTCAATGAAATCGGAGCTGTTGTTATTTCTAAGGACAGCGCAAGTCCTTATATACTCAGCATAGCCGTTCCGAACATCAAGAGCGAAACGATACTTCACTTTCTTGAAGAGGACGAAATATACGTCTCAAGCGGTTCAGCCTGCTCAAAGGGCAAAAAAAGCGCCGTCCTAAAGGAATTTAAGATCAGCGATCAGCTTTTGGATTCCGTTATACGCCTGAGCTTTTCATTTGAAACACAGACAAGTGATATCGACGCACTTGTCGACAAGCTCGGCATCGGCATAAAGACCTTAGCTAAAATTAAAAGATAGAGGAAATAACTTGATATGAAACAGATAATACTATGCAAATACGGCGAAATTGTTCTGAAGGGCTTAAACCGTTCGGGATTTGAGGCTGAGCTATTAAAAAATGTACGCAGAAGATTAAAGTCCCTGGGCGAATTTAAGGTCAGCTCAATACAGTCGACTATGTATGTTGAACCGCTGAGTGACAATATCGACTTGGACGAGGTTACAGAGCGTCTTAAAAAGGTATACGGCATAACAAAGATATGCCCTGCCTTTGCCTGTGAGAAGAACCTCGACGCCATATATTCAACTATAAAAGAAAATCTGTCGGACGATTTAAACAGTGCAAAAACCTTCAGAGTAACGGCAAAAAGGTCAGACAAGCGCTTTCCCATGACGTCAATGGAGGTTATGGCTGAGCTCGGCGGAATGATTTTAAACGACTTTCCGCACCTTAATGTAGACGTTAAAAACCCCGAGCTGACAGTTATCTGCGAGATAAGAGACAAGGCGGCATATGTTCACGGTCCTGCAATAGAAGGCGCAGGCGGAATGCCTGTCGGAACATCGGGACGTGCTCTTTTAATGCTTTCGGGCGGAATTGACTCTCCTGTTGCAGGAACAATGATTGCAAAGCGCGGAGTTATCATAAGTGCAATTCACTTCCAGTCTCCGCCGTATACATCGGAAAGAGCCTTTATAAAGGTCTGCCGTTTGGCGGCTAAGATGACTGAATACTGCGGTCAGGTAACACTGTTCTCCGTGCCGTTCACAAAAATTCAGGAAGCCATAAGAGACAACTGCCCCGAGGAGCTGTTTACCATCATAATGAGAAGGCTCATGGTGGAGATTTCACAGAGAATCGCCGAAAAGTATGATTTCTCGGCACTGATTACCGGAGAAAGTATAGGTCAGGTGGCGTCTCAAACAATGTCGGCGATTGTTGCAACTGACGCTGTAAGCCGCATACCTGTTTTTCGTCCCTGCATCGGTCTTGATAAGCAGGAGATTATCGACATATCATATAAAATAGGCACGTTTGACATCTCAATAGAGCCGTATGAGGACTGCTGCACAGTGTTCACACCGAAGCATCCGAAAACCAAGCCGACTCTTGCTGAGGTTGAAGCGGCACAAAACGCCTTTGACTTTGAGCCCCTCATCCAAGAAGCCGTCGACGGCACAGAGTTTAAAACCTTCAAGCCTTATGTTGACTATGATTTTTTGATTTAAAAGGAGAACCTTAATTGTACGCTGATTTATCCGAGTATTTTTCGCTGAGCGACTGTGAGCTTTCGACATATATTGACAAAGCGGCTTTGAATGTGGTAAAATATTTAATTGCGAACGGCAAAAGCATTGCCTGTGCAGAAAGCTGTACGGGCGGCATGCTGTCACAATATATAACATCTGTTTCCGGCGCTTCTAAGGTATTTGAGTGCTCGGTTGTAAGCTATTCAGAGAGAATAAAAACTAAGCTTTTAGGCGTTCCCGATGAGCTGATATCTGAAAAAGGCGTTGTCAGCGCCGAGGTCGCTTTAAAAATGGCTGAAGGGATTATAAGACTGTCAGGCGCCGACATCGGAGTCGGCATAACAGGTCTTGCCGACCCTGAAACCCTCGGAGAGCCTTGCCCTGCCGGAACAATTTACGTTTGCGTTGCTCTCGGAAGCGAAGCTCACGTCGCCGATTTGGCGCTGTACAGATACGGCTCTTTCACAAGAGAAAAAGCAAGGCGGATGGCGGTGCTGTATGCGCTTGAAACCGTTTTAAGCTTTTTAAATGATAACAGTCGCATTTAATAGACAAATATCGGTGCGTTCAATCATGAAAGGAGCGGTTGTTTTATATGTCAATGCTTAATGAAGTTCGTCCCGTTGATACAACAGTCCGTGACCGGTCGTTTATGGGACGTGTCAAGGAGATAATCCCCTGGAAGGGCGACGACGCAAAGGAAATCATAAGAAAGCTCATTTATATAGCGGCGGTAGTAGTTTTAATATACTCAGCCTACAGCATTTATATTTACAAGGCCGGCGACCAAGACATACACAAGGACAAGGACTACCTGAGTAACCTCTTCCATCAGGGCGAGCAGACGCCCGGCAATGTTGTCAATCCGGACGATGATAACGTCCTGACGCCGCCCGTTACCACAGTTCCCGATGACGATAAGTCGCCTGACGTATCCGAAACCGATGTAAGCGGCGAGGATACAGTACCCGAGGTTCCCGTCAACTCAAAGTACCCGTTGGGAATGCTGCCCAAGTACGAAGCTTTATATGACATCAATCCCGATATCATAGGCTGGCTCAGAATTGACGGTCTTACCGATAAGGACGGAAACAGCTACATCGACTACCCCGTAGTACAGACGACAGACAACGATTACTACTTAAATCACGACTTCTTCGGCGCAGACAAGGACTACGGTACTCTGTTTGCCGACTACCACCGTCAGATAACGAAGGATTTCACTCCGCAAAACACCATTATTTACGGTCACAACATGGGTGCAGGAACATATTTCAGCCATCTGCACGACTACAAAAAGCGTGCGTCCTTTGTAAGCGAGCACAGATTGATAAACTACTCAACATTGTATGAAGAAAACGACTACATCATCGTCGGATGCTTCTTAATAGGAATACGAGAGGATCAAGACACGCTTCCCTTATTCAGATACCACCTTATATTCGATTTTAACACAATTGAGGACTTTGACTACTGGTATCAAAACGTTTTGTACAGAAGCTACTATACAACCGATATAGACTGCAATATGGACGATGAGTATATTACTCTTTCGACCTGTTCTACAGAGTTTTACAACTCAAGATTTGTCGTTGTAGCAAGAAAGCTGCGTGACGGCGAGGATCCGAGCGTGTATAATTACTACTCCAACCCAAAGGTGAGAAAGCCTGCGGCGTTCTATGAAGCATACGGAATGAAGGTTCCAAAGGACGACGGACCGTATTATCAGTACTACGGCAAGAACAACGACGATTGATGTATGCTGCCGCATTTCGGAAAGGATTTTTAAATATGAAAAAGAGCGATAAAAACATAGCCAAACCAATAGCAGTCGCAATGGCTGCCGCTATTGCAATGACAGCCTTTGCCGGATGTCAAAGAGAAATTGAACCGTCCCCGGATGTCACGACTGCGCCGCCTATAGTTTCAAGCGATTCTGTCACAACTACGGAGCCTGTAACAGAGCCTATTGTAACCGAACCGCCTGTCGTAATCCCCGACCCGCTGGAGAAGTATGCGGATTATTATGAGCAAAACAGTGACTTTATCGGATGGATTTCAATTCCGTCGCTCAAAAATTCTAAGGGCAAGCTATACGTTGACTACCCTGTTGTTCAGGCAGCTGACAATGAAAAGTATATCGATTTAAGCTTCGAGGGCAAAAAATCATCGTCAGGCTGTATTTATGCCGACTACAAGGTTCCGATAACCGCAACCTCACATGCCGACAACATAACACTTTACGGTCACAGCATGAAGGACGGCACCTTCTTCAGAAAGGTTTTAGACTATAAGAACGGTGTCGACTTTGTTAAAGAGCACTACATAATAAACTTTGATACACGCTGGGAAGAAAACCGGTATGTAGTAGTCGCCTGCTTCTTAATAGGCATATACGAATGGCAGGACGACGAACCGCTGTTTGAATACTTTAAGTGCCGCAACTTCGACACTCAAAAGGACTTCGACTACTTCTACGAAAACATAATGCACCGCTCCTACTATTTAAGCGATATTGACTGCAAATACGGTGATGAATTTATCACTCTTTCCACCTGTGCATATGATTTTAAAGACTCAAGATATGTAGTCGTTGCAAGAAAAGTCAGAGAAAATGAAGACATATCCGGCTACGCCGATACATATGTTAAAAATAAATCGAGACACAAACCGTCTATACTTGATTAACGATTGAATTATTTGGCAATTATTCGTTTAAAGGAGTTGAAGTTTTGCGAAGAAAATTAACTATTAAAAGAATAATTATAATACTTTCTATTGTTTTAGTCTACACCGGAGCTTTATCCTATATCAGCATTTTGGCAAAAGACTCGCTTTTAAATGATATTGCGTTTTCAAAGGACTCTGCTTCGGCGCTCTCAAACAACGTCAATCAAAGCGGCTTAGAGGACGAAGCGGCAGTTCCCGTCAAGAAATACACGCCCTTAAACATGAATGATGAGATCGCCGCAAAGAAGCCTATAGACGATTATGAGATATTTGCGCCGTCAGAGACGAGCGTTTCGGTTTCCGCTGTAACCACCGTTTCCGCTGAGACTGAGGAGAAAACGCAAAAGAGCGTCTCGACTGCACCTCCGAAAACAGAAGAACCGAAGACTGCTAAGGTTGAAGAGACGACAACCGTAACCGAGTCCGCTAAAAAGGAAGTCTCCAAAAAGGAATCGACCGACAAGCCGCAAACCTCCGAAACGACCAAGGCTGACGAAGAGGTCAACATAGACGACGAGCCGTCCGAGGAAGATTCCGATGTTGAAATCGATGAATCAGATGAAAGCACCGATGAGAATGTATCATTGTCGGAGGACGTTTCGGATTCAAACAGTGACATTCAAGATATTCTCGAGCAGTTCTATAACGATTTCAACAATCAAAACTCATGGCAGACCTTCCCTGCCGATAATTTGCACTCAGGAAGAAGCTATCGTGATGAAACCGTCACTATATATGACAAAACTAAAGGCAGATATGTCACCGACAACGCTTTTGACATCGTGTGCGGTGTGACCTTTAACGAAGTCGGCACATCAATGCACCCCGAAGCTATTAAGGCTCAGGCGGTTGCGACATACACATACATCAAGCACTATGAGCAAAAGGGCGAATGTGCCTCGCTGAGCATGAAAACCGATGTACCGCAGCTTATTATCGACTGCGTTTCCGAGGTTGACGGACTTGCGATGTTTTACGACGGCGAATATATCTTTTCACCGTATTCAGCGTCAACAGGCGGCGTCACCTGCTCGAGTGAAAACGTCTGGGGCGGCGAAAGACCGTATTTGGTATCAGTCAGAAATGACTTCGACCATTTAGACGAAAAGAACTACGGCAGAGTAACCACTTACACCGCAGACGAGGTTAGAAAAAAGATAGAGTCAAAAACAAATATCCGACTTTCCGACGACTGCGAAAACTGGATTCGTATTCTTTCGTATACCGACGGCAACTATGTCGGCAACATAGCAATCGACGGTCATACCTCGGCGGTAGTCTCCGGCAAGGAACGTGAGCTGACCGCTTATGTATTCAGAACCTATATACTCAACATTCGCTCGACCTGTTTTACCGTCAGCTATTCCAACGGTGTTTTCACCTTTGTCACATATGGCTACGGACACGGCGTCGGACTCTCTCAGGAGGGCGCAGACCTGTATGCCGTATACGGCGGCTACAGCTTTGACCAAATCCTGCACCATTACTACACCGGCATAACCATCTGTTAAAAGCTTGCCTTTCCTGCTCTCAAGTGGGAAAGGCAATTGAGCATTATATAAAACTTATATCATTACTGTTTCAGAGGCCGATAAATGAAAAATTTCGCTTCAATTTTAATTGCAGCATCACTGATAGCTGCATTAACCGGCTGCGCCGACAGCTCAAGCAAAAATCAAACAAATCCCGTAATCACTGCAGCCGAATCTGATACTGTCACTTTGCCTTCGTCCGACAGCTTGTCCGAGGCAAAAGCTGATGTCACTGATTCAAATGTATATAACAAGGAAGCTGTTCTCGACGCATACAAGAGCGGTGACGCATCGCATTTAAATGATTTTAACCTGCAAATTCTGGACAAGCTTAAGGTCTGGCTCAGCGATATTTATCAGGACGGCATGAGTGAGGAAGAAATTGTTATTGCGGCGCATGATTATATCGTCACCCATTGTCTTTACGACACGAGTGCCCTTTCGCCGTTTCACAAAAAAGTTGAGCACACAGACTCTCCTTACGGTGTCATGGTATCAGGCTACGGAATATGCTCCGGCTACACCTCGACGTTTCAGCTTTTAATGGATGCCATCGGCATTGAGTGCATCTCCGTCTCCGGCGAGGCCTTAGACGAGGAACACGCATGGAACATGGTAAGGCTTGATTCCGAGTGGTATCATGTCGATTGCACGTGGGATGATTTTGTCCCCGATTTTGAAGCCAGAATGCCTTTTCATATGTATCTGCTGGTCGACGACAGCACCATGGAGGTTTCGCACATCTGGGAACACGACAGCGCACCCTCAGCTTCATCGATGGACAAATATTACCTCACACAAAGCGGCTTGTATGCCGATAACGTCGACGACTTAAACAGACTCGTTTCCGAGGCTAAGCGCTCAGGACAGCAGCACGCGGAAATTGTTATGCCGAAAAATGCGGATTTTGATTTTCCCACTTCACAGGACGCACACGCATACGCTGTTTGGAACATAGACATGGGCGAATATAACGTAAATGTTTATTACCTGACTGAGGATGTGTTAAATCTTCCGATGTAATTGGTGCATAAATCAATGATTGAGAGGCGATAAAATGACAGCACTTGTAACGGGAAGCTCGCGAGGTATAGGCGCAGCAACTGCAATCGAGCTGGGTCAGACGGGGCATACGATTGCTATTAACTATAAATCAAACAGAGAAGCCGCCGAAAGCGTGAAAAGCAGGATTTTGTCATGCGGCGGCAGAGCAGAAATTTTTCAGGCTGATATTTCAGATCCGTCAGATGTAAACAGGCTCTTTTCCGAGATTGAGCAAACGCTCGGCGGCGTTGATATACTTATAAACAACGCAGGAACTTCTCACATAGGTCTTATTCAGGACATGACAGACGATGAAGTTATAAAGCTTACCAATGTCAATCTGATAGGGGCAATGCTTTGCTCAAAGCGTGCGATAAAGCATATGGTAAGGCAAAAAAGCGGAGTTATCATAAATATATCGTCGATGTGGGGAGAGGTCGGGGCTTCATGCGAGGTCGTCTACTCTGCCTGCAAGGCAGGAATAATCGGATTTACTAAGGCTCTTGCCAAAGAGCTCGGTCCGAGCGGAATAAGGGTAAACTGTGTGTCGCCCGGACTTATTGACACCGATATGAATTCAGAGCTCACAAAGGAGGATATTGCTTCGCTGTGCGATGACACTCCCCTTTTGCGAATAGGAACGCCGCACGACGTTGCAAGCGTCATTGCCTTTTTGACAAGTGACGACGCTTCATTTGTCACCGGTCAGATAGTCCCTGTAAACGGCGGATATATCTAAAGACTTTTGCTGATTAATTTGCTTTTATGCTGCTCGTGTGCGGACTTCTCCGCATTAATCAGCGATTTCCTAAGAGCAACAGTCGTCATAGACCATTTATAATACACCGTATCAACAAGAAAGGACATCACCATGGAAACAGTAAGAGAACAGCTTGTAAAACGTACTAAAACCACTCAGGACAAGGTAAAGCAATACGGTATTTTAGCCGGAACGGTAGTGCTTGCAGGAATAGTACTCATGCTCATGCAGCGTTTAGGCGTAGCGTTTGCATTTGTCACCATTTTAATCGACATCGGAATACTCTGGGGCGGATGGAGTCTGTCCGGAATTTTCAACGTTGAATACGAATACTGCATTGCAGGAAATGAGCTGAGCGTTGAAAAGATCATCGACCAAAAGAGAAGAAAGCAGCTTTGTTCGTTTAATCTTAAGGAAGCAAAGGGCTTTTATAAATGCAAAAAGCAGCTTGTCGACGTCACAACTATCAGCGCAGAGGGCGACGGTGAGGTATACACAATTGAATTTACAGACCCCAAGCTCGGCAGGACGCTTTTATACTTCACACCTGACGAGCGAACCCTTGAAATGATATCTCCCTATCTTCCGAGGTCGCTATGAGAGTGGGAATAGACAGCGTCGAGATCAAAAGAATAGAAAAGAGCATGGAATCCAAAAGCTTTCTCGAAAAGGTTTTCTCCTTAAAAGAGCGTGATATGTTTGAGCAGCGTAAGCTCAACCCCGAAACAATTGCCGCCAACTTTGCTGCAAAGGAGGCGTTTTCCAAGTCACTCGGAACAGGAATACGAGGCTTTGAGCTAAAAGAGGTTTCGGTTTTGAGAGACAGCCTCGGAGCGCCCTACCTGGAGCTTTCCGGTCGTGCCGCTTCAGCCGCTGAGGGCAGATGCTTCACCGTCAGCATAACTCACACCAAGGACACGGCGACAGCTATAGTCATAGCATACTGAGAGGAATTTATGAAGAAGATATCATGGCAGGCACTCAGGTCGGCTGAAATCAAGGCGGCCAAAGCCAACCGCCACATAAGGCGTACAATAAAATGCGACAACGGATCGCTTGAAATTGTACGAAAAAGCGAGATTAAAGGGCTCGTGAAAAAGCGACCCGTAAACTCTCACAAGGGCACATTCGGCAAACTACTGCTCATAGTAGGCTCAGACAGATACCCCGGTGCCGCTCAGCTTTCTACAATTGCTGCTCTGCGTTCGGGAGTCGGTCTGGCTTCCTGTCTTACAACCTATAATTGCGCCTTAGCAGCAGCGGTATCTGCGAAGGAAGCTACATTTATCCCCTGCCCTTCCGACGACGAAGGATTCTTACTCGGAGACGACAAAAGCATATCCGTGCTCAAGGCTTCGCTTGCATCCTGCACCGCCGTTTTGATTGGATGCGGAATAGGCAAGTCTGACAGCACGCTTAGGATTTTGAAAGCCGTAATAGAAAATGCCGATTGTCCCATAATTATCGATGCAGACGGAATAAACCTTGTCTCAAGCTGCATAGAATTACTTAGAAAAGCAAGGACAAAGGTTGTTTTAACTCCTCATGTCGCAGAGCTTAGCCGAATGGCAGGCGTCGACATACAAACCGCTATCGAGCAAAGATATGAAATTGCAAAAAGAATATCTGCCGAAACCGGTGCTGTAGTGGTATCAAAATCATGTGCTACCGTTATTGTCTCGGACGACAGCGAATGTGTTTGTATGTACGGAAACGACGGTCTTTCAAAGGGTGGAAGCGGCGATATGCTGGCAGGGCTTACAGCATCGTTTTGTGCGCAGGGCATAGACGTTTATTCTGCTTCAAAGCTCGGTGCAACGGTGCTGGGCGTATGCTGCGAAAGGGTCTCTCGGTCGCTATCCAAAACCGGCATGACAGCGAGTGACATATTAAACTACCTTCCCAAGCTTTTTAAAAAAATTGAGAGGGCTTGAGTTAATTGAAAAAAACAGTTGTATTCATTTTAGTGCTTGCACTTCTATTCTGCGGATGCTCCCCGAAGGCTTCAAAGGAGCGAACAATGCCGAAGTGCTTTAATTCCACTGCCGAAATTGAATTTGACGGCATGACCTACGAAGCCATACTGAACAGAATGGCTGACGGCTGGTGGGAGGTTGAGCTTTGCGCTCCCGAGGCAGTAAAAGGGCTTGTCTTTACCATCAGCGGCGAGGATACGGAAATTTCGTTTAAGGGGCTGCATTTTACGTTTGACACATCAAAGTTCCCGGTCGGGTCGGTGGTGTCAATTGCCGTTAAATCATTTGACAGGCTTGCTCCGCTTGCCTTAGAGGTGGTTGAGGGTGAGTCGACAGATTTTGCGTCCGGAAATATCGACGGAATGGCGTATTCGCTGACACTCGGCAAAAACGGAATCCCGCAAACCCTTGAACTCGGCGACTGCGGAATGAAGATTACCTTTACAAGCTTTGAAGAGGTTGAGGAGTCGCAGCAGCCTGTACCCGAAATTGATATAACAAATGATAACCCTGCAAGTAAGGGCAAGGTTGAGATTGTTACGGATGATGGGGTGTAAGGTTTACATCTGTTCGGTTCATTTATAAATACAGCGCACGCCGAGAATATACTCGGCGTGCGCTGTTAAATTTAACTCAGTCACAAATCAGTATCAAGATATATCCTTATTGTTATACCACAGTGCCCCGACTGAAGCAAGCATTACAGAAACCGCAATGCCCACTATCAAATACTTCATATTGACACATCGGTTTTCCAAAATATATCCGCAGTCTGTGCAGCTGAACGGCGTAATAAATTTAAGAAATTCAGCTTTATCGGTAAGATTAGAGATTAAATTCAAAAAGTACAATGACACCGCAACGCCCAAGCCTATTCCTATGCTCTTGTTGCCGATGAACGCTGATATTCCGAAGCAGATACAAAATATATCAATCTGCATTATCAGATATGACATCATTATCAGCATAAAAAGCCCCATATCCGGCTTTTCGCCGACAGCAGCGCAGCATATTATAATTGCCGACAAAACCACAGCATCCAACAATACAAACTGACATATACCTGCTGTAAGCTTTTGCAATAATACCGTCAAGCGGCTTATCGGGTGAGTGAGCAAAAAGTCAGCGGTGTGTCCGCTTTCTTCTTTTGATAAAGCTGTGATACCTAAAAGAGCTGCGAAAAATGCTCCGCCCAAGCCGAGCACGTTTCCGCACTCAATTGAGAAATATCCCATGAAATCTCCGAAATTGATTTTATCCATTCCAAAGGCAGATGAGAAGCTCCCCATATCAGAAAAAGCCTTTGAAATATCGACCATTTGATTCTTCATCTGAGGATAGATAAATATACATACAGATATCAATGCTGAAATTGAAGCAGTCCATGCTATTAACGAAACGCATCCTGCTTTCAGTTCATGCTTAAATAAAGTCATAAGCTTTTCCTTTCCGAACCGTCGCTTGAGTAGTAGTGCATAAACACCTCGTCCAAGTCAGGCTCTGTTATAGATAAATCTTCAACGTCAAGCGCCGAAAGCACTGATATCAATTCATTGGGCGAACCCTTGTATAAAAAGCTCAAGCAGTCGCCGCTTTTGCTAAAGTCTTTAATGCTGCGGCATTTATACAAGCTCTCGTCGAAAACACTGTTGCACTTCAATGAGACTCGTTTAGCTTCGGTGTGTCCTAAGTTTTCTATGCTGTCGCTGACTAAAATGCTGCCGTTTCTTATAATAGCGGCATTTTTGCAGTACTTCTGAACTTCAATTAATACATGTGAAGACAATAGAATTGTGGCGCCTACTTTATTCTTTTCTTCAAGCAGCGAGTAAAATTCATGCTGCATCAGTGGGTCAAGACCGCTTGTCGGCTCATCGAGTATGTATAGCTTGGGATTGTGCTGCATGGCGCACACAATCGACACTTTTTTTCTGTTTCCCAGCGAGAGTTGCGATATTCTTTTGCTTGTATCAAGCTTCAATCTTTCACAAAGGAGTTTTGCCTCTTTGTCACAATCAGCTTTTCTTAAACGCGCCGAAAGCTTAAGAAGCTCCCCTACCCTCATATTTCCGTAAAACAACGGTTCAGACGGCATATAGCCGATATCGCTGTACAGCCGTGACTTATTCTTCGAGACGTCATTGCCGAAAAGCATTGCTTCTCCTCCGGAGCGAGATATGAGTCCCATGAGTATTCTTATTGTAGTCGATTTTCCTGCTCCGTTTGGTCCTATAAATCCGAAGAAGTCCCCTTCTTTAACATCAAAGCTTACACTTTTAATTCCTAAGCTTTTTCCGTAGTACTTAGATAGATTTCTGACTGTCACCGCATTCATTCTACTCACCGTCCTTTGTATATACCTTTTTCCAGAAGCTAAACAGTAAATGAAAATCCTTTTCTAACTTGTCGACGTCCAGGGACTTTCCTAAATGCATAGCCTCCCATAAGTACCCCTCAGCAGCAAGGGACATATCTTTAAACATCATTTTCATATCCAGCCCATCACGAAAACAATCTGTGTTTATATGCTTGAGCCACTCGTCAATATACGCATCTAAATAGCGATTGTATTTTCTGCTAACGGCTGCACTTACAGCGGAATCCGTCTCATAAAAAGCCTTGAGTGAAAACTGCGAAACATACGGATACTCCCTCATAAGCTTAATCTTTCCCTTAAGACCCAGCTCCATCGCTTCAAACAAATCATTTGTTTCAAAGCATCCGCTGTTTTTAACGGAGTCATGAGTTATCCTGCCTGCCTCATTCCATAAAAACAGATAAAGCTCCTTTTTATTTTTAAAATAATGAAACAAAAGAGACTTGCTTATCCCGGCTTCTGCCGCTATCTCACTCATCGGGCTTTTCTTATATATGCTCTCAGAAAACACCCGAAAGCCTGCGTTTATAATCCTTAATCTCTTTTCATACGGAAGCTCAAAAAATTTTTCGTTCATAATTTCATACTCTTTCATCGGAAATAGACCGTTTCTATGAATGCCGTTTTTAATTAAACGCTGTAAAGGCTTGCGAATGTGAATCACATATAAATCCGAACAAAAGCCGAAAGCTTTGCTTGCAAGCTTTTCAAAATGAATTAATTTATATAAAGTATAAACCCGTTGACCGTTTTTGTGAAGGGCAATTAATTAAATATAAGAAAAAAATTATATTGCCTGCACATAGCCGCCGTACTCATTTTCGCAATTTATCTGTTGATTTTCGTCATACAAAATGCTACAATATCAATTAAAGCGATAAAAAATATAGGAGTGGTAACTTAAGTGCAGATAAAAATCAACGCCTCAAAGTGGAAAAGGTTCTTTTCCGTGCCCTGTGCTTTGGTTGACGAATATTTAAGGCTTGCAGACGCCGCAGCTATAAAGCTGTTGTTATTTTTGATGTGCGACGAATCAGACAATCAGGATAAGAATGTGATCTGCAAAAAGTGCGGAATAACCGCCGACGCATTTGACGACGCAGTTATATTTTGGCAGGAGCTTGGTGTGCTATCGTCTGATGATAACAGCAGTGCACTTCCGTCAGTCAGCGAAAATAATGCCGCAAAAAGCGTTACAGCTATAAATGTCGGTGATATCGATATCAATAAAAGTGATAAAGCGGATATAAGTGCGGCAAATGATTCGGTAAGGGTCTTGCACGCAAAGTTTACTCCCAAGGATATAACAAAAATGCTTGATGAAAACGGCGCTTTAAAGGAGCTTTTCTTTGAAGCCGAGCAAACCTTAGGAAGAATATTAAAGCACTGCGACCATGAGATGCTCATCAATCTTATAGACTACTACGGCTTTTCACCTCAGTCTGTAGTTTTGATATTGGAGCACTGCCGTGACCTCGATAAAACCTCGGCGAGGTATATCGAATCAGTCGCCGCCGACTTTTTCGACAACGGTATAACCGACTTTTTAGATATCGACGCAGAAATCAACCGCAGAAAAGCGTTTTACAGCTTTGAAAACCGTGTCAAGCATGAGTTCGGCATAGATACTAAGCTCAGCTCAAAGCAGGTTAAATTCATTACGGGCTGGCAGGACTTAGGCTTTGGGCTTGATATGATCTCAATCGCCCGTGAAAAATGCGTTGACGCAACCAACAAGCTGTCGTTTGCTTACATAGACAAGATTTTGAGGTCGTGGGCGGACAAAAAGATATTTAAGCCGGAGGAAATTGAAGCTGACGTCAAGCAGCAGCCTGTGAACAATGATGAAAGCGGACATTCCTTTGATTTAGATGAGTTTGAGCAGTTTACCATACAGAATAAGCCAACACTTTAAAAGGATGATGATAAATGGTTAAGTATTCGCCCGAAGCAATAAATCAAGCATATTCTCAGCTTGATAACAGACGGCAAAAGGCTATCTCTGAATACAGCGAGCACGTTGACGAGATAAAAAGAAACGCTCCGGAAATATACAGTATTTTTACGCACTTGGCAGACACCAAAAACCGTCTTGCCGAAATTGTATTTTCTAAAAGAGACGACGTTAAGCAGGCTGTCGAAGCAGTCAAAAACGACAATCTTTTGAGTCAGAAGAGGCTAAAGGAATACTTGGTCCGCTTTGGCTATCCGGAGGACTACTTAGTCGCAAAATATCACTGCAATACCTGCTGTGATACAGGCTTGGTGGAAGGTCAAAGGTGCCGCTGCTGTGAAGAGCTTTTAATGTCTATAATGATTAAACAGCTAAACGAACAATGCAAAATCAAGCTGCACAGCTTTGCTGAGTTTAAAGCTGATTATTACCCTGAAATCGTCAAGCACAAGGGCAAGGACATTGCCTGCCGAGAGATGATGGTTAATAATCTTCAGTTCTGCATGAAGTACTGCGACATATTTTCTAACGATTCGCCGAGCATTTTCATGATAGGACAGACCGGCTTGGGCAAAACATTTTTGTCCTCCTGCATTGCGCAGACGCTCATTTTAAACGGTGTAAGCGTGGCGTTTGACTCAATTCAGAACTATCTTAGAGATATTGAAAAGGAACACTTCGGAAAGTCAGATAAAGACACCTTAGAAATACTTTTAAACGCAGACCTTCTTATTTTGGACGACCTCGGCTGCGAATTCTCGTCGCCTTTTAATTCATCGACCATCTACAATATAATTAACTCAAGGCTGAATATGGGCAAGCCTACTGTCGTTTCGACTAACCTGACAAATGAAGAGCTTGTTAAGCGCTACGACGACAGAATTATATCCCGCCTTATAGGAAATTACTACCCCCTGCGATTCGTCGGCGAGGACATAAGGCAGATTAAAAGAAGAAACGGCATATTCAACTGATTTGCGTAGTTAAGGTCTTTTATACAGCACAAAAAACTCACATCTCGAATTATCGGGATGTGAGTTTTCGATTAATACCGAGCTAAAAGCTCATGTATATGTATATGCGTTCTGACCTTTTCAAAGCTGTTTATAAAGCCACTTTAGACAATCGAAGCCTTATACCCTTCTCCCCAGCTCCACATGGCGTCAAGAATAGGTCTTAAGCTTTGACCGAGCTCTGTTAAAGAGTATTCCACCCTCGGCGGCACTTCGGCATAAACGGTGCGTGTAAGAAGTCCGCTTTCCTCCATTGCCCTCAGCTGCGCAGTCAGCACCTTTTGAGATACGTTTCCGACCGACTTCTTAAGCTCGCCGAACCGCTTTGTCCCCTGTAACAAATCTCTCAGAATAAGCACCTTCCACTTGTCACCTATGAGCATAAGCGTTGTCTCCACAGGACAAGCAGGCAATTGAGTAATATTCTTTTCGTCAGCCATAAAATTAACCCCATTTCTATAGTTTCAATATGTAACCTTGTTTCTGATAATATCATACTGCCCGATTCGAGTCAATGCAGACGTCAGAAAAAATTTTAAAAAAATCTTTTTCAGCTATAAGTCCTTCAAAGCCGCTTGCCAAGCATTTGTTACCTTTTGGTAACCGTTCAATAGTAACTTTGCGGTAACTACGGCACAATAAAGTGCGTACTTTACAGCGTGAAATTGTCGTTGTATATTGTAAACAGGAGCTAAACAGCTCAGCAAGCATTACAAAACTCAAATACATTCAGGGGGACAAAATCATGCAAAAGAACACATTTACAACAGTCAAGCTCGAAAAAGGTGAAATGAACGTCTACGACTTCGGCACAATAAAGCTTCACGCATATAAAACCAACGATTTTATTGATGATGAAGTATTTATCGTTGAGAAAAACGGTAAGGCAGTAGTAATCGAGTCACCTTGCTTCTTCGACAACATCAGTGAGCTTTCAAAGTATCTTGACAATTTAGAGGTGGATGGTATACTTGTTGCATATCACGGCGCAGGGGCAACATTTTTACCCGACGTTCCTAAATACGCAACAGAAAACGCCGTCGAGTACTCCGAAAACGGAGGCGGCAAGGCATTAATCAATAATTTCACCGGCGCATTCGGCGAAATCTTCGACAGCTCCGTTCACAAGATAACAAACATCATCCGTGAAGGCAAGGTCACTATCGGCGGCATCGACTTTGTAATCAAGCAGACTGCTGAGGCATTTGATATCGAAATTCCCGAAATCAACGCTGTATACACACATATGCTCGGTCATGACTGCCACTCCATTGTTGCAGGTCCTGCTCACGCCGACGCTATAATCGCAGAGCTGAACGACTACCTCTCCAAAGGCTACGACCTTATCCTGACCTCACACTATACTCCCGAGGACTTAAAGGATGCTAAAACAAAGATTGATTACATTGAAAATCTTAAGAGCATTGCCGCATCATGCAATGACGCCGACGAGTTCAAGTCGAAAATGCAAAAACAGTATCCTGAATACTCAGGTCAGAACTATCTTGATATGACGGCAGGCTTCTTCTTTGCCTAAAGCATAATCAAACCGTTGAGGCTGTCAAATCGGCAGCCTCAATTTGCCGTTAAAGCATTGCAATCTGAAAGGAATCAGCAGAAACGAAAATGACACAGACACAAAGAAGAGAGTATTTAATATCAGAACTGCTGAACGAACGGCAGCTTCAATCAAAAGTAAAAATCCCGTCCGACGCGCAAGAACAAAAAATCCTGCTGCGCTCGCTTTTTAACCTGCGCAGCCCGATGCCGTCAAGCGATGAGTTTTTAGCGGTACAGGACGCTTATTTACAAAATGAAATCCTGTCAAAAGGAATCACTGACATCAATGATCTCAACCCGATAAGGACGGGAATATATCTTTGGAAGGGCGATATAACAACGCTTAAGTGCGACGCTATTGTCAACGCTGCTAACTCGAAGCTCTTAGGCTGCTTTTGTCCGAACCACGGCTGCATAGATAATGCCATTCACACCTTTGCAGGAGTGCAGCTCAGGCTCAAGTGCTATGAGCTTATGAAGAAGCAGGGTCACGACGAAAAAACAGGAACAGCTAAGATAACTCCGGCTTTCAATCTGCCGTGCCGCTATATATTGCACACAGTCGGTCCGATTGTCGGCGAGCATTTGTCTCATGAGGATTGCCGATTGCTTTCATCATGCTATCGGACGTGCCTTGAGACAGCAGAAGCAAACGGAGTAAAGAGCATCGCCCTATGCTGCATTTCGACAGGTGAGTTTCATTTTCCGAACGACAAGGCGGCACAAATCGCCATTGATACAGTGACGAAATACAAAAAGCAATTTCACAGTGATATTGAGGTAATTTTCAATGTTTTCAAAGAAACAGATTACAGAATCTACAAACAGCTGCTCGGTTCAATTAAATAATCTAAAGTCTATACTCGACTCCGCTGACGCAATTGTTATCGGCACAGGTGCCGGCTTGTCCGCCTCGGCAGGGTTTAACTACAGCGGCGAGAGATTTATGAGATACTTTTCTGACTTTTATAAAAAATACGGCTTCAGCGATATGTATTCCGGCGGATTTTATCCATATGCGTCCTTAGAAGAATACTGGGCGTGGTGGTCTAAGCATATCCTGATAAACCGCTATGATGTCACGGTGGGCAAACCGTACTCAGCACTGCTTGAGCTTGTCAGGGACAAAAACTACTTTGTGCTTACAACCAATGTCGACCATCAATTTCAGCTTGCCGGCTTTGACAAGAAACGGCTGTTTTACACTCAGGGGGACTATGGCTTATGGCAATGCTCAAAGGCGTGTCACAACAAAACCTATGACAACGAGAAGACTGTGCGGCTGATGGCAGCCGAGCAGGAAAACCTGAGAATACCATCCCTCTTGATACCGAGATGTCCTGTGTGCGGTGCGCCGATGACCATGAATCTAAGGTGTGACGATTCATTTGTTCAAGACGAAGGCTGGTATTCAGCCGCAAACCGCTACAGTGAATTTATCAGCAGGCATAAGGACGGACGCATTGTATTCTTAGAGCTTGGAGTCGGAGCTAATACACCCGGAATCATCAAGTATCCGTTTTGGAGAATGACGGAGAAGAACAGCAAATCTGAATATGTCTGCATCAATCTCGGTGAAGCATTTTGTCCCAATGAAATTGCTTCAAGAGCAATATGTATTGACAAAGATATTTCAAATGTATTAACAGATTTGCTGAAACTGCAATAAAAAATTCATATAGACTATTTCACATGATTATCAAAATTGCGGATAACAGGCTTGCCTTTTTCGCTTAATGTGATATAATGATTTGGAGCCGAAGGCTCCAAATCGGAAAGAATCGTTCTCGCGGCGAGGCCGCTCCTGATGCCGTTTCGGCATCATCTGCCATTTGGGCGTCAACACAATTCTTTCGGTTTGTGCGGAACTTACGATACAATAGTTGGAGCCGATGGCTCCAAATCGGAAAGAATCGTTCTCACGGCGAAGCCGCTCCCGATGCCGTTTCGGCATCATCTGCCCTTTGGACGCCAACGCAATTCTTTCTTTTGTGCGAAATTTAAGCCGGAAAAGAGGAGACAAAATGACCAGAGAGGAATTAATAGAGTACATATCAAGCCAATACAATGCTGACGCTGAATATCCTTGGATGACAAGTCCCAAAAACGCTGTATTCCGACATATCGGCAACAAAAAATGGTTTGCAATCATAATGGATATCCCTCGCTCTAAGCTCGGCTTAGACAGCGATGAGGAAATAAGCATTGCAGATTTTAAGTGCGACACTATTTTAATCAGCACATTAATTCAGGAAAACGGCATATATCCGGCATATCATATGAACAAGGAGCATTGGATTACCGTCGCACTCGACGGCAGCTGTGCGGACGAAAAGATAAAATGGCTGCTTGACCGCAGCTTCGAGCTGACTGCTCCAAAGGTTAAAGGGAAGAATAAGCAGGCATCAAAGTGATTTGCCGCCTTGATAATTTGATAACAATAAAAACCGTGTAAAGTCGATAAGATTTTACACGGTTTTTAGGTTCTATACTAAAAGTTGGGGT